>NZ_JXXD01000015.1 GCF_000935215.1 Stutzerimonas stutzeri
GGGCATCGAGCGGCAGCTGCTGGAGAAACTGGTCCAACTCGGCCGGGCCAAGACGTGGATCGAGCGGGACGGCAACCGCTGAGCAGGCGACGGCAATGATCGCGACCGCCGCCTGCGGGGCTTCTGGCAGCAATACGCCGATGCGCGCGTCGCGGCCGAAGCCGGCCAGGCGCAACTGGCGACGGGTCTGCTCGATCATCTGCTGCAGGCCGCGATGGTCCAGCGGCGCGAAGCGTGTCGAAAGCACCGCCGATCGATCAGGCGCGCCATGCGCCACGCGGCTCAGCGCGGCATGCAAAGTGACGGGCTCGATGCCGGCGGTCGCCGGGTCGGGCACAGCAAAGACCGAGCCCGCAGGGGGCACGGCGGCGTCGGAGTCGTAATTCACGGCTGTCTGTCCTTGGCTAGAGTCCGGCCTGGCCATGGCACGGATTGCTCAGCTAAGACAGCGTCGCCCGAAAAAGTTGCCTCGCGCGAAGCAACAAAATGTGTGCAGTTAACCGCTTGTTACGCACATTTGGCCGCGTGGGGCGCTTTAACTTGCCGTTTCGCCCGCCTGTCGCTGCGCTTGCGCGGCACGGTTTTCCAGCCTTCGCCAGAGCAAGCGCACTGCACCCTTGCGCATCAGCGAGCAACGATAAAGGCGAATTTCCAGCGGTACGCGCCATTGCTCGCTACCACAGATCGCCAGCTCGCCACGCTGCAGCTCGGGCTCGACGCTCAGGCGCGGCACCCAGGCGATCCCCAGCCCCTGCAGTGCCATGCTCTTCAGGCTGTCGGCCATGGCCGTCTCGTAGACAGTGGTCGAGCGCAGCGCGCGCTGGCGCAGCAGCAGGTTCACCGAGCGACCGAGAAAGGCGCCAGCGCTGTAGGCCAGCAGCGGCACGGTCTGGCCGCTATCGACGTCGTACAGCGGCACGCCGTCAGCGCCCGCCGCGCAGACCGGCAGCATTTCGGTGCGCCCCAGGTGCAGCGAGGGGAACAGCTCTGGGTCGAGCTGCAGCGCGGCATCCGGGTCGTAGTAGGCGAGAATCAGGTCGCAGCCGCCTTCGCGCAGCACATGCACGGCTTCGCCGACGTTGGTGGCGATCAGCCGGGTGGCGATGTTCAGCCCGTCGTGGCGCAGGCCGGCGATCCACGCTGGGAAGAAGCCCAGCGCCAGCGAGTGCGCGGCGGATATCTGCAACACCTCGCCCTGCCGGCCCTCGACGTGGTGCAAATGGCGCACCACTTCGCCGAGCTGTTCGACCATGTTGCGCGCACTGATCAGGAACAGCTGGCCGGCCTCGGTCAGCTCGATCGGCGTGCGCGAGCGGTTGATCAGTTGCAGGCCGAGCGCCTCTTCCAGCGAGCGTATCCGCCGGCTGAAGGCCGGCTGCGTGACGAAGCGGCGTTGCGCGGCCTGGGAGAAGCTGCGGGTCGCCGCCAGCGCCACGAAATCCTCCAGCCACTTGGTTTCCAGATTCACCTGAACATCCCTCGATACGATTGCGACCGGTACAAAGTCACACGGACATTATGCCGTTTCGGCATAGGGCAGCCAGCAACGGCATTGGCCGCGAAACGCCTGAAAGCCTTATTTTAGGCGCACTGCAGCACTGCCTGCGCCTACCGAAGCCACATTACCATCATGTCCGAAGTTGCATCATCGCGAGTCGAAAAAGACCTGCTTGGCACCCTCCCCGTTCCTTCCGACGCCTACTACGGCATCCAGACCCTGCGCGCACTGCACAACTTCCGCCTCTCCGGCGTGCCGCTGGCGCATTACCCGAAGCTGATCGTCGCCCTGGCGATGGTCAAGCAGGCCGCCGCAGACGCCAACCGCGAGCTGGGCTACCTGCCCGAAGCCAAGCACGTGGCGATCAGCCAGGGTTGTGCACGACTGATTCGCGGCGAATTCCATGAGCAGTTCGTGGTGGACATGATCCAGGGCGGCGCCGGCACCTCGACCAACATGAACGCCAACGAAGTAATCGCCAACCTCGGCCTTGAGGCCATGGGCCACGCCAAGGGCGAGTATCAGTACCTGCACCCGAACAACGACGTGAACATGGCGCAGTCCACCAACGACGCCTATCCGACGGCGATTCGCCTGGGCCTGCTGCTCGGTCACGACACCCTGCTCGCCAGCCTGGAGAGCCTCTGCCAGTCGCTGACCGGCAAGGGCCATGCCTTCGCCCACGTGCTGAAGATGGGCCGTACCCAGCTACAGGACGCCGTGCCGATGACCCTCGGCCAGGAGTTCCACGCCTTCGCCACCACCCTCGGCGAGGATCTGCACCATCTGCGCGGCTTCGCCCCGGAGCTGCTGCTGGAAGTGAACCTCGGCGGCACCGCGATCGGCACGGGCATCAATGCCGATCCGCGCTACCAGGCCATTGCCGTGCAGCGCCTGGCGCAGATCAGCGGCCAGCCGCTGCGCCAGGCCGCGGACCTGATCGAAGCCACCTCGGACATGGGCTCGTTCGTGCTGTTCTCCGGCATGCTCAAGCGCCTGGCGGTGAAGCTGTCGAAGATCTGCAACGACCTGCGCCTGCTCTCCAGCGGCCCGCGCACCGGCTTCAACGAGATCAACCTGCCGCCGCGCCAGCCGGGCAGTTCGATCATGCCGGGCAAGGTCAATCCGGTGATCCCGGAAGCGGTCAACCAGGTCGCCTTCGAAGTCATCGGCAACGACCTCGCGCTGACCATGGCCGCCGAGGGCGGGCAGCTGCAGCTCAACGTCATGGAACCGTTGATCGCCTACAAGCTGTTCGATTCGATCCGCCTGCTGCAACGCGCCATGGACATGCTGCGCGAGCACTGCATCGAAGGCATCACTGCCAACGAAGACCGTTGCCGCGAGCTGATGGAAAGCTCCATTGGCCTGATCACCGCGCTGAACCCCTACATCGGCTACGACAACAGCACCCGCCTGGCTCGTGAGGCGCTGCTCGGCGGCCGCAGTGTGCTGGAGCTGGTGCGCGAGGAACGCTTGCTCGACGACGCCATGCTCGCCGAGATCCTGCGCCCGGAAAACATGATCGCGCCACGCCTGGCACCGCTGGTGGTGTGATCGTCCCAAGCGCCCGGCACCCATGCCGGGCGTTCGCTTTACGAGCCACCAGCCCGGCTCGTTCGCACAATAAAAACAACAGGAAAACCCATGACTCAGAGTACGACCCTCTCCGCTCCCCTGCGCCTGCTCGTCCGCCTGCCGCTCTGGCAGCAGATCCTCATCGGCCTGGCCCTCGGCGTCGCCGCCGGCATGGCCTTTGGCGCAGACGCGCAGCTGCTGGCACCGATCGGCACGCTGTTTCTCAATGCGATCAAGATGCTCATCGTGCCGCTGGTGTTCGTTTCGCTGGTGGCCGGCATAACCTCGATGCAGGACAGCGCCAAGCTCGGCCGCATCAGTCTGAAGACCATCGCCATCTACCTGGTGACCACCGCCTTCGCGGTCAGCATCGGCCTGCTGTTCGGCGCGCTGTTCACCCCGGGCGAAGGCATGAACATGGTCGCCAGTGGCAGCGAACAGGCCAAGCAGGCGCCCTCGCTGGTGTCGATTCTGGTCGGCTTGGTGCCTTCCAATCCGGTCACTGCCTTCGCCGAGGGCAACATCCTGCAGATCATCGTTTTCGCCATCGCCCTGGGCGTCAGCATCAACCTGATCGGCGAGCGCGGCGCGCCGGCGGTGCGCCTGTTCGATGCGCTGGCCGAGAGTTTCTACAAGCTCACCGATCTGGTGATGCGCGTCGCGCCGATTGGCGTCTTCGCCCTGACCGCCGGCGTCGTCGGCAGCCATGGTGCTGAAGTACTGCTGCCGCTGGCGGGCGTGATCGGCGTGATCTACCTGGCCAGCATCGCCCACGTGCTACTGGTCTACGGCGGCCTGCTCGGCCTGCTGGCGCGGCTCAATCCGCTGCGTTTCTTCCAGGGCATCGCCCCGGCGCTGGCGGTGGCCTTCAGCACCTCGAGCAGCTCCGGCACCCTGCCGGTGTCCATCGAATGCGCGCGCAAGAACCTCGGCGTATCCGAAGGTGTGGCGGGCTTCGTGCTGCCAGTAGGCGCGACCATCAACATGGACGGCACGGCGATCTATCAGGGCGTGCTCGCACTGTTCATCGCCCAGGCCTTCGGCATCGACCTCAGTGCCGGGCAGTACGCGATGATCATCCTCACCGCGACGCTGGCCTCCATCGGCACCGCCGGCATCCCCGGCGCCGGGCTGATCATGCTCGGGCTGGTGCTCACCGCTGCCGGCCTGCCGCTCGAAGGCGTGGCGCTGATCGCCGGGATCGACCGCATCCTCGACATGGCGCGCACCACGGTGAACGTCGCCGGCGACCTGATGACCACCACCCTGGTCGGTCGCAGCGAAGCCGAACTCGACCGCGCGGTATACGACAGCAGCAACAAGGAGTGAGGACGCACGACTCACTCGATGCCGAACAGCCCGTTCTCCACACGCGGCGTCGCCAGACGCTCGCGGATGTCCGGGTCGATACGCGGGTCGCCCGGGCTGTAGAGCATCACCTGGCGGTAGGCACTGACGCGGTTGATCTCGCTGCCCAGATATTCCCACACCACCGGCGTGCTGGCCGGGGTACGGCGGTCACCGGAGGAGACGCCGGTCTTCAGCCCATTGAGGCGGGTGATGCGGCTCTTGAAGCTGGGAATGAGGATGGTCTGGCTCATCTCGTTGAGCGTCAGCGACTCGTAGTCGATCAGGAACAGCCGGTCCTGCAGGCCGAACGCCGCGCCGAGGTAGCGGCAGCGTACCCAGTCCTCGGCGTGGCCGAGGGTAGGGCTGGCGCGTTCCTGGCGCTCCTGACGCTCGAACAGGTAGAGGCCGTTTTCCTCGCGCAGATGCACCAGCGAGATCAGGATGCTGCCCGGCACCGACATGCAGTTGGCGTATTCGAAGTAGTAGCCGCAATAGCGCGACAGACTCGCGGCGTGCTCGCGCAACGGCTGCAGCAGGGCCAGCAGCGGATCGGTCCGCGGCAGCGCCTGGGCTTCCGGATGGCGCGCCCCGACCAGCCGGGCGAACTGCTCGGGCGGCATTTCCAGCTCGTAGCCCTCGACCCCGAAGAAGTCGCCGATGCGTTTGAGGTTGAACGGCGTGGGACGGCTCTGCCCGCCCAGGTACTTGTTGAACTGCGCCCGATTGATTGCCAGCTTGCGGCACACCTCGGCAATCGAGCGGTAGTGACTGCAGAGCAACTTGAGGTTTTCGGCGAGGTGGGAGGTCATGGGATGCCCTGACGGTTGGCGCGAGTGTCGCCATTCTAGCATCAGGTCGCGTCACATCGCGGCCACCTGCGAAATTGTCCTGTTGTCGCTACTGTTGAAACATCCCCCGCTTGCACGGCGCAGCGGCGCGCGCCGGCACCCTAACAACGACAACAAGGTGAACATTGCCATGCTCGACCTTCTGAATGACCTCATTTGGAGCAAGCTGCTGATCGTCATGCTGATCGGCCTCGGTCTGCTCTTCACGATTCGCTCCGGCTTCGTCCAGTTCCGTTATTTCGGCAACATGTTCAGCATCTTCGGCCACGCCTTCGAGCGTCAGCCGGGACAGCTCTCTTCCTTCCAGGCCCTAATGCTCTCGGTCGCCGGCCGCGTCGGCGCCGGCAACATCGCCGGCGTCTCGGTGGCAATCATGCTCGGCGGCCCGGGCGCGATCTTCTGGATGTGGGTGGTGGCGCTGGTGGGCATGGCGACCAGCTACTTCGAGTGCTCGCTGGCGCAGCTGTACAAGCGTCGCGAGCCGGACGGCACCTACCGCGGCGGCCCGGCTTTCTACATCCAGCACGGACTCGGCCAGCGCTGGCTAGGCATCGTCGTCTCGATCCTGCTGCTGATGACCTTCGGCTTCGGCTTCAACGCCGTGCAGTCGTTCACCGTCGCCAGCTCGCTGCATGACACCTTCGGCGTGCCGACCGTGGCCAGCGGCATCGCGCTGACGCTGGTGATCGCCGGCATCATCTTCGGCGGCATCCGCCGTATCGCCAAGTGGGCCGACGTACTGGTGCCGGTCATGGCCTTCTCCTACCTGGGCATGGCGCTGTTCGTCATCGGCAGCAACTTCGGTGCCGTGCCGGAAACCTTCGGCCTGATCTTCCGCAGCGCCTTCGGTCTGGAGCAGGCCTTCGCCGGCGGCATCGGCGCGGCGATCCTGATGGGCGTCAAGCGCGGCCTGTTCTCCAACGAGGCCGGCCTGGGCAGTGCGCCGAACGTCGCCGCGGTCGCCGAGGTCAAGCACCCGGTGGCGCAGGGCATCGTGCAGTCGCTCTCGGTGTTCATCGACACCATCATCCTGTGCAGCTGCACCGCGCTGATCATCCTGCTCTCGGGCGTCTACGAGCCGGGTATGGACCAGGCCGGTGTGGTGCTGACGCAGACCGCCATGGCGGCCGTGGTTGGCGAGTGGGGTCGGGTATTCATCAGCATCGCGCTGCTGCTGTTCGTCTTCACCACGCTGATCTACAACTACTATCTGGGTGAAAACGCGCTGGGCTTCTTCACCGAGAAGCGCATGCCGGTGGTGATCTACCGCATCCTGGTGGTCATCCTTGTGCTCTGGGGTTCGGTGCAGGATCTGGGCACCGTGTTCGCCTTCGCTGACGTGACCATGGGTCTGCTGGCCATCGCCAACCTGATCGCCGTGGCCCTGCTGTTCAAGGTCGGCCTGCGCCTGATGCGCGACTACGACCGCCAGATCCGCGCCGGCATCGAGCAACCCGTGCTCGATCCGAAGGACTTCGCCGACCTGGATCTCGACCCGGCCGTGTGGAAGGCGAACATGCCCGCCACACCCGACACCACCGAGCGCCGCTAAGCGCTCCGACGCGACCGGCCAGCCCTCTGCGCAACCGTGCACGGGGCTGGCCCCATCCGCCTGTATTTCTGATGGTCTGCGCCGAACGAGCGAGGAGCGCGTGTGAATCAATCAATCGAACGCCTGCTGGTACTCTACACCGGTGGCACCATCGGCATGCAACAGAGCGCCGCCGGGTTGATGCCAGCCTCCGGCTTCGAAGCTCGCCTGCGCGCGCAGCAGGCGCTGGAAGCCGGGCCGCTGCCGAGCTGGACCTTCCGCGAACTGCAACCGCTGCTGGACAGCGCCAACATGCAGCCGACCCACTGGCTGCAGATGGCGTCCGCCGTCCGCGATGCCGTGGCGCAGGGCGACTGCGATGCGGTGCTGTTGCTGCACGGCACCGATACCCTGGCCTACAGCGCCGCTGCGTTGTCCTTCCTGCTGCTGGATCTTGAGATCCCCGTGCTGCTCACCGGCGCCATGCTGCCGGCGGGAAGCCCGGGCAGCGATGCCTGGCCCAACCTGTTCGGCGCCATGCGCGCCCTGCAGGCCGGGCAGGTGCACGGCGTGCAACTGTTCTTCAACGGCGTGCTGCTGCACGGCGCGCGGGTCAGCAAACTGCGCAGCGACGCCTTCGACGCCTTTGCCGAGGCGCCGCGCAAGCGCCTCGCCGCAGCGGCCAGCGAACGTCCGCCGGCGCTGTTGCCGCAGCGACCGGCGCAGGTCGTGGTGCTGCCGTTGTACCCCGGCGTCGGCGCCGCGCAGGTCCGGGCACTGGTCGCCAGCGGCGCTCAGGCGCTACTGCTCGAGTGCTATGGCAGCGGCACCGGCCCGGCGGACGACGTCCCGTTCATCGAAGCGCTGCGCCAGGCGCATCGACAGGGCGTGGTGCTGGCGGCGATCAGCCAGTGCCCGGGCGGCCATGTCGATTTCGACGTCTATGCCACCGGCAGCGGCTTGCGCGATGCCGGTCTGGTCTCCGGCGGCGGCATGACCCGTGAAGCAGCGCTGGGCAAGTTGTTCGCCCTGCTCGCCGCCGGGCTCGACCACGCCGAGGTGGAACACTGGTTCTGCCGCGACCTCTGCGGCGAAATGGCCGACTGAATACGACACCGGCAAAAATGCGCGCTGCCCCGCAGGGCAGCGCGGCCGGCTGGCGATGTGCCTGCAGCACCGCTACCCTTGCTCACGCCAACAACAAGAAAAGCGTCAAGGAGCCGATGCCATGGCCAGATCCCGAACTGCCGGGGCGCTGTTCGCCCTGCTCATCAGCGCTGCATGTGCCGCCCAGGCCGAACTGCCTGCCAACTATCAGATCACTCTGCAAACCGACAGCTTCCCGCCATTCAACATGGGCCCCAACAGCAAGGGCTTCGCCCGCGGCGACGATGTGCAGGGCATCGATGCCGACACCGTGCGAGACATCTTTCGCCGCGCCGGCATCGCCTACAACATGACCCTGCGCGGCCCCTGGAGCCGGCTCTACGAGCAGACCCGGCAGCAGCCCGCCCACGGCCTGTTCTCAGTGGCGCGCACGCCGCAGAACGCCGGTCAGTTCAAGTGGGTCGGGCCGCTGGCCCATCACGCCAGCGTGCTGCTGGCGCCGGCCGACAGTGGCCTGAAGTTCGACAGCCTGGAGCAGGCGCAGGGCTACCAGATCGGCGGCCACGCCAACGGCAGCGTCAGCCTGTTCCTGGAAAGCCAGGGCATCGCCACCAGCAACAGCCTCAACGACGCCGAAAACCTGCGCAAACTGCTGACCGGGCGCATCGACCTGTGGGCGGTGGCCGACCCGGTGTGGCGTCATTACGCGCGGCTGCAGGGCGTCGACGAGAGCCAGCTGCGCATCGCGCTGAGCTATCGCAGCGAACCGCTGTATCTGGCACTGAGCCCTGATACGCCGGACGAAGTGGTCAACCGCCTGCAGAAGGCACTTGAGGAAGTGATCGCCGAAGGCTACGCCGGCTGCAGCAAGACCCCTGACCTGTGCTACCTGATTCAGGAGCGCGGCACGACGCTGGCCGGCGGTCGCTGACCCCGCGCCTCGTCAGCAGACCGAAACCGCCCGGAAGCGCTTCAGCTCACCTGATAGCGCGCCCGCGGCGTGGCCATCGGCAGCGGGCCGTCGCCGACCAGGCGGAACTCGCCCTTCTCGGCATCGTAGGCACGAATCTCGCTGGTCCCGATGTTGTACACCCAGCCGTGGATGAACAGCTGACCGCTGGCCAGCCGCGCTGCCACCGAGGGATGCGTGCGCAGGTGGTCGAGCTGGGCCACCACGTTCTCCTCGGTAAGGATGCCGAGGGTGTTGTGGTCGGCGCAGCCACAGTTCTGCTCGACGACGATCTTCGCCACCTCGGCATGCCGCAGCCAGCCCTTGACCGTCGGCATGCGCTCCAGCTGAGCCGGGTTGAGCACCGCCTTCATCGCGCCGCAGTCGGAGTGGCCGCAGACGATGATGTGCTGCACGCCAAGCGCCATCACGGCGAACTCGATGGCGGTCGACACGCCACCGTTCATCTGCCCGTAGGGCGGCACCACGTTGCCGACGTTGCGGGTGACGAACAGGTCGCCGGGCGAACTCTGCGTGATCAGCTCGGGGATGATTCGCGAGTCGGCGCAGGTGATGAACATCGCCCGCGGTGTCTGCTCGTAGGCGAGCTTCTCGAACAGCTCGCGCTGCTCGGGATAGACCTCTTCGCGGAAGCGCTTGACGCCCGAGACGATGTGTTCGAGGGCCTCCTGGGCGGTTTCGCTCTTCTTGCCGTCATTCATGCTTGGTTCTCTCCAGAGGAATTCGAAGGGTAGGCGCCGCCGCGACGGCGCGTCAGAAGATGGACCAGCCGATACGCTGCGACAGCGCTTCGAGGGAGGCCATGCCAATCAGCGAATTGCCCGCGGCGTTGAGCTCCGGCGACCAGACGCAGACGGTGAAGCGGCCCGGCACCACCGCGACGATGCCGCCGCCCACCCCGCTCTTGCCGGGCAGGCCGACGCGATAGGCGAAGTTGCCCGCCTCGTCGTACAGCCCGCTGGTGGCCATGATCGCGTTGACCTGCTTGGCCTGGCGCGGCGCCAGCACCGTCTCGCCGCTTTGCGGGCAGGCACCATCGCGGGCGAGAAATGCGAACGCGCGGGCCAGGTCGACGCAGTTCATGCGCAGCGCGCAGTGATGAAAATAGCTGCGCAATACCGCTTCGACATCGTTGTGGAAGTTGCCGAAGGCCTGCATCAGGTAAGCCATGGCCGCATTGCGCGCGCGGTGCTGGTATTCGGATTCGGCGACGCGGGTGTCGGAGACGATCTGCCGGTTGCCGGACAGGTGCCGGACGAAATCGCGCATCGACAGCTCCGGGGTGGCGAAGCGCGACTGGTTGACGTCGCAGATCACCAGCGCCCCGGCGTTGATGAACGGGTTGCGCGGGCGGCCGCGTTCGAACTCGAGCTGCACCAGTGAATTGAACGGCTGCCCCGAAGGCTCGTGGCCCAGCCGCTCCCATAACGACTCACCGCGATGAGCGATGGCCTGCACCAGGCTGAACACTTTCGAAATGCTCTGGATCGAGAACGGCGTCCGCGCGTCGCCGGCTTCGAAAATCTCGCCCTCGGCACTGCACACGGCAATACCCAACTGGTTGGGCGGCACGTCGGCCAGCGCCGGGATGTAGCTGGCCACGCGACCTTGCCCGAGCAGCGGGCGTACATCGTCGAGAATTTCCTGCAGCAGGGCGTGCATCGAAGGCTCCATCGGTCCTGAGTCCAGGGTGGACGCCCGCCGGCCGAGGGGCATCACAGCACGCGGTCAGAACTTCTCGGGCCGCAGCACTTCCACCTCGGCCAGGTAGCAGACCATGGCGAAGTTCTCGTAGTAGCGCGCCTGCAGGTGCTCGGCGATACGCTCGGCGATCTCGCGGCTGCAGATCACCTCCAGGCGGATATTGCCGTCGGTATCCCAGCCGGCGCTGCGCACCCCGCGGCTGCCGCTGCCACGGGCGTCCGACAGGGTCCAGCCCGGAGCGCCCAGGTTTTTCAGGTCGGCTTCCAGCTTGTGTTCCAGCGCTGCCTCGCAGATCACGGTCAGCAGCGTACGATTGTGCGCGTTCATCTCAGAACCCCCAGGCGATCAGCCGCTCGGCCAGGGCCAGGTAGAGCGGAATGCCGATCAGGATGTTGAACGGAAAGGTGATGCCCAGCGACGCAGTCAGCGACAGCGACGGATTGGCTTCTGGCACCGCCAGGCGCATCGCCGCCGGCACCGCGATGTACGAAGCACTCGCCGCCAGCGTGGCGAGCATTGCCGTACCGCCCAGCGACAGGCCCATGAAGCGCGCCAGCAGCGCGCCGATCAGCGCACCGATCAGCGGCATCAGCAGCGCAAAGGCAGCGAGCTTGAAGCCGTAGCGCTTGAGCGAGCCGAGCTGGCCGGAGGCGATCAGGCCCATCTCCAGCAGGAAGAACGCCAGCACCGGTTTGAACATGCTGGTGTACAGCGGTTCGAGCGGTTTGATGGCCTCCTTGCCGGCGATCGCACCGATCAGCAGGCCACCGAGCAGCAGCATGATGCTCTTGCCAAGGAAGATCTCGCGGCCCAGTTCCTTCCAGTCGGTATCGCGCGACACGCCCTTGGCCAGCAGAATGCCGACCAGGATCGCCGGGATTTCGAGAATCGCCACGAACAGCGGGATGTAACTTTCGAAGAAGATTTCCCGCGCCGCCAGATAGGCCACCACGACGGCGAAGGTACCGGCGCTCACCGAACCGTAGTGCGCCGCCACCGCCGCCGCGTTGACCCGGTCGAAGCGCAACCCGCGCAGCAGGATGAAGGCCAGGATCGGCAGCAACACGCCCAGCCCCAGCACCAGCAGCGACTGGCCCAGAAGCGCCGCACTGGCCTGTTCGGCCAGCTCCACACCACCGTGCAGACCGATCGCCAGCAGCAGGATGATCGACAGCGTCTCGTAGAGCGCCGGCGGCAACTTCAACTCGCTCTTCACCAGGCCCGCAAACAGGCCGAACACGAAGAACAGCACTACTGGGTCGATACCCATCTACAGTCTCCACAGCTTGGACAATGGACCGATCCCTGGCAGACATTGGCTCGAAAAAAAGGAGCCGCAAGGGCTCCCAAAGGGGACACACTGCCCGCGCCGTCCGTTCCGCTGGCTGCCGCGCATGCTTGCGCAGCGCGGCCAAAACAGTCGAAACGACGCTGGCGTGGCGTGATCAGACCGCCACGCCACCCTTCACTCAGCCCTCGATCTCTATCAAGACATCGCCCGGGTTCACCCGGTCACCTTTGGCGACATGCACGGCCTTGACCGTTCCGCTCATGGGCGCCTGAATCTCGGTTTCCATCTTCATCGCTTCGCTGATCAGTACGGCCTGGCCAGCCTTGACCACGTCGCCTTCCTTGACCAGCACGTCGACCACGTTGCCCGGCATGCTGGTGCTGACGTCGCCCGGACCGCTGGCCTGCTTGCGCTGGCTGCCGCCGCTGCCGCCGACGAAGTTGTTCAATGGCTCGAACACCACCTCTTCCGGCATGCCGTCGATGGAAAGGAAGAAGTGCCGCTTGCCTTCGCCCTTGACGCCGACACCGGTGATATCCACGCGGTAGGTTTCGCCATGCACGTCGATGACGAACTCGGTCGGCACGCCCTGCCCGCCTGCAGCGGTCGCGGTGCTGCCGTCAGGGATCGGCAGCAGTGTTTCCGGTACCAGCGTACCGGCCTCACGCTCCTCGAGGAACTTGCGGCCGATGTCGGGAAACATGGCGTAGGTCAGCACGTCTTCTTCGGATCTGGCCAGCGCACCGACTTCCTGGCGCAGCTTGTCCAGCTCCGGCTTGATCAGGTCGGCCGGGCGCACGTCGATGATCTCTTCACCGCCGATGGCCTGGCGCTGCAGCTTGGCGTCGATGGTGCCCGGCGCCTTGCCGTAGCGGCCCTGCAGGTAGAGCTTCACCTCGTTGGTAATGGTCTTGTAGCGCTCGCCGGCGAGCACGTTGAAGAACGCCTGGGTGCCGACGATCTGCGAGGTCGGGGTTACCAGCGGCGGGTAGCCGAGGTCCTTGCGCACGCGCGGAATCTCGGCCAGCACTTCATCCATGCGGTCGAGCGCACCCTGCTCCTTCAGCTGGTTGGCCAGGTTGGAAATCATCCCGCCCGGCACCTGGTTGACCTGCACACGGGTATCGACGCCGGTGAATTCGCTTTCGAACTGGTGGTACTTCTTGCGCACCGCGTAGAAGTACAGGCCGATCTCCTGCAGCAGCTCCAGATCGAGGCCGGTGTCATAGGGCGTGCCGCGCAGCGCGGCAACCATGGATTCAGTGCCGGGATGACTGGTGCCCCAGGCCATGGAGGAAATGGCGGTGTCGATGTGGTCGGCGCCGTTCTCGATGGCTTTCAGCTGGCACATGCTGGCGACGCCAGCCGTGTCGTGGGAGTGAATGAACACCGGCAGGTCGATCTCAGCCTTCAGCGCGCGCACCAGCTCGCCGGTGGCAAACGGCGTGAGCAGGCCCGCCATGTCCTTGATGGCGATGGAATCGACGCCCATGCCGCGCATCGCCCGACCCTGCTCGACGAACAACTCGACGGTATGCACCGGGCTGGTGGTGTAGGCGATGGTGCCCTGGGCGTGCTTGCCGGTCTTCTTCACGGCCTTGATCGCGGTTTCCAGGTTTCGCACGTCGTTCATAGCGTCGAAGATGCGGAACACGTCGATGCCGTTCTGCGCCGCCTTGGCGCAGAACGCTTCGACCACATCATCGCTGTAATGGCGGTAGCCGAGCAAGTTCTGCCCGCGCAGCAGCATCTGTAGTCGGGTGTTGGGCAGCGCCGCCTTGAGCTGGCGCAGGCGCTCCCAGGGGTCTTCCTTGAGGAAGCGTACGCAGGCGTCGAACGTGGCGCCGCCCCAGACTTCCAGCGACCAGTAGCCGACACGGTCGAGCTTTTCGCAGATCGGCAGCATGTCTTCAGTGCGCATGCGGGTGGCCAGCAGCGACTGATGGGCGTCACGCAGGATGGTGTCGGTAACGGTGATTTTCTTCTGAGCAGTCATGGTTCGTTCCTCACAGTCCTGCGTGGGCGGCGATGGCGGCAGCGATGGCCAGGGCCAGCTCGCCCGGCTTGCGTTTGATCGAGTAGTTCAGCAGTTCCGGATGGTTCTCGACGAAGCTGGTGTTGAACTGGCCGCTACGAAAATCCGGACTGGCGAGAATCTGCTGGTAATAGGTGGCGGTGGTCTTCACGCCCTGCACGCGCATGTCGTCCAGTGCACGCGAACCGCGGGCCAGCGCCTCTTCCCAGGTCAGCGCCCAGACGATCAGCTTCAGGCACATGGAGTCGTAATACGGCGGAATGGTGTAGCCGGTATAGATCGCCGTGTCGGTGCGCACACCGGGGCCACCCGGCGCGTAATAACGGGTGATCTTGCCGAAGCAGGGCAGGAAGTCGTTGCGCGGCTCCTCGGCGTTGATGCGGAACTGCAGGGCGAAGCCGCGATACTGGATGTCCTCCTGCTTGACCGACAGTGGCTGGCCGGAGGCGATGCGGATCTGCTCGCGGACGATATCGATCCCGGTGATTTCCTCGGTGATGGTGTGTTCCACCTGCACCCGGGTGTTCATTTCCATGAAGTACACCTCGCCATCGGCGAGCAGGAACTCCACGGTGCCGGCGTTCTCGTATCCCACCGCCTTGGCCGCGCGCACGGCCAGGTCGCCGATATAAGCGCGCTGCTCGGGAGTGAGCTGCGGGCTCGGGGCGATCTCGATGAGCTTCTGGTTGCGGCGCTGGATCGAGCAGTCGCGCTCGAACAGGTGCACGGTGTTGCCGAACGAATCGGCGAGGATCTGCGCCTCGATATGCTTGGGTTCGACGATGCACTTTTCCAGGAAAACTTCGGCACTGCCGAAGGCCTTGGTCGCTTCGGAGATCACTCGCGGATAGGCCGATTCCAGCTCTGCCTGCGAGTTGCAGCGGCGAATGCCGCGACCCCCGCCACCGGAGGTGGCCTTGAGCATCACCGGATAGCCGATACGCTCGGCTTCACGCAGCGCTTCGGCAAGGTCGGCGACGTTGCCTTCGGTGCCCGGCGTGACCGGCACGCCCGCCTTGATCATGCTGCGCCGCGCTTCGGTCTTGTCGCCCATGCGGCGGATGACTTCGGCGCTCGGGCCTACGAAGCGGATGCCACGCTCGGCGCAGATCTCCGCCAGTTCGGCATTCTCGGAAAGAAATCCATAGCCCGGATGCAGCGCATCGCAGCCGGTTTCCACAGCCAGGTTCACCAGCTTGCGGGGGTTCAGGTAGCCGGCCAGCGGGTCTTCGCCAATGAAATGCGCCTCGTCGGCACGCTTGACGTGCAGCGCGTGGCGGTCGGCTTCGGAGAATACCGCCACCGAGCGGACACCCATTTCGGCACAGGCGCGGACGATACGCACCGCGATTTCCCCGCGGTTGGCGATCAGCAGCTTCTTGATCACGCTGTCTTTCCTCGGATCGTTGAGCAGGGGACCCGCGTGCGGGTCATGATCACTCGCATTTGCAACGAGCCGTTTCACCCTACGCCCGCTGGGGGGATTACTGAAAATGAATAATTGTTTGCTTGAGAATAAGTAATTACTTATAGATACACCCTGAGCAGCACTAATCTGGCCGAACGGTCAGCGCCGCCGGCAACGGTGCAACGGGGCTACGCTTCAATAATTTTGCGGAGAACGTGATGCGAAAATCGCTGATGCGCATGACATTGCGCCAGCTTCAGGTATTTCGCGCCGTGTGCGAAACGCACTCATACAGCCGTGCCGCCGAGGAAATGGCACTGACCCAGCCCGCCGTCAGTTTGCAGATTCGGCAGCTCGAGGAACTGGTCGGTCAACCGCTTTTCGAGTACCTCGGCAAGAAGCTCTACCTGACCGATGCGGCCGAGGCGCTACAGCGCGCCAGTACCGACATCTTCGGTCGCCTGGACAGCCTCGACATGCAGCTCTCGGATCTGCAGGGCTCGTTGCAGGGCCAGC
The DNA here is from genome assembly GCF_000935215.1 of Stutzerimonas stutzeri. GTDB lineage: Bacteria > Pseudomonadota > Gammaproteobacteria > Pseudomonadales > Pseudomonadaceae > Stutzerimonas. Next base: position 15,837 of record NZ_JXXD01000015.1, read on the forward strand.
TCAACCTGGCGGTGGAGTCCAGCGCCAAGTACGTCACGCCGCACCTGTTCGCCGCCTTCAAGCGCCTGCACCCTGAGGTCAGCCTGCAGCTGGTGGTGGTCAACCATGCCCAGGCGGTCAAGCGCCTGTCGGTGAGCCGTGACGACCTGCTGATCATGTCTCAGGTGCCTACCGACATGGACCTGGAGTTCATGCCCTTCCTGAACAACCCGATCATCGCCGTGGCGCCACCCGACCATCCGCTGTGCAACGCCGCCACACTGTCCCTGCAGGACCTCACGGACTATCCCCTGCTGGTGCGTGAGCCAGGCTCGGGCACGCGACGGGCCGGCGAGGACTACCTGCGCCAGAAGCGCGCGCATTTCGCGCAGAGCATTCAGGTCGCCTCGCTGGATGCGCTGCGCGAATGCGTGGTGGCCGGGCTCGGCCTGGCGCTGCTGCCGCGCCATGCGGTGCATCTGGAGCTGGCCAGCGGGCTGCTACGCGAGCTGCCGGTCGAGGAATTGCCGCTGTATCGCAGCTGGTGCGTGGTGCATTCGCGCGGCAAGCGCCTGAGTCCGGTAGCCCAGGCGTTCTTCGCCTTCCTCCGTGAAGAGCGCGCGCAGATCAGTGCGCTGGCGGAGCGCTTCGCCGGCTCGCCGACGACGAGCGCAGCGAGCTGATCACCAGCGCATCGGCGTAGTCGTTCAACTCGGCATGCAGCTGACGCTGCTCGGTATAGCTTTCGATGGCGCGGCGGAAACGCATGCGCCGCTCATCCTGCTGTTTGCGACGGGACTTGCTGTCGAGCTGGCTGCTGTCGTCGGTGTGCCGGAGCATGAGGCGATCTCCCAGAACAGGTAAGGAGAGATCAGCATCGACGTCATGGATGACAAACTGAAGTCAGGGCGATTACGCGACCGTGAAGGTGCAGCGGCGCCTCAGTCGTCGTGCGTCTTGACCTTCTGCGGCGACAGGCGAAGGCTGCGCAGGCTGCGCTTCACGCTCTTGAGGTGATTGACCAGACTCGGTCCGCGCGCCATGGCAACACCCATCGCCAGCACGTCGATCACTACCAAGTGAGCGATACGCGAGGTCAGCGGGGTGTAGATCTCGGTGTCTTCCTGTACGTCGATTGCCAGGTTGATGGTGGCCAGCTCGGCCAGCGGCGTCTGGCTCGGGCACAGGGTGATGAGCGTCGCGCCGGATTCACGCACCACGTTGGCGGTGATCAGCAGATCCTTGGAGCGCCCGGACTGCGAGATGCAGATCGCCACGTCGGTGGGCTTGAGCGTCACCGCCGACATGGCCTGCATGTGCGGATCGGAATAGGCGGCAGCTGACAGCAGCAGGCGGAAGAATTTGTGCTGGGCGTCGGTGGCCACCGCGCCGGATGCGCCGAAACCGTAGAACTCCACGCGCTCGGCCTTAGCCATGGCAGCGATGGCGCGCTGCAGCGCTTCGGGGTCGAGCCGCTCGCGCACTTCCATCAGGGTGTGCAGCGTGGTGTCGAAGATCTTCAAGGCGAAGTCGGCCACCGAATCGTTCTCGCTGATGGCGAACTGACCGAAGCTGGCGCCAGCCGCCAGGCTCTGCGCCAGTTTGAGCTTGAGATCCTGAAAACCCAGGCAACCGATGGCGCGACAGAAACGCACGATGGTGGGTTCGCTGACGCCGACCACGTGGGCCAGGTCGGCCATGGAGCTGTGCATCACCGACGCCGGATCGAGCAGGACATGGTCGGCCACTTTCAGCTCCGACTTCCGTAGCAGGCTTCTGGATTGGGCGATGTGCTGCAGCAGATTCACGTTCCGGACTCGCTATGCTCTCGTCTGATGGCTTTGCTCGGGCGCGATCGACGCCGCTCAGCCGTCAGCGGGTTGTAGTGGGGCGGTAGTTATACTACAAGCCTCGCCACGACGCCCATTTTTTGGCCCTGGGAGAGAATCGATGTCGATATCCTGTGACATGCTCGTGTTCGGCGGGACCGGTGACCTGACGCTGCACAAACTGCTTCCGGCGCTCTACCACCTGCACCGTGACGGGCGCCTGCACGCCGACGTACGGATACTCGCCCTGGCGCGCAAAAAGCTCGACCGCGACGGCTACCTGGCCCTGGCCGAGCGGCATTGCCGCGCGCAGGTCGCCCGCAGCGACTTCAGCCCTGACACCTGGCAGGCCTTTGCCCAGCGCCTGGACTATTTCGCCATGGACGCCAACCAGCGCGGCGACTACGTGCGCCTTGCCCATCACCTCGGTCAGGCCGACGGCCGTGTGCGGGTGTACTACCTGGCGACCGCGCCGGATCTGTTTGAACCCATCGCCGCCAACCTGGAAAGCGCCGGGCTGGCCGGTGACGATGCGCGCATCGTGCTGGAAAAGCCGATCGGCCATTCGCTGGACTCGGCGCTGGAAATCAACGAATCGATCGGTGCCGTGTTCCCCGAGTCGCGCATCTACCGGATCGATCACTACCTGGGCAAGGAAACGGTGCAGAACCTCATGGCGCTGCGCTTCGCCAACGCGCTGTTCGAGCCGATCTGGCGCTCCGGGCATATCGACCACGTGCAGATCACCGTCGCCGAAACCCTCGGCGTGGAGAACCGCGGCGGCTACTACGACAACGCCGGCGCGATGCGCGACATGCTGCAGAACCACCTCCTGCAGCTGCTCTGCCTGGTGGCAATGGAGGCGCCGGTGCGTTTCGATGCCAAGCACATCCGCGGCGAGAAGGTGAAGGTGCTCGAGGCGCTGAAGCCGATCACCGGCAACGACGTGCTGGACAAGACCGTGCGCGGCCAATACGGCGCCGGCCGCATCGGTGGCCACGACGTGCAGGCCTACTACTTCGAGCCGAACATCGACAACGACAGCGACACCGAAACCTTCGTCGCGGTGAAGGCCGAGATCGACAACTGGCGCTGGGCTGGTGTGCCCTTCTACCTGCGCACCGGCAAGCGCATGGCGCGCAAGCGCTCGGAGATCATCATCACCTTCAAACAGGTGCCGCACCTGCTGTTCAGCAAGGGTGAAGTGAACCGCCTGGTGATCAGCCTGCAGCCGGAAGAAAGCATCAGCCTGCAGCTGATGGCCAAGGCACCCGGCAAGGGCATGCAGCTGGAACCGGTGGAGCTGGATCTGAACCTGGCGCACGCCTTCAGCAGCACCCGTCGCTGGGAAGCCTACGAGCGGCTGCTGCTGGATGTGATCGAAGGCGACTCCACGCTGTTCATGCGCCGTGACGAGGTCGAGGCGGCCTGGAACTGGGTCGATCCGATCCTGCGCGGCTGGCACAGCTACTACCGCAAGCCGCGCCCCTATCCGGCCGGCGAGGACGGCCCGGAACAGGCCCATCAATTCATCGAACGCCAGGGTCATCGCTGGTGGCAATGAAGTTGTCTGGCACAACTTCCGACAACTTCGCCACAGCCCCCGTATAACGCGAGATAGAGCGGATCGGTAGACTTTCTGAAATCATCGATCGCGGCCACCACAACTACGCCGAGCAACTAGCTCGGCCGTGGCCAGATCGCGCCGACATACAGACGTCACATCAGCGAAATATCATCGGTAGTTCACGCCGCCATTTAGCGCTATTTCCGCGTCGATTCTCAGCCTGATTCTTCCCCGCACACTTATCCGCAGCACACCATGCCCAACAGCGCGTGCATGACGAACGATTCGGGCATCGCTCAACCACCGCAAATCCAGCATTCATGCTGCTTTCAGCTACGTCATGGCCACTCAAGGCGAACTTCTGTGCATCACTGCCATCGAACTTCTCGCGGCACTCCTGAAACTTCCCCTTAACTATCAGCCTTCACCGCCAGCCTGGCGAAATGAAACAGACTGAAACATCCACGGCGCAATCGCCGTAATTACGCGGGATCGAGCGATATATGCAGCGCTCTTAACTTCGCATATTCAGAAGTTCGGGTTGAGAAACTTCTCCGGATATGCCTACCCTAAAAAGGAATTCAATCAACAACCCCAAAGGCATTGTTTTGAGTTTCCCTACCGTAGTGCTCCGTCGCCCAACCGACGGCGACGGTTACAACCTGCATCAGCTGGTGGCGCGCTGCCAGCCCCTCGATACCAATTCGGTCTACTGCAACCTGCTGCAGTGCTCCGATTTCGCCGACACCGCCATCGCCGCAGAGAACGCCCAGGGCGAACTGGTTGGTTTCATCTCGGGTTACCGCCCCCCTGCCCGCCCGGACACCCTGTTCGTCTGGCAGGTCGCCGTCGATAGTTCGATGCGCGGCCAGGGCCTGGCCCTGCGCATGCTGCTCGCGCTGACGGCCCGTGTGGCCCGTGAGCACGACGTGCGCTTCATGGAAACCACCATTTCCCCGGACAACGCGGCGTCGCAGGCACTGTTCAAGCGGGCATTCGATCGGCTGGGTGCCGACTGCACCACGCGCACGCTGTTCTCCCGCGCCGCGCACTTTGGCGGTCAGCACGAGGACGAGGTGCTCTACCGCGCCGGCCCGTTCACCGTTTCCCATCTAGAAGAAGAGCTCAAGGAGCACGCATGAAAACTTTTGAACTGAACGAATCCAAGGTTCGTAGCTACTGCCGTTCCTTCCCCGTGGTCTTCAACCAGGCCCAGGGTGCCGAACTGGTCACCAGAGACGGCAAGCGTTACATCGACTTCCTCGCCGGTGCCGGCACGCTCAACTACGGGCACAACCACCCGGTACTCAAGAAGGCGCTACTCGAGTACATCCAGAACGACGGCATCACCCATGGCCTGGACATGTACACCGCAGCCAAGGAGCGTTTCCTCGAAACCTTCAACCGCCTGATCCTCGAACCGCGCGGCATGGGCGACTACCGCATGCAGTTCACCGGCCCGACCGGCACCAACGCGGTCGAAGCGGCGATGAAGCTGGCGCGCAAGGTCACCGGGCGCAACAACATCATCAGCTTCACTAACGGCTTCCACGGCTGCAGCATCGGCGCGCTGGCCGCGACCGGCAACCAGCATCACCGCGGCGGCTCCGGCATCAGCCTCACCGATGTCAGCCGCATGCCGTACGCCAACTATTTCGGCGACAAGACCAACACCATCGGCATGATGGACAAGCTGCTCTCCGACCCCTCCAGCGGCATCGACAAGCCGGCCGCGGTGATCGTCGAGGTGGTGCAGGGCGAAGGCGGTCTCAACACCGCGTCGACCGAGTGGATGCGCAAGCTCGACAAACTCTGCCGCAAGCACGAGATGCTGCTGATCGTCGATGACATCCAGGCCGGCTGCGGCCGCACCGGGACCTTCTTCAGCTTCGAGGAGATGGGCATCCATCCGGACATCGTGACCCTGTCCAAGTCGCTGTCCGGCTATGGCCTGCCATTCGCCATGGTGCTGCTGCGCCCAGAGCTGGACCAGTGGAAGCCAGGCGAGCACAACGGCACCTTCCGCGGTAACAACCATGCGTTCGTCACCGCTGCCGCAGCCGTCGAGCATTTCTGGCAGAACGACGAGTTCGCCAACAGCGTGAAGGCCAAGGGCAAGCGCATCGCCGACGGCATGCAACGCATCGTCCGCCGCCACGGCCCGGATTCGCTGTTCCTCAAGGGCCGCGGAATGATGATCGGCATCAGCTGCCCGGATGGTGATATCGCCTCCGCCGTCTGCCGTCACGCCTTCGAGAACGGCCTGGTTATCGAAACCAGCGGCGCCCACAGTGAAGTGGTCAAGTGTCTCTGCCCGCTAATCATCAGCGAAGAGCAGATCGACCGCGCACTCGCCATCCTCGACAAGGCCTTCGCCGCCGTGATGAGCGAGCAGACCGAAAACCAAGCTTCCTGAGGTATTTGCAATGATCGTCAGAACCCTCGCCGAGTGCGAGCAGACCGACCGCAAGGTCCACAGCAAGACCGGCACCTGGGACAGCACCCGCCTGTTGCTCAAAGACGACAACATGGGTTTCTCGTTCCACATCACCACCATCTACGCCGGCAGCGAGACGCACATCCACTACCAGAACCATCTGGAGTCGGTGTACTGCATGAGCGGCAACGGCGAGATCGAGACCATCGCCGACGGCAAGATCTACAAGATCGAACCCGGCACGCTGTACATCCTCGACAAGCACGACGAGCACCTGCTGCGTGGCGGTAGCGAGGACATGAAGATGGCCTGCGTCTTCAACCCGCCGCTCAACGGCAAGGAAGTGCATGACGAGAGCGGCGTCTATCCGCTGGAGGCCGAAACCGTCTGATACCGGTTTACCGGGGCGGCCGCCGAGCCGCCCCCCATCACAAGAAAAGGAGGTAAGCGTGAACCCTATGCAAGCCGACCTGTATCCCTCGCGCCAGGAAGACCAGCCCAGCTGGCAGGAACGCCTGGATCCGGTCGTCTACCGCAGCGACCTGGAGAATGCGCCGATAGCGGCGGAGCTGATCGAGCGTTTCGAGCGCGACGGCTACCTGGTCATTCCCAATCTGTTCAGCGCCGACGAAGTGGCGGTGTTCCGTGCCGAACTCGAGCGCATGCGCCAGGACCCCGCCGTCGCCGGTTCCGGCAAGACCATCAAGGAACCCGATAGCGGCGCAATCCGCTCGGTGTTCGACATTCATAGCGACAACGATCTGTTCGCCCGCGTGGCTGCCGACGAGCGCACCGCCGGCATCGCCCGCTTCATTCTCGGTGGTGATCTGTACGTGCATCAGTCGCGGATGAACTTCAAGCCCGGCTTCACCGGCAAGGAGTTCTACTGGCACTCAGACTTCGAGACCTGGCACGTCGAGGACGGCATGCCGCGCATGCGGTGCCTGTCCTGCTCGATTCTGTTGACCGACAACGAGCCGCACAACGGCCCGCTGATGCTGATGCCTGGCTCACACAAGCACTACGTGCGCTGCGTCGGCGCCACGCCGGAGAACCACTACGAGAAATCCCTGCGCAAGCAGGAGTTCGGTGTGCCTGACCAGAACAGCCTGAGCGAGCTGGCCAGCCGCTTCGGCATCGACTGCGCCACCGGCCCCGCGGGCAGCGTGGTGTTCTTCGACTGCAACACCATGCACGGCTCCAACGGCAACATCACACCCAGCGCGCGAAGCAATCTGTTCTACGTCTACAACCACGTGGATAATGCCGTGCAGCCGCCGTTCTGCGAGCAGAAACCCCGCCCGGCATTCGTCGCCGAGCGCGAGACGTTCAAGCCGCTGGACATTCAGCCGCAACAGTATCTCTGAGGCGATTGGGCGCGTCTGATGACGGGCCTGATCCCCCGGCCTGGCCGATCACTTACGGCCCAGGGATGAATTCACTTTCAGCTCGTTGATCGACAGGTGCGCCAGCCGCGCCGGGCCCGTCAACGGCCTGCCAGATTCGGACGCAATAAAAATATGCATACCGTAGAAAAGATCGGCGGCACGTCGATGAGCCGCTTCGAGGAAGTCCTCGACAACATCTTCATCGGCCACCGTGAAGGCGCAGCGCTGTACCAGCGCATCTTCGTCGTCTCGGCCTACAGCGGCATGACCAACCTGCTGCTGGAACACAAGAAGACCGGCGAGCCCGGTGTCTATCAGCGTTTCGCCGATGCGCAGAACGAAGGCGCCTGGCGTGAGGCACTGGAACAGGTGCGCCGGCGCATGCTGGAAAAAAATGCCGAGCTGTTCAGCTCCGAGTACGAACTGCACGCCGCCAACCAGTTCATCAACTCGCGCATCGACGATGCCAGCGAGTGCATGCACAGCCTGCAGAAGCTCTGCGCCTACGGCCACTTCCAGCTCTCCGAGCACCTGATGAAGGTGCGCGAAATGCTTGCCTCCCTCGGTGAGGCGCACAGCGCATTCAACTCGGTGCTGGCGCTCAAGCAGCGTGGTGTCAACGCCCGTCTGGCCGACCTCACCGGCTGGCAGCAGGAAGCGCCGCTGCCGTTCGAGGAGATGATCGCCAGCCATTTCGCCGGCTTCGACCTGAGTCGCGAACTGGTGGTCGCCACCGGCTATACGCACTGCGCCGAAGGCCTGATGAACACCTACGACCGCGGCTACAGCGAGATCACCTTCGCCCAGATCGCCGCTGCCACCGGCGCCCATGAGGCGATCATCCACAAGGAATTCCACCTCTCTTCCGCCGACCCGAATCTGGTGGGTGCCGACAAGGTGGTCACCATCGGCCGCACCAACTACGACGTCGCCGACCAGCTCTCGAACCTCGGCATGGAGGCGATCCACCCACGTGCGGCCAAGACCCTGCGCCGTGCCGGTGTCGAGCTGCGCATCAAGAATGCCTTCGAGCCCGAGCATGGCGGCACGCTGATCAGCCAGGACTACAAGTCCGAGAAGCCCTGCGTCGAGATCATCGCCGGGCGCAAGGACGTCTTCGGCATCGAGGTGTTCGACCAGGACATGCTCGGCGACATCAGCCACGACATGGAGATCAGCAAGCTGCTCAAACAGCTCAAGCTCTACGTGGTAAACAAGGATTCCGACGCCAACAGCATCACCTACTACGCCTCCGGTTCGCGCAAACTGATCAACCGCGCCGCGCGGCTGATCGAGGAGCACTACCCGGCCGCCGAGGTCACGGTGCACAACCTGGCCATCGTTTCGGCGATCGGCTCCGACCTCAAGGTCAAGGGTATCCTCGCCAAGACCGTAGCCGCTCTGGCCGAGGCGGGCATCAGCATCCAGGCGATCCACCAGTCTATCCGCCAGGTGGAGATGCAGTGTGTAGTCAACGAAGAGGACTACGACGCCGCCATCGCTGCGCTGCACCGCGCACTGATCGAGCCGGAAAATCACGGCGATGTGATCGCAGCGGCCTGATTCAGACGCAAGACCGAAACGCCGGGCCGTCCCGGCGTTTTGCTGTCCGGCTTCCCGACTGCGTATGACGCGGGTCAATACCACAGGCAAGCACCGGTACGACCATGGAAGCACGAGGCAGCTCGGCCCGAGCCGATCTGCCCAAGCCGCTCATCCATGCCGCAGGAGTTGCCATGTTCCCCGAGTACCGCGACCTGATCACCCGCCTGAAGGCGGAAAACAAGACCTTTGCCCGCCTGTTCGACGAGCACAACGAGCTGGATCAGCGGGTCAAGAACATCGAAGCGCACATCGTCCCGGGCACCGACAGCGAGGTCGAGACCCTGAAGAAGGAGAAGCTGCAGCTCAAGGACCGGCTCTACGCCATGCTCAAGGAAGCGCCCGCCGCCTGATCCTCGGCGTCCCGCTCAGGCGGGGCGCCATTGCGCCTCACCCCGAATATCGCAGACGACGCGCAATCGACCGCCGAGCGCAGTAAAATGCCGCGCTTCTTCGATGCCCTCCTGCGAGTCCCGCGCCATGAGCACCCCCTACCGCACCGAGCTGCTGTCGCCTGCCGGCACGCTGAAATCCATGCGCTATGCCTTCGCCTACGGCGCCGATGCGGTGTACGCCGGGCAGCCGCGCTACAGCCTGCGCGTGCGCAACAACGAGTTCGACCATGCCAACCTCAAGCTCGGCATCGACGAGGCGCATGCGCTGGGCAAGCAGTTCTACGTGGTGGTCAACATCGCCCCGCACAACGCCAAGCTGAAGACCTTCATCAAGGATCTGGAGCCGGTGGTGGCGATGGGACCGGATGCGCTGATCATGTCCGACCCCGGGCTGATCATGCTGGTGCGCCAGCATTTCCCGCAGCAGACCATCCACCTCTCGGTGCAGGCCAACGCAGTGAACTGGGCGACGGTGAAGTTCTGGGAAAGCCAGGGCGTCAGCCGGGTGATCCTGTCCCGCGAGCTGTCGCTGGAGGAGATCGGCGAGATCCGCGAACAGGTGCCGGGCATGGAGCTGGAAGTGTTCGTCCATGGCGCGCTGTGCATGGCCTATTCCGGCCGCTGCCTGCTGTCGGGCTACATCAACAAGCGCGATCCCAACCAGGGCACCTGCACCAACGCCTGCCGCTGGGAATACAAGACCCACGAGGCCAAGGAGAACGAAGTCGGCGACATCGTGCACAAGTACGAGCCCATCGTCGTGCAACCGGCACAGGCTGCCAGCCCCGAGCCGACTCTCGGCGTCGGCGCGCCGACCGATGAGGTATTCCTGCTCGAGGACAGTAGCCGTCCGGGCGAATTCATGTCCGCCTTCGAGGACGAGCACGGTACCTACATCATGAACTCCAAGGACCTGCGCGCCGTGCAGCACGTCGAGCGCCTGGTGCAGATGGGCGTCCACTCGCTGAAGATCGAAGGCCGCACCAAGAGCCACTACTACGTGGCACGCACCGCGCAGGTCTACCGCAAGGCCATCGACGATGCGCTCGCCGGCCGGCCGTTCGACAGGTCGCTGATGGACACCCTCGAATCACTGGCCCACCGCGGCTACACCGAAGGCTTCCTGCGTCGCCACGTGCATGACGAATACCAGAACTACGAACGCGGCTTCTCGCTCTCCGAGCGCCAGCAGTTCGTCGGCGAGCTGACCGGCGAGCGGCGCAACGGCCTGGCCGAGGTGAAGGTGAAGAACCGCTTCGCGGTGGGCGACCGGCTGGAGCTGATGACGCCGCAGGGCAATCTCAACCTGCGTCTTGAGCGGCTGGAGAACAAGCGCGGCGATGCCATCGAGGTGGCACCGGGCGACGGCCATACGGTATACCTGCCGGTGCCGGAAGACGTCGATCTGCGCTACGCCCTGCTGATGCGCGAGCTGGACGGCAGCACCACGCGCGGTTGAGCGCGTAGCTGGCGTCGCATCGCGACGCCGCAGCCTAGCGCAGCAGCTCGGCGAACTGCTCGGCCGGCACCGGCGGGCTGAGCAGGTAACCCTGGATTTCGTCGCACTGGTTGGCCTTGAGGAAATCCATCTGCGCCTGGGTTTCCACACCCTCGGCCACCACCTTGCGTTCCAGGCTGTGGACCATGGCGATGATCGCCCGGGTAATCGCCGCATCCTGGCTGGAATGCTCCAGCTCGCTGATGAACGAGCGGTCGATCTTCACGTAGTCCACCGGGAAGCGCTTGAGGTAACTCAGCGACGAGAAGCCGGTGCCGAAGTCGTCGATCGCCAGCCGCACGCCCAACGCGCGCAGCTGCTCGCTGATGCTGATGGCATTGTCGATGTCGTCCAGTAGCTGGCTTTCGGTCAACTCCAGCTCCAGCATGGTCGCCGGCAGCCCGGTTTCCTCCAGCACCTGGCGCACCAGGCTGACGAAGTTGCCCTGGCGCAGCTGCTTGACCGAAAGATTCACCGACACGCGAATCTCGGCCAGCCCGTCCTGCTGCCACTGGCGCGCCTGGCGGCAGGCCTCACGCAAGACGAACTCACCGAGCGGAATGATCAAACCGGTTTCTTCCGCCAGCGGAATGAAGTGCGCCGGCGCGACCAGTCCGCGCTGCGGATGACGCCAGCGCACCAGCGCTTCGGCGGCTTCCAGGGCATCGCCAGCCAGGCTCAGGCGTGGCTGGTAGAAGACCTCCAGCTGACCGACTTCCAGCGCCTTGCGCAGCTGATTCTCCAGCTGCAGGTACTGCATGCTCGACGCCTGCGGTCGGTCGGTGAAGAACTGCAGCGTGTTGCCGCCCAGGTGTTTGGCCTGCTGCATGGCCATGTTCGCCTGGCGCAGCAGCACTTCCGCATCACGGCTGTTGTCCGGCATCAGGCTGACGCCGATGGAGGCGCTGATGACCAGCTCCTGCTCATCGATGATCAGCGGCTTGCGGATTCGCTGCAGCAAACGGCTGCCCAGGTGCGCGAGGCTGCTGAGGCTGCCATAGGCATCGAACAGTACGACGAACTCGTCGCCGGACAGCCGCGCGATGGTGTCGGCATCGGCCAGGGTCTGGGTGATCCGCCGCGATATCTCGCGCAGCAATGCGTCAGCGGACTCATGGCCCAGGCTTTCGTTGAGCAGCTTGAAGCGGTCCAGATCGATGTAGAGCACCGCCATGTTGCGACCGTTGCGACGCACCCGCTGGCAGGCCTCGTGCAGACGCTCCTTGAGCAGGCCACGGTTGGCCAGCCCGGTGAGATCGTCGTAATGGGTCAGATAGCGCAGGCGTTCCTCGATCTTGCGCCGCACGCTGAGGTCGGAGATGAACGCGACCACATGAGTGACGCTGTCGCTGGCATCGCGCACTTCGCGCAGCTGCACCCACTGCGGGTAGACCTCGCCGCTCTTGCGGGTCTCGATCAGCTCGCCCTGCCAGTGACCGTGCAGCTCCAGCGCTTCGCGCATGGCCTGGTACTGACGCTGACTCTCCGGCGAGCCGGCGATGCGCGCCACGCTGTGCCCGAGCAGCTCCTCGCGGCTGTAGCCGGACAGCGCGCAGCAGGCGTCGTTGACCGCCAGCACGCGGTAGCGATCGTTCATGATCACCATGCCTTCGCTGGCGGCTTCGAACACCGTCGCCGCCAGGCGCTGCTGTTCGGCCTGGCGACGCAGTTCGCTGATGTCGCGGCGGGTACCGATCATGCGCAGGGCACGGCCAGCGGCATCGCGCTGGATCACCCGGCCACGGTCCTCGAGCCAGAGTTCGCTGCCGTCGGCACGCAGTGCACGGTATTCGACGGCGAACTGCTCGGTTTCACCCCGCAGGTGCGCGATCAGGGTGGCGCGCACGCCGTCCAGATCCTTGGGATGGATGTCCGGCAGCGGCGAGCCATCTTCGTCGTAACGGTGCTGCCGGCCGATGCCGAACACCACTTCCAGGCGGGAATGATGCACATGGTTGTTCTGCAGATCCCAGTCCCACAGCCCGAGGCCACTGGCATCCAGCGCCAGATTCAGCCGCGCCTCGCTCTCGCCCAGCTCGTCGGCGAGCTGCGCGAGTTCCGCGGTGCGCTCGGAGACGCGCTGTTCGAGGCCATCGAAGGCACTGCGCAGCTGCTTTTCGGCATGGCGGCGCTGCTCCACTTCCGAGGCCAGGCGGCGATTGAGCTGGTCGGCTTCGCGGCCGGCGGTTTCCAGCCGCTCGATCAGTTGCTGCTTGTGCAGTCGCTGTTCGAGCCCGTCGTTCACCAGCCGGCTGATCTGCCAGCCGATCAGGCTGAGGGTGGCCAGCACGATCATCGCCAGCAAGCCCCAGCCCTGCTGCAGCGGATGCCCGCTGGTCATCAGCAGAAGGCCGGTGGGCAACAGACTTGGCACGGCGAAACTGAAGAAAGCGGGAAGGCACACCCCGTAAGCGACGCTCGCGGCCACGACGACCGAACCGATCAGCCCATAAAGCAGCGCCTGGGTAACAAAGACATCAGCCGGCACCAGCACGACCATTGCGTAGCACAGGCTCAGCGCAGACGCGCCACTGCCCAGCAGAAAGCGCCAACGCCAGCACGGCGCGGCTTGCGCATCGAGGCTAGCCCGGTTGAAGGCGAAGATCTGCTGCAAGCGCAACAGTGCCAGCGCGCCCATCCAGCCCAGCCACAGCCCGAGCTCGACACCGCCCTGCTCGCCCCAGAGCACCACGCCGAGAACCAGTGTCGTCAGCAACAACAGCCAGGCAGGTACGCGCGAACCTCGATACAGCAGCCGGGTACGCTCGGCAACGATATCGGCCGCCGACACCCCGCGGGACAATGGCTGTGTTGATGCCGGGCAGGCGGCTCGGATGGAATCGGTCATGAATATTGTTCTAGTAATAACTGCACCTAAAACAGGCTCCCTCGGAACCATACCACCGTCGATAATGGCACGTTGATGGCGTCGCGTCATACCATGGTGCGTCGGAAAAACGGCGATCGGTACTCCAGCCGACCAGCGGAAGGTTCCACCAGGCGCGATCAACCAGGACCGTGCCCGCGCCGGTTTGCCGCAGACGGCATCCCCAAATGGACCGCAGGGCGAGCGCAGCGCAGGCATTTCCAATAGAATGCCGCGATGCATGACGATCTCTCTCTCCTCCTGAATTCCCTCAACGATGCTCAGCGCCAGGCCGTGGCCGCGCCGCTTGGCCGCCAGCTGGTATTGGCTGGCGCCGGCTCGGGCAAGACCCGCGTTCTGGTGCACCGTATCGCGTGGCTGCACCAGGTCGAACGCGCCTCGCTGCACTCGATCCTGTCGGTGACCTTCACCAACAAGGCTGCCGCCGAGATGCGCCAGCGCATCGAGCAGCTGCTGCACGTGAACCCGCAGGGCATGTGGGTGGGCACCTTTCACGGCCTGGCCCACCGCCTGCTGCGCGCGCACTGGCAGGAGGCCAAGCTGGCGCAGAACTTCCAGATCCTCGATTCCGACGACCAGCAGCGGCTGGTCAGGCGGGTGATCCGCGAACTCGGCCTCGACGAGCAACGCTGGCCAGCGCGCCAGGCGCAGTGGTGGATCAACGCGCAGAAGGACGAAGGCCTGCGTCCGCGCAACATCCAGGCCGGCGGTGATCTGTTCCTCGCCACCCAGCTGAAGATCTACGAAGCCTATGAAGAGGCCTGCGCCCGCGCCGGGGTGATCGACTTCTCCGAGCTGCTGCTGCGCGCCCTGGACCTGTGGCGCGACCACCCGGGCCTGCTCGATCACTACCAGCGGCGTTTCCGCCACGTGCTGGTGGACGAGTTCCAGGACACCAACGCCGTGCAGTACGCCTGGCTGCGGCTGCTGGCCAAGGGCGGCGAGAGCCTGATGGTGGTCGGCGACGACGACCAGTCTATCTACGGCTGGCGCGGCGCGCGGATCGAGAACCTGCACCAGTTCAGCCAGGACTTCCCCGACGCCGAAACCATCCGCCTGGAGCAGAACTACCGCTCCACCGCCTGCATCCTCAAGGCCGCCAACGCGCTGATCGCCAACAACCAGGGCCGTCTCGGCAAGGAGCTCTGGACTTCCGGCTGCGAGGGTGAGCCGATCAGCCTGTACGCCGCGTTCAACGAGCACGACGAAGCGCGCTACGTGGTCGAGAGCATCGAGAAGGCCATCCGCGACGGCATGAGCCGCAGCGAGATCGCCATCCTCTACCGCTCCAACGCCCAGTCGCGGGTGCTGGAAGAGGCGCTGCTGCGCGAGAAGATTCCCTACCGCATCTACGGCGGCCAGCGCTTCTTCGAGCGCGCCGAGATCAAGAACGCCATGGCCTACCTGCGCCTGATCCAGACCCGCGACAACGACGCGGCGCTGGAACGGGTGATCAACGTGCCGGCGCGCGGCATCGGCGAGAAGACCGTCGAAGCACTGCGCCAGCTGGCGCGTGATCAGGGCCTGTCGATGTGGGCGGCGCTGCATCAGGCGGTCGGTACCAAGGCGGTTTCCGGCCGCGCTGCCAGCGCGCTGAACGCCTTTGTCGAGCTGGTCGATACCCTGGCGCTGAAGGTCGAAGGCATGCAGCTGCACAGCATGGCGCAGCTGGTCATCGAGCAGTCCGGGCTGCTTGCCTATCACCGCGACGAAAAGGGCGAGAAAGCCCAGGCGCGGGTGGAAAACCTCGAGGAACTGGTCTCCGCCGCGCGCGCCTTCGACAGCTACAGCGAAGAGGACGACGACGTCCAGTCACCGCTGGCGGCCTTTCTCGACCACGCCTCGCTGGAGGCCGGCGAACAGCAGGCCGGCGACCACGAGGACAGCGTGCAGCTGATGACCCTGCACAGCGCCAAGGGCCTGGAGTTCCCGCTGGTGTTCCTGGTCGGCATGGAAGAAGGCCTGTTCCCGCACAAGATGAGCCTGGAGGAATCCGGCCGTCTGGAAGAAGAACGCCGCCTGGCCTACGTCGGCATCACCCGCGCCATGCAGCAGCTGGTGATCACCTACGCCGAAACGCGCCGGCTGTACGGCAGCGAGACCTATAACAAGATCTCGCGTTTCGTCCGCGAAGTGCCGCCGGCGCTGATCCAGGAAGTACGTCTGAGCAATACCGTGACGCGCTCGTTCAGCGGCAAGAGCATGAGCGGCTCGTCGCTGTTCGACGGCGCCGGCGTGCCGGAAACGCCGTTCAGCCTCGGCCAGCGTGTACGCCATTCGCTGTTCGGCGAAGGCACCATCCTCAACTTCGAAGGCTCCGGCGCCCAGGCGCGGGTGCAGGTGAATTTCGAGGACGAGGGCAGCAAATGGCTGATGCTCAGCTACGCAAAACTTGAAGCCCTGTGAGGTTGACGCTAACGTCAACCCGTCATACCGACAAGCCATTCCTATAAGAAGAATCTTCCAAGGATACCGACCCATGAAACGCCGCCATCTGTTCGGTGCTGCCGCTGCCTTGCTTGCTACCCTCGGCCTTGCCGGCTGCAATGACGACAAGAACGTCGAAACCGCAGGCCAACAAGCCGCCAGCGAACCCGCCAAGACCTACACCTGGAAGATGGTCACGGCCTGGCCGAAGAACTATCCCGGCCTGGGCACCGCCGCCGAGCGCCTGGCCGATCGCGTCAAGGTGATGAGCGACGGTCGCCTGACCATCAAGGTCTACGCCGCCGGTGAGCTGGTCCCAGCGCTGGAAGTGTTCGATGCCGTTTCCCGCGGCACCGCCGAACTGGGCCACGGCGCCGCCTACTACTGGAAGGGCAAGGTGCCCACCGCGCAGTTCTTCACCTCGGTACCGTTCGGCCTGTCCGCCATCGAAATGAACGCCTGGCTGAGCAAGGGCGAAGGCCAGAAGTTCTGGGAAGAGGCCTATGCACCTTTCGGCGTGAAGCCGATGGTGGTCGGCAACACCGGCATGCAGATGGGCGGCTGGTACAACAAGGAAATCGATTCGCTGGACGACCTGCGCGGGCTGAAGATCCGCATGCCGGGCCTCGGCGGCGAAGTGCTGGCGCGTCTCGGCGCGACCACCGTGAATCTGCCTGGCGGCGAAGTGTTCACCGCACTGCAGACCGGCGCGATCGACGCGACCGACTGGGTCAGCCCGTACAACGATCTGGCCTTCGGCCTGCACAAGGCCGCCAAGTATTACTACTACCCAGGCTGGCAGGAGCCGCAGGCGGTGCTGGAGCTGCTGGTGAACCAGAAGGCGATGGATACCCTGCCCGAGGACCTGCAGGCGATCCTCACCGAGGCGACCCGTGCGGCCAGCCGCGACATGATGGATGACTACGTCTACAACAACGCCCTGGCGCTGGACCAGCTCAAGCAGCAAGGCGTGGAGCTCAAGCGCTTCCCCGACGAAGTGCTCGGCGCCATGCAGGAGCAGTCGGAGCTGGTGCTCGGCGAGCTGGCCGAACAGAGCGAGCTGAACGGCCGCATCTGGGCGTCGATGAAAGCCTTCCAGGAACAGGTCAAGCCAATGCACGAAATCTCCGAGAAGGAGCTGTACAACTGGCGCTAAACCCGCTGCAGCACAGAACGGAGCCGTCAGGCTCCGTTTTCGCATCTTGCCCAGCGCTGACCTGGCGCGACCAACGGTCGCAAGCAAAAGCCGGTAACATACTGCCCCTGGCCAACCCCTGCCTGCCTCGGCAGGATGGCGCGCGTACTCCACTCTTTTCAGCGGGAACACTCAATGCAACGTGTGCTTAGCATCTTCATGGCGCTGTGTATCAGCCTGACCTTCGCGCTCGACGCCCACGCCAAGCGTTTCGGCGGCGGCAAGAGCTTCGGCTCGGCGCCCAGCCACCAGACCCGCCAGGCGCCCCAACAGACCCAGGCCGCACCGAATCAGGCTGGCCGTCAGACGCCCGCTGCCGCCAGCGGTGCTTCGCGCTGGCTCGGCCCGTTGGCCGGTCTGGCCGCCGGTGGTCTGCTCGCCTCGATGTTCATGGGCGACGGCTTCGAGGGCATCCAGTTCATGGATATCCTGATCTTCGGCGTGATCGCGTTCCTGCTGTTCCGCTTCCTCGCCGCCCGCCGTCGCCAGCAGCAGCCTGCCATGGCCGGCCATGCGCCGATGCAGCGTGACATGCCACAGCAGCCGTCGACCTCCATCTTCGGTGGCGGCGCCGCCCCGGTTGCCGCCGCCCCGGTGATCAACGCCCCGGCCTGGTTCAACGAGCAGAGCTTCGTCGCCGCAGCCCGCGAGCATTTCCTCTCGCTGCAGCAGCACTGGGACGCCAACGAGATGGACAAGATCTCCGAGTTCGTCACCCCGCAGCTGCTGGGCTTCCTCAAGCAGGAGCGCGCCGAGATCGGTGATGCCTATCAGTCGACCTACATCGACGATCTGCAAATCCAGCTCGACGGCGTCGACGACGATGCCGAGAAGACCACCGCGACCCTGACCTTCACCGGCACCGCGAAAACTTCGCGCTTCGACCAGGGCGAGCCGTTCAGTGAAAGCTGGCGCATGGAACGTGCCCAGGGCGAGAACCAGCCTTGGCTGGTCGCTGGTATCCGCCAGAACGCCTGATCGGCGTCGTGTAGAAAATCTGGTCTGCCTTAGCGCAGTCCACAGACAAACCCCGCCATCTAGCGGGGTTTGTCGTTTCTGAGCGGCAAGTGACGCGGTGCTGCGAGCCGCTCGATAAAGCCGCGGCGCATCACTCCTTGAGAAAGGCCAGCAGATCGTTGTTGAAGCGCTCCTTGTGGGTGTCGGTCAGGCCGTGCGGCGCGCCGGGATAGACGATCAGCTTCGCATCCTTGATCAGCGCTGCGGATGCCTTGCCCGAGCTGTCCAGCGGCACGATCTGGTCATCGTCGCCGTGGATCACCAGCGTCGGCACATCGAACTTCTTCAGGTCGCCGCGAAAATCGGTGGCCGAGAAGGCGGCGATGGAGTCGTAGGTGTTCTTGTGCCCGGCCTGGAGCCCTTGGGCACGCCAGCTGTCGATCAACCCCTGGGAGACCTTCGCCCCCGGACGATTGAAGCCATAGAACGGGCCGGAGGCGAGGTCGAGGTACAGCTGCGCGCGGTCCTCCAGCGATGCCTTGCGGATGCCGTCGAACACTTCCAGCGGCAGCCCACCCGGGTTATCCGCGGTTTTCAGCATCATCGGCGGCACGGCGCTGACCAGCACGGCCTTCTTCACCCGTTCGGTGCCGTGGCGGCCGATGTAGCGCGCCACCTCGCCGCCACCGGTGGAGAAGCCCACCAGGGTGACATCCTTCAGGTCCAGCGCCTCGATCACCGCGGCCAGGTCGTCGGCGTAGTGATCCATGTCGTTGCCTTCCCACGGTTGGCTGGAGCGGCCATGGCCGCGGCGGTCATGAGCGACCACTCGGTAGCCCTCGGATGCGAGGAACAGCATCTGTGATTCCCAGCTATCCGAGTTGAGCGGCCAGCCATGGCTGAAGGTGACCACCGGACCGTCCTTCGGGCCCCAGTCCTTGTAGTACAGCTGCACGCCATCGGCCGTGGTGATGGTGCTGGCGGTGCGAGCACTGGCGATACTGGATGTCGGTTGCGTGGTCTGCTCCGGCTGCGCGGCGAAAACTGGCTGCATCGCGATGGCCAGCAGCGGGAGGGTGAAGGTGCGGATGATGGCATTCATGGCGTGTGTCTCCTGTTAGTAGGTGCGGTGGGCTGGATCAGTCGGCGAGGATCAGGGTTACGTCGATGTTGCCGCGGGTGGCATTGGAGTACGGGCAGACCACGTGGGCCTGGTTGACCAGCTCCTGCAACACGTCGTGGGCAATGCCGGGCGCGCTGATGGTCAGCTCGGCTTCGATGCCGAAGCCGGTAGGGATCTGGCCGATGCCGACCTTGCCGGTGATGCGGGTGTCGGCCGGCAGGGCGACCTTCTGCTTGCCGGCGACGAATTTCAGCGCGCCGAGAAAGCAGGCCGAGTAGCCGGCAGCGAACAGCTGCTCGGGGTTGGTGCCGGGGCCGCCGGCGCCGCCCAGTTCACGCGGCGTGGACAGCTGCACGTCGAGCGCCTGATCGGAGGAGCTGGCGCGACCTTCACGGCCGCCGGTGGCGGTTGCAGTGGCGGTTGCAGTGGCGGTGTAGAGAATCTTTTCGATGGTCATGGCTACGGTTCCTGTTCTGTCGGTAGGCCAGGGCGTTGTTGCCCGGTGAGAGCTATTCTGCTCGCCAGAAAAAACTATTGGTGACGTAGAATCCGTAAAACATGACCAGGAGTACGAAGATGGCCGACCGGCTCGCTGCGCTGATGACCCACTTCCCGATGAGCGCACAGGTTTTCAATACCGGCCCCCTGTGCGGCATCAACACGCTGCAAAGCGATGGCGTGCACGGACAGCTGCATCTGGTGCGCAGCGGTGCCGTCGAGGTGCATTACGGCAGGGACAATCTGCAGGTCGAGCGCCCCAGCCTGTTACTTTTTCCGCGCCCGCTGACGCACCGTTTCATCATCGCCCCCGGGCAGAACGCCGATATGGTCTGCGCAAACCTGTCGTTCGAAGGCGGCACCAGCAACCCGATCGCCTCGGCGCTGGCCGATGTCGTCTGCCTGCCGCTGGATCAGGTCTGGGGCGCCGAGCCGATCCTCTCGCTGCTGTTCGAGGAGGCCTTCGAGCAACGCTGCGGTCGCGTGGCATTGGTCGAACGGTTGCTCGAAGTGGTGATGATCCAGGTTCTGCGCCAGCTGATGGAAAGCGACGAGGTGGATGGCGGGCTGCTGTCCGGGCTGGCGCACCCGCGCCTGCGCAATGCTCTGGTGGCGATGCACGAGGCGCCGGCACAGGACTGGACGCTCGAGGAGCTGGCCAGCGTTGCCGGGATGTCGCGCAGCGTGTTCGCCACGGCCTTCCGCGAGACCGTCGGCACCACGCCGGGCCAGTATCTGCAGGGCTGGCGCGTCCGCCTGGCGCAGAAGGCCCTGCGTCGCGGACGGCCGATCAAAATGATCGCGTTCGAAGTGGGCTACGGCAGCGAAGCCGCGTTCTCCCGGGCGTTCAAGGCGCACGCCGGGCATTCGCCTCGGGAGTGGAAAAAGCAGCTGGCCATGGCCGCCGATGCCTGAATGCCTGAATGCCTGAATGCCTGCCTCGACCCTGGCGCCTTCATCGGTGCAGCCAGACACAGCGGAACGTGGAATTAGTCCTTCACTTTGCCGATTGTTGACTAAGCTGCTTAGCAGACGCCGGCAAAGCATCGGCGTACCAGCCTGATAAGAAGGAGAACCTCCGATGGATATGAACCGTCGACAGTTCTTCAAGGTCTGCGGTGTGGGCCTTGGGGCGTCGAGCATGGCGGCATTGGGTATGGCCCCACCGACGGCGTATGCCGAGTCGATCCGGCATTTCAAACTGACCAACACGCGCGAAACCCGCAACACCTGCCCCTACTGCTCCGTCGGTTGCGGGCTGATCATCTACAGCCAGGGCAGCGGCGGCAAGAACGTCGCGCAGAACATCATCCACATCGAAGGCGACTCCGATCACCCGGTCAACCGCGGCACCCTGTGCCCGAAAGGCGCCGGCCTGCTCGACTTCGTTCACAGCCCCAACCGCCTGACCCACCCGGAAGTCCGCGAAGCCGGCAGCAACGAGTGGAAGCGCATCGAGTGGAGCGACGCCCTCGACCGCATCGCGCGGCTGATGAAGGACGACCGCGACGCCAACTTCGTCGAACGCAACGAAGAGGGTCAGACGGTCAACCGCTGGCTGAGCACCGGTTTCCTCGCCGCCTCGGCGTCATCCAACGAGGCTGGCTACATCACCCACAAGGTGGTTCGTTCACTCGGCATTCTGGGATTCGATAACCAGGCACGTGTCTGACACGGCCCGACGGTGGCAAGTCTTGCCCCGACGTTTGGCCGTGGAGCCATGACCAATCACTGGTCCGATATCCAGAACGCTGACCTGGTCCTGATCATGGGCGGTAACGCCGCCGAAGCGCACCCGTGCGGCTTCAAATGGGTCACCGAGGCCAAGGCGCGCAACAAGGCGCGGCTGGTGGTGGTCGATCCGCGCTTCACCCGTTCGGCCTCGGTGGCCGACATGTATGCGCCGATCCGCACCGGCACCGACATCGCCTTCCTCGGCGGGCTGATCAACTACCTGCTGGAAAACGACAAGATCCAGCACGAGTACGTGGTCAACTACACCGACGTCTCGTTCATCGTGAAGGAAGGCTTCGGCTTCGAGAATGGTCTGTTCAACGGCTACGACGGCGATCGGCGTACCTATACGGACAAGGCCAGCTGGAGCTACGAGCTGGACGATGAAGGCTTCGCCCGCGTCGACAAGAGCCTGACCCACCCACGCTGCGTGTTTAATCTGCTCAAGCAGCACTACAGCCGTTACACGCCGGAAGTGGTCAGCAACATCTGCGGCACACCGCAGGACAAGATGCTGCAGGTGTGGGAGACCATCGCCGAAACCTCGGCACCGGGCAAGGTCATGACCATCATGTACGCCCTGGGCTGGACGCAGCATTCGGTCGGTTCGCAGATGATCCGCACTGGCGCCATGGTGCAGCTGCTGCTCGGCAACATCGGCATGCCTGGCGGCGGGATGAACGCGCTGCGCGGGCACTCCAATATCCAGGGCCTGACCGATCTCGGCCTGCTCTCCAACCTGCTGCCGGGCTACATGACGCTGCCGCTGGAAGCCGAGCAGGACTACGCGGCCTACATCGCCAAGCGCACCGCCAAGCCGCTGCGCCCGGGGCAGCTGTCCTACTGGCAGCACTACGAGAAATTCCACGTCAGCCTGATGAAGGCCTGGTACGGCAAGAACGCCACCGCGGAGAACAACTGGGGCTACGACTGGCTGCCGAAGCTGGATATCCCCGGCTACGACGTGCTCAAGGTGTTCGACATGATGTACCAGGGGCAGGTCAACGGCTATTTCTGCCAGGGCTTCAACCCCATCGCCTCGTTCCCCAACAAGGCCAAGGTCAGCGCCGCGCTGGCCAAGCTCAAGTACCTGGTGATCATGGACCCGCTGGCCACCGAGACCTCGGAGTTCTGGCGCAACGCCGGCGAGTACAACGACGTCGACACCGCCGGCATCCAGACCACGGTGTTCCGCCTGCCGACCACCTGCTTCGCCGAGGAGGACGGCTCGCTGGTCAACAGCGGTCGCTGGCTGCAATGGCACTGGAAGGCCGCCGAGCCGCCGGGCCAGGCGCAGACGGACGTGGTGATCATGGGAGGGCTGTTCCATCGCCTGCGCGAGCTGTATCGCAAGGAAGGCGGCGCCTATGCCGAGCCGCTGCTCAACATCGACTGGGGCTATCGCCAGCCGGAAGAACCGACCGCCGAGGAAATCGCCCAGGAGTACAACGGAAAGGCCCTGAGCGACGTCTTCGACCTGCAGACCGGAGCGCAGGTGGCCAAGGCCGGGGAGCTGCTGCCAGGCTTCGGTCTGCTGCGTGCCGACGGCACCACCTCCAGCGGCTGCTGGATCTGGTGTGGCTCCTGGACCCAGGCCGGCAACCAGATGGCCCGACGCGACAATGCCGACCCCTACGGCATGGGGCAGACGCTGGGCTGGGCATGGGCCTGGCCGGCCAATCGGCGCATCCTCTACAACCGCGCCTCGGCCGACCCGGCCGGCGACCCGTGGGACCCGCAGAAGAAACGCTTGGTGTGGTGGGACGGCACCAAGTGGGGCGGCACCGACGTGCCCGACTTCAAGGTCGATTCACCACCCGAAGCCGGCATGAACCCGTTCATCATGAACCCCGAAGGGGTGGCGCGGCTGTTCGCCGTGGACAAGATGAACGAGGGGCCATTCCCCGAGCATTACGAGCCGTTTGAGACGCCCATCGGCCGCAATCCCATGCACCCGGATAACGTCCAGGCCATCAGCAATCCGGCCGCGCGGGTGTTCAAGAACGACATGGAGCTGTTCGGCACCGCGGAGGACTTCCCCTACGCGGCCACCACCTACCGGCTGACGGAGCACTTCCACTTCTGGACCAAACATTGCCGGCTCAATGCGATCACCCAGCCCGAGCAGTTCGTCGAGATCGGCGAGGTGCTGGCCAACGAGCTGGGCATCAAGGCCGGCGAGCGGGTCAAGGTGTCGTCCAACCGCGGCTACATCAAGGCGGTGGCGGTGGTGACCAAGCGCATCAAGCCGCTGACGGTGGACGGCCAGACCGTGCATCACATCGGCATCCCGCTGCACTGGGGCTTCGCCGGGGTGGCGCGCAACGGTTACCTGACCAACACGCTGACGCCGTTCGTCGGTGACGCCAACACCCAGACGCCGGAGTTCAAGTCGTTCCTGGTCAACGTGGAGAAGGCATGATGGCTACTCAAGACGTGATTGCCCGCTCCGCCACGACTACCGAGCGGCCGTCGATCCGCGAGATCGGCGAGGTGGCGAAACTAATCGACGTCTCCAAGTGCATCGGCTGCAAGGCCTGCCAGGTGGCGTGTTCGGAATGGAACGACCTGCGTGATGAAGTCGGCACCAGCAACGGGACCTACGACAACCCGATCGACCTCACCGCCGAATCCTGGACGGTGATGAAGTTCGCCGAGTACGAGAACCCCGGCAGCGGCAACCTCGAGTGGCTGATCCGCAAGGACGGCTGCATGCACTGCGCCGACCCGGGCTGCCTCAAGGCCTGCCCGGCGCCGGGGGCCATCGTGAAGTACGCCAACGGCATCGTCGACTTCAACCAGGACCACTGCATCGGCTGCGGCTACTGCATCACCGGTTGCCCGTTCGACATCCCGCGTATCTCCGAGAAGGACAAGAAGGCCTACAAGTGCACGCTCTGTTCCGACCGCGTGTCGGTCGGGCTCGAGCCGGCCTGCGTGAAGACCTGCCCCACCGGGGCAATTGTCTTCGGCAGCAAGGACGATATGAAGGATCACGCGGCCGGGCGTATCGCCGATCTGAAGGAACGCGGTTTCGACCAGGCCGGCCTGTACGACCCCGATGGTGTCGGCGGTACGCACGTGATGTACGTGCTGCACCATGCCGATCAGCCCTCGCTGTACAACGACCTGCCGAACGAGCCGACCATCAGTCCACTGGTCGGCCTGTGGAAAGGCGTGACCAAGCCCCTCGCCTTGCTGGGCATGGGCGCGGCGGTGCTGGCCGGCTTCTTCCACTACACACGAGTCGGGCCGATCCGCGTCGAGGAAGAGGATGACAAGGCCGAACTCAGCGAGCCCGTGGTGCACCAGGTCGATCCTTCGGTGCATGTGGTCGACCCCAAGGAACCGCGCCCCTGATCCCGGCGGCCCCGTTCACGGGGCCATCCTCGGAGTCGATCGCTCAAGGAGCCAACGATGAATAACAACGACATCGAACGCTACAACCCCTCGCAGCGAACCAATCACTGGATCGTTGCCATCCTCTTCGTACTCGCCGCGCTGTCCGGCCTGGCGCTGTTCCATCCGGCGCTGTTCGGCCTCTCCGGGCTGTTCGGCGGCGGCACCTGGACGCGCATCCTGCACCCCTTCATCGGGGTCGCGATGTTCGTCTTCTTCCTCTGGCTGGCGATCCGCTTCGCCGGGCATAACCGCATCGAAGCACGCGACCGCCAGTGGCTCAGGCAGATCAACGACGTGGTGTACAACCGCGAGGAAAAACTGCCGGAAGTCGGCCGCTACAACGCCGGACAGAAGGTGCTGTTCTGGGTGCTGATCCTCAGCATGCTGGTGTTGCTGCTCAGTGGCATTGTCATCTGGCGCGAGTATTTCAGCAGTTTCTTCGGCATCGTCTCGCTGCGCTGGGCCAGCCTGCTGCATGCCATCGCCGCCTTCGTGCTGATCGTCAGCATCATCGTGCACATCTACGCCGCCATCTGGATCAAGGGCTCGATGGGCGCGATGCTCTACGGCACCGTCAGCCGCGCCTGGGCGCGCAAGCACCACCCGGCCTGGTATCGGGAGATCACCGAGCGCAAATAAGCACACCGCTGTAGCCGAAGATTCCCCGCACACGCGCGGGAGTCTTCGACCTCGCGCATCATCGAAAGCCGAGCGACAGCCGGTGACGGACTATGCTGTTCGGCACAACCCCAAGAATAAGGAGTCCTGCGTGGCAGGCACCATTCTCGAACCCGGGCAGATCGAAGCCGCTGCCAGCAAACCACCCTTTCTCAACCTGCCACCGCTCAACCTGTTCGCCCTGCGCAGCGAGCGCCTGACCAGGCTCGCCGAAGGCCATCCGTTCGCCGACTACCTGCGCCTGCTGGCAGCGGTGTGCCAGGCGCAACAGCAGGTGCTGGACAACCCGCCGGCACTCGCCCCGCTGGATGAACACCGCACCCGTGAAAGCCTCAAACACAACCTGCCGCCCCTGGCTGCCGATACCCTGGTCCGCGACGATGCCTGGCTGACGATGCTGGATGCCTGGCTGGAAGCCTTCGTGGTGCCGGACAACCCTGCGGTAGCCGCTGCCATCGAGCAACTGCGCAAGACCGAAAGCGGCCAGCGCAAGGCCTGGGCCGTGGCACTGGTCAGCGGCCAGTACGACAGCCTGCCGCCGGCGCTGGTGCCCTTTCTCGGCGCCGCCCTGCAACTGGCCTGGAGCCACCGGCTGCTGCAGCTCGACCTCTCCGACCTGCGCGAGCGCGAAGACCAGACCCACTGCCCCTGCTGCGGCGCGCCACCGATGGCAGGCATCATCCGCCATCGCGGGCAGCTCAACGGCTTGCGTTATCTGGTCTGCTCGCTGTGCGCCTGCGAGTGGCATTACGTGCGCGTCAAATGCAGCCTCTGCCGCAGCACCAAGAAGCTCGACTACCTGCACTTCGAAGGCTCACCGCAGGGCATCAAGGCCGAGGTCTGCCCCGAGTGCAACGGCTACCTCAAACAGCTCTACCTTGACCTGGCGCCGGATGGCGAAAGCCTGTCCGCCGACCTCGCCACCCTGGACCTGGACCTGCTGCTGGCCGAGCAGGGTTTCCAGCGTCAGGCACCCAACCTGCTGCTGGCACCGGGGGGCGATGCATGAGCAGCAGCCACCTGCCCTCGGTCGACAAGCTGCTGCGCGACCCAGCCTGCCAACCGCTGCAACAGCGCTACGGTCGCCAGGCATTGCTGAGCACCCTGCGCGACCTGCTCGATGAACTGCGCGAGCCGGCCCGCCATGGCCAGCTGGCCGCACTGGAACTGTCCGAAGCGGTGCTCGCCGGGCGCGCCGGCGAACGCCTGGCCAGCCAGCACCGCAGCCGCGTGCGCCGGGTGTTCAACCTCACCGGCACGGTGCTGCACACCAACCTCGGCCGCGCCTTGCTGCCGGATGAAGCCATCGAGGCGATCACCCTTGCGGCGCGCTACCCGCTCAACCTGGAGTTCGATCTCGCCACTGGCAAGCGCGGCGACCGCGACGACCTCATCGAAGGGCTGATCCGCGAGCTGACCGGCGCCGAGGCCGTTACCGTGGTCAACAACAACGCCGCCGCCGTGCTGCTGGCCTTGAACAGTCTCGGCGCACGCAAGGAAGGCATCATTTCCCGCGGCGAGCTGATCGAGATCGGCGGTGCCTTCCGCATCCCCGACATCATGGCCCGCGCCGGCGTGAAGCTGCATGAAGTCGGCACCACCAACCGCACCCACGCCAAGGATTACGAAGCGGCCATCAACTCGCGCTCGGGTCTGTTGATGCGCGTGCACACCAGCAACTACAGCGTGCAAGGCTTCACCGCCAGCGTCGCCACCGCCGAACTGGCGCGCATCGCCCATGCCCACGACCTGCCGTTGCTGGAAGACCTCGGCAGCGGCAGCCTGCTCGACCTCTCGCGTTGGGGTCTGCCGAAGGAGCCGACGGTGCAGGAAGCGCTGCGCGACGGCGCCGATATCGTCACCTTCAGCGGCGACAAACTGCTCGGCGGCCCGCAGGCCGGGCTGATCGTCGGCAGCAAGGCGCTGATCCAGAAGATCAAGAAGAACCCCCTCAAGCGCGCCCTGCGCGTCGACAAGCTGACCCTCGCCGCGCTGGAAGCGGTGCTCAACCTCTATCGCGACCCCGACCGCCTCGCCGAGCGCCTTACCAGCCTGCGCCTGCTCAGTCGCCCGCAGACGGAGATCCGCGACCAGGCCGAACGCATCGCCCCGGCACTGGCCACCGTGCTCGGTAAAACCTGGCTAGTCTCCGTAACCGATGCCCTGGGCATGATCGGCAGCGGCGCGCAGCCGGTGGCACGCCTGCCCAGTGCCGCCCTGTGCATCCGCCCGCAGCAACCCAAGCGCCTGCGCGGCCGCAGCCTGCGCCAGCTGGAAGAAGCCCTGCGCTGCCTGCCGATTCCTGTGCTCGGGCGCATCGATGACGACGCCCTCTGGCTCGACCTGCGCCAGCTCGACGACGAACCGGCCTTCCTCCAGCAAATGGTGCACCTGCAAGAGGAGCTGGCCCGTTGATCGTCGGTACCGCCGGCCATATCGACCATGGCAAGACCGCACTGCTGCAAGCCCTCACCGGGCAACAGGGCGACCGCCGCCGCGAGGAGCGCGAGCGCGGCATCACCATCGACCTCGGCTACGTCTACGCCGACCTCGGTGAAGGCAGCCTCACCGGCTTTATCGACGTGCCGGGCCACGAGCGTTTCGTGCACAACATGCTGGCCGGCGCCAGCGGCATCGACTGCGTGCTGCTGGTGGTCGCCGCCGACGATGGCGTCATGCCGCAGACCCGCGAACACCTGGCCATCGTCGAGCTGCTCGGCATCCGTCGCGCGCTGGTAGCGCTGACCAAGATCGACCGCGTCGAGCCGGTGCGCATCGCCGAAGTCCAGCAGCAGATCGAAGCCCTGCTGGCCGCCGGACCACTGGCCGGCGCGCCGATCTTCCCGGTCTCAAGCATTCGCGGCGACGGCATCGACGCCCTGCGCACCGCGCTGATCGAAGAAGCCGCACGCACCGCCGCACGCAGCGACAGCGGCCACTTCCGCCTGGCCATCGACCGCGCCTTCAGCGTCACCGGCGCGGGTGTGGTGGTCACCGGCACCGCCTTTGCCGGGCGCGTACGAATCGGCGACGAACTATTGCTCGGCCCCGTCGGCAAACGCGTGCGCGTCCGTGGTCTGCACGCACAGAACCGTGAAGCGGGCGAAGCCCATGCCGGCCAGCGCGTGGCGCTGAATCTTGCCGGTGAGCGTTTGGCCGTCGAACAGATCCATCGCGGCGACTGGCTACTGCACCCCTTGCTGCACGCGCCGACGCAACGCATCGATATCGACTTCCAGCTGCTGCCCGGCGAGGCCCACGAACTCAAGCACTGGACGCCGGTGCACGTGCACCTCGGCGCCCAGGACGTCACCGCGCGCGTCGCCCTGCTCGAAGATGCGAGCCTGGCACCGGGCGAACGCGCCTTTGCCCAATTACTGCTGAATGCACCGAGCCACGCCGTGCATGGCGACCGCATCGTCCTGCGCGATCAGTCCGCCCAGCGCACCCTCGGCGGGGGCCGCGTGCTCGACCCGTACGCACCACCGCGCAATCGCCGCCGCGCCGCACGGCTGGAGCAACTTCGCGCCCTCGCCCAGCCGAGCCTGGAGCAGGCATTGCCGCCGCTGCTCGCCAGCGCCGCCAACGGCATCGACCCACAAAGCCTGGAACGCCAGTTCAACCGCCCGCGCGATGGCTGGCAGCTGCCGCACGGCGTAGTGGAAGTAGGTACACGACTGGGCCCACGACTGTTCGATCAGGCCCGCTGGAGCGAACTCGAAACCACCCTGCTCGCCACCCTGCAGCGTTTTCACGAAGAACAACCCGACGAACTCGGCCCCGACCGGGACCGCCTGCGCCGCTACGCCCTGCCGCAACTGGAACGGCCGGTGTTCATCGCCCTACTGGAACAGGCACTGGCCGCCGGCAGCATCGAAACCAGCGGCCCCTGGCTGCACCGCCCCGATCACCGGGTGCGCCTGAGCGATGCGGAAGAAGGTTTGAAGGAACGCCTGTGGCCGCTGCTCGAAGCCGGTCAGTTCGACCCGCCCTGGGTCCGCGACCTGGCACGGGGCCTCGGCGTCGATGAAACGCAGATGCGCAATCTGCTCCGCAAGCTCGCCCGCCTCGGCCTGTTGCAACAGGTGGTGAAAGATTTGTTCTACCCCGAGTTCACCATTCGCCAACTCGCGGGGCATGTACTGCAACTGGAAGCACAAAGCGGCGTGATCCGCGCCGCCGCCTTCCGCGACCGCATCCAGCTCGGCCGCAAACGCAGCATCCAGCTGCTCGAACACTTCGACCGCATCGGCCTCACCCGCCGCTTCGGCAACGAACGCAAAGTCCGCCAGGACAGTGCCTTGGCGATCCAGTCAGGCCTGGGGTAGGCTGGTCGTCGCTTCCTTTTCGCTTCTGGACCAAATAAGGAAGGCAATCGCACCCGGTGGTGCGGCCGGGCTTCAAATCCTGTTTTATTATCGCTCGTCAGGGAACATCATTGGTTAATACTGGCTACTCGGCCCCACCTCGAAATTGGTTTTGGCCATCTCAAGTCTTTAAAGGTCTTTATTTTCGACAGTTCTTCGACACTATTCGACCGGAGTGATCAGTTTTAAGAAACGTTCATCTCTGAGCGCTTCAGACGGCTCCAACAACAAATCTGGATCTGCCTTCAAAGTTTCTTGTATGAATTTCTTTGTTTTCCCAAGCAACTCCTTTCCAGGCGTCAGATACAAACCAAACTGGGCATACCAATCGTCTGCGATTCCGTCAGCGATAGCTACATCTATCTGCCCATCTTTATTAAGCGCTAGATCTCGTCTATGCCTATGAATAAAGTTACGCAGCTTTCTTTTCGTCTCACCCTCAAGCTCTTTGATATGCGCCTCATGCACCTCACGCGCATCCTCAACAGAAATTCCATATATATTTGAAACATGCTGAGGATCGCAAAAATATGATTCTATCTCTTGATACTTTGTCACAAATAAGGAGATGCTCTTTTTTTCACAATCATCAATTAGCTTTATTATATCTCTATCAGAGTCTATTTTTTCATCTCTATCAACGTGCAAAATTACTTCTGCAGTAGGAATTTGTTTATGCACAAACCCCTTTAATATTTTTGCGAAATCAACTTTCGCGCACCCTTCATAAGAATGAAGAACAAACTCATCTTCGCTCAGGCCGTTTGCGAGGATAAATTTTTTAAGGAATGCTTTTTTCTCTTTTATATTATCAACTTTATCTTCTGTGACGACTATGTATCTTAGCTTCTTTTTAGAAAACAAATAGTCAGCATCGGCAGCGCCAATATCTATGAGTATTTTACTTTCCTTTACATCTTCAAATACCCTGCCGCCTTGGAAGTGAACTACGTTCGCTTGATCTTCCAAGGCTTCCAAAATGTATCTAGAGTGAGTTGAAAAGACGATCTTCAAAGTCTCATTTGCTTTCGCCCGCTTGGCGAGCTCATGAGCTAGGTTCTTCTGTTTGGTCGGATGAATATGGGAGTCAGGCTCATCTAACAGAATTATCTTCGGACTGAAGTATTCTATATAAGCAAATATCTGTATGACTTGGAGCAGCCCAGTCCCTACGGAGTCCAGAGGGAGTTCGATTCCGGCGTAGTCAACATGCACATGAATATATTCAGACTTATTTTCATCAAACCTTACAATTACTTTCACCTCTTCATATATGTTATTTACAGAAGAATGGAAAGCCCTCCACTTTTGCACGTCTTTACTTATCGAGTAAAGAATGTTCCGTAAGTAGTTATTGCTATCCCCGCGAGTTGCTGACTTCTTAACAGTGATTGAAACTTCATATTTTTCTTGAGTTGGAATCCCAGCAATTCCCGGGACATAAACACAATACGGCTTGGCAATATTGCTTAACTCATCACCTAAAGCCTTTCCACCACTAAGCAAAGTACTAAATCCACCATTTTTTCCTTTAGATATTTTTAATGTGGATGAGTTGCCGTCAGAAAAAATAAACTCAATCCAAGCTCTATCTTTCTTTGTCCTAGAACCGGTTAGCCTTTTGCCGTGATAGAGATATTCAATGCTTTTAGTAGGTGTATATAGAAATTCACTAGAGTCAAGAGATAGCGTTTTCTGCCCCTTCGACCAAGTTCCGCCGGCCAAGCTTAGCGTTTGGCAACCAGAAATAGCGAACTGAATCCCTTGAATAAAGCTACTCTTCCCTGAGTTATTTGCCCCAATAAATATGTTCAGGGACTTAAGATGAATGGATGCCTCGTCAATCTTCTTAAACTTCTTGATTTGAATATCCATTACGTCTGCAACACCTTTTTAATTTCCGCAGGCTTTTAATTTTTTGATTGCAGTTCGTTCGGTGGGATTGTCGTTATGCTGCTCCCACCAGAATTTGCACTCCGCCGTCTGGTAGCGCCTTTCCTGCTGGAGTCTCGCTAGCTCTGCTTCGCGATTTTCCTGCTGTTGGGCCTGCTGCCGCGTTCGCGAACTGGCTTGCGCCGCTGCCCGTTGCCGCATTTCAATCTGCGACTGTCGAGTACTTTGCTCGGCTTGCTTGAAGGCTTGCTGCATATAGAGAGCAGCTTCGTTTACGGCTGCCCGCATCCGCTGCTCCTGGATGTAGTCATAGAAGAGCTTGCCGCCCCATAAGCCGCCGACAATGATGATGGCGGCCAAAATAATGGCCTGGCTGGTGTCCATAGGACGGTGGGCGTGTTGGGGGCTGATTGGTTGCCAGCCTCGACGCTCATTGCGATCGTCGATTTCCTCGTCCATGTCGAAGCTGAGGTTGTTCAGCTGCTCGTCGATATCACGTCTATCCATGTGATCCACCTCCTAACCGTTCCTTGTTCCATGTACTCGGGCGTACCAGCGCCTAGTCACTTCCTTGGTGATCGCTATCCCGCGTCTTGACTGGTCAAGTTTCGGTTGGCCTCGTCGTAGTCGGGGCTTGTTTGCCCGCACTCAGGGGCGACTTTTCCGCTGGCCAGCCAAAGCGCGTAGTGAGGAAAAACCCGCACAAGCACGTCCAGCTCTTCGCTGCTAACGCGAACAGTCTTATGTCTGATGTTCTTCCATCGGCTGTAGTTGATTTCGGAGGCACGGACTAACTCATCCAAGCCCGCCTTATAAATCAAAGCTATCGCTCTATCTTGTATTAATTCCATATCGATCTAACAGGCTTCGAGTTTAACAATTGAACTCTAGCGGGCAGGAAGCTATATTGTCTCTACGGTTTAACTATTAGACACAACAGTTAAACCAGCGTATGCCAACAATGACCAACATAGTGCAACAAAGGCCAAGGACATGGAAGGAAACCTACCGCCGAAAGACCTTCTCACCGCGCCACCTGTGATGCCGTGGCGGCAATTCGCTGACTGGATTCGCATGGGTGAAGAGCACGACGTGGTGTGGGGCTGGATTCGCAACGGCTACATCCCCTCTCACAAGGTCGGCAAATACGTGATGGTGAACGTCGCGCTTCTGACCAAGCAGCTCATGGAAAAGGAGTGGGACGCATGATCCGCGCCGCCTACGGAAAGCCAGCCCAGGGGATGACCCATGAACAGTTACCAGCGCCTTCCACATACTGCGGATTGCGCCTGCTCTGTCTGCTGGTCCAGACGCGAAATGGCGAAACCCGCTCGCTCCCAGTCCATACCCTGCGCCCAATGCCGCCCCGCATCTGCGGTGCCGATACGCACCTTACAAATGGGCCGCGTCGGTGGGATCTGGAAGCCCCTGCTTTCGGAATGGAAGGTGGAACCGACCTTTATCTGCGAGAAACACACGCGACCCGACCGACCGCCGAAGTATTGGAGCGTTGTGCTCGACACTGGCCGGCCAACGCCCTACGTCCCGATTCACGAACCGTTCGAGCTGGTGGGGTGATGGTATGAGACAGCCAACCGCTCTCGTCGCTTGTGAATTCTCCGGTCGCGTCCGTGATGCGCTGACCCGCGCCGGGTTCTACGCCGTCAGCTGCGACCTGCTGCCATCCGAGACCGAAGGTGAACACATCCAAGGTGATGTGCTGGAAGTGCTCGAATGGGGTTGGGATCTGCTGATTGCCCATCCGCCCTGCACGGATCTGGCAACGTCAGGTGCCCGGTGGTTTCCCGAGAAGATCGCTGACGGTCGCCAAGCACGCGCTCTGGATTTCGTACGCAAGCTGCTCGCCGCGCCGATCCCTTTCAAGGCGCTCGAGAACCCCAAGTCGGTTATCTCCGGTCAGATTCGCAAACCGGATCAGATCATCCAGCCCTGGATGTTTGGCCATGGCGAGCGCAAAGAGACCCACTTCTGGCTCCAGAACCTACCGCTCCTGGTACCGACCGAAATCGTCGACGGGCGCGAACCGACAGTGCATCACATGGCACCCGGACCGGACCGCTGGAAGAACCGCTCGCGAACCTACCAAGGCATTGCGGACGCTATCGCCGCGCAGTGGGGCGGGCATGTGATGAGTCAGCTCGCAAATCCAGCTCGACCTGTCCTGGTCCAGGGCCGCGCTCCCGGCTCGTCGGATCACGCTTCACCGATCCGTCGAACGGAAGCACGGGGCGAAGCCTTCACCCTTGACCCGGCACGAACCGAAACAGCCTCCGCTCGGGAGTGTGGGGAGTGCTTTTCCCCCCGCGCTCCTGAGCCCTCGGCGGCAAGAGTGGGATGACAAGGGCAAAGCCCTTGGTGTTAACCAACTAGAGAACACGCACAACGCGAACTTTTAACCCGTAGGCCAAGTAACAACCGAACAGCGGCAAAACGTGAAGTTGCCTGCTCGGGATCGCTCGGCCTGCAGAAAGCAAAGCAGCGCAATTAAGCGCAACTAGAGAGAGGAAACACAAATGGCACGTTCGACTATGGAAGTTGCATTTCTCGGCACTCAACGCTTCGACGGTGAAGCGGGCCAGAAGTACATCAAGGTCTTCTACGGCGATGAACCGGACGGCAAGACCGAACACGGCCTGTCGATCATCGGCATGGCAGCAGCGGACGAAGTAGCCGACGAAATCTTCGCAGCCGGCGCCAAGTTCGAGCCGCTGCAACTGGTGCGCATCCACTTCGAGATTGCCCGTGGTGGGCAGAACAAGGGCAAGAACCTAGCGCTGCAACTCGAAGCCGTGAAGCCACGCAACGGCACCGAAGCCCCGCGCACCCCGACCCCACAACCGCAAGCCAAAGCCGGCGAACCGGCCAAGGCCAACTAACCGGGAGGGGCGGCCATGTTGATCAGTGACCGAGTGATCTGCGACTGCTGCGGCAATGACATGGGCAAGCTCATGGCGCTGCCTGCGCCGCAAACCGATCTGCTGCCGGATCTCAGCCTGCCGCCCCATTTCGCCGTCTGCCCCGACTGCGAACCCCTCGAACAAGCCGCCGACCTCCTCGAGGCCGGTGCATGAATTTCCTTGCCTGTGATGGTGACTGGCTGCAGGGCGCTGATGGCTCGCCCATCTGCTCCGGCTCGCTGGTAGCCCTCACGGTCGAGGAAATGCAGAGCCTCTACGGCGCTGCACTCACCTGGGAACAGGTCACCGAGCTACAGGGCGAAGCCATTGTGTTGTTCGCCACCGTGTTTGGCTTCCTGGTCCTGAAAAAAGTCCTGAAACAGTGAGGTAACAACCCATGCAACACATCAAGACCCTGCGCCGCTCGCTCGGTGCCGCTGCTGCAACCGGCCTGCTGGCCGTTCAACAGGCCTACGCCGCTGTTCCGCCCGAAGCCACCGGCGCACTCGATGAAGCCGGCACCGACGTTGGCACCATCGGCTGGGCGGTGTTCGCCGTGATCATCGCCGCCATGGCGTTCAAGTACATGCGCCGCGCGCTGTAACCGGAAACCGCGCACTGCAAGTGCCGAAGCAAACAAACCCCGCTCCGGCGGGGTTTTCTCTTCAAGGGAAACGCCAATGAGCTACGAACTGTACGTCCTGATCCTTTCCACCCTGGCGTTTTACCTCGTGTTTTTTGGGCGGGTGTGAAGATGGACTATCTACGCTTTCATTCCTTTGTTCAGAAAACTTGGCGTTCTTTGCTGCTCTTGGTGCCATGGCTATTATTTTGTCAGGCCGTTAGTGCGGAGAATTATTATTGGCGCGCATCTAACACTCCGGCAGCCGGTACATTCCCTAGTTTTGCTGCCGCCATTGCCGGTTATATTGAGTACAGGGAGACGGACACTCTTTACTGGACTGAAACCTCACGCTCGATGACTAGTGCTACTGAGGGCATAGCTTCGTTTGATGCTATTACTAAGTCGACTGGCAAGGTATGGGGTACTCAATCGAATGTTTTATTTCAGCGTTTAGGAGATACTTGTCCAACTGGTACTGAATACGACTCTACAATTGGCGAGTGTGTTTCGCCTCCGAATACTTGCGAATCAACCAACGGCCAAACCATCCTTCACCAGCACCTGATCAAGAGTGCTGTCGGTCAGCCCTCGACCGAACCCCCTGGCAGCGTTTGCGCCAATAGCTGCCAGTACACCTGGGGCTTCACCGCGCCGACCAATGTCTACGCCTACACCAGCGGCAATCCTCCGGGCGTGTTCGGCTCCTACGAGTACAAAAGCGCCGGGCTTGAATGCACCGGTGGCGAACCCACTCGCACCGCACCTGCCGGTACGAGCGAAACCACCAACCCCGACGACACGCCGACGCCCGACCCGGATAACAGCTGTCCGGAGGGCTACGTCTGGAACGGGACGTTTTGCAGCAAGGAACCCCCAAAACCCTGCGACCCAGACGTTGAAGTAGGCGGCTGCGATGACACTGAAAACCCCAACCCGGAGGAGCCTACCGATCCCGAAGTTCCAGGCGAAGGGGATGGTGACGGCGACGGTGATGGAAGCGGTGACGGGGATGGCTCAGGGGACGGCGAGGGCGATGGTTCAGGGGATGGTGACGGCAGCGGTGATGGGACGGGCGAGGGAGAAGGTGACGGCCAATGCGACCCAGCCACCGATTCAGACAAGTGCATCAAGCCTGGGGTAACCGGCGAAGCCTGCGATGCCGAAATTAGCTGCAAGGGCGATGCGGTCCAATGCGCGATCCTCAAGCAGCAGAAACAGATGCGCTGCAACGCCGAAGAGCAGGCCAACTTCGAGAACAAAAAGACCGACATCCAAGGGCTGTTCCAGGGCGAAGAGTTCGAGTTGAAGGAGGCTGAGGTTCAAGCGCCGAGCTTCATCGACAGCGCTGGTCGCTTCCTGCCGTCCGGTTGCCCGTCACCCGAGAGCATGAACCTTCGCTCAAGCGGTGGCCGCACCCTGCAAATCAAGTACGAACCCCTCTGCCAAGCCGCTACGGACATGTCCTGGCTGATCGTGGCCTTTACCGCAATGTTCTGCGCCGTCTATGTAGGCCGCGCCTTTGGAGGTGCCTGATGCATTTCTATTACCTCGCCATGCTCGCGGTGATGATCGTCAAACCATTGGTGATGATGGTCCTGCGGGTACTTGGGATCGGCATGGTCAGCTACCTCGGCATCAACTTCGTGATCGGTGAAGCCAAGGACTACATGCTCGCCAACATGGGCAACGTCGCTCAGTCGATCCAAATGATCCTGGGGCTGGCGAAGATCGATGTGGCGCTGAACATGTACTTCGCCGCGATCACAACCCGAATGGTCCTGACCGGCATCGACAAGCTTGCCGATCGCCGTACCAAGCTCGGCAACGTCACCACTTTCACGGCCTGATCCCATGCTCATTATCCGCACGGGAAAGCCGGGGCACGGCAAGACCCTCAACACCATCCGCGAAGTCGATCAGAGCGCCCACGCGCAAGGGCGCGTCGTCTACTACCACAACATCAACGGCCTCAAACCCGAACAGCTCAAGGCCAGCTGGTTCGTGTTTGAAGATCCCGAGAAGTGGTTTGAGCTACCGGCCGACGCGATCATCGTGGTCGACGAAGCCCAAGGCTGGTTTGGCTCTCGCGATCCCAGGGCGCGGCCTCCCGAGCACATCACCCGCTTCGAGACCATGCGCCACCAGGGCCACGAAGTGCATCTGGTGACCCAAGACCCGCGCTACCTCGATGTTCACCTTCGCCGGTTGTGCAACTCGCATATTCATTACTGGCGCGTCTTCAAGTCATCCCAGTTGCTGCGCTTCGAGTCGGAAGTGGTGGTGGAAAAGGTCGAGGTGAAATCCAGCTTCAAGGATGCGGACAAGAAGTCGCTGCGGCTGGATAAGAAGTACTTCGGCGCGTACACCAGTACCAACGCCAAGCACCACTTCCAGGCCAAGGTGCCGACCAAGTTCCTGTTGGCCGCGGCGGTGATTATCGGAGCGGGGTTCTTGGTGTATCGCGCCTATGCCCGGTATGAGCAAGAGAAAACCGCGCCCCAACCAGCAGACCAGATCGGCGCGCCGATTGAATCCGCAAGCATGGTTGATCAGGCCAAAAGCGTTGTTGGCTCCTTCATCAACCCCATCGGCACCCAAGGCGCTGAACAGCCACAAACGCTCGAGCAGTACCTCGGCTCGCGTGTGCCTCGCATCCAGGATGTGCCCGGCTCCGCACCGATCTATGACCAGCTCAACGCCCCGCAATCCTTCCCTAAGCCCATCTGCATCGCCACCACTGACCGAGAGCTGATCAGCCGCAACCGAAGGCGAATGAGCATCGGTGACACCGAGGATGGGCTGACCGGGTGCCGATGCAACACCCAGCAAGGCACGTTGCTGGAGGTGTCGTTCGAGTTCTGCATGTCTGTTGTGCAGAACGGCTACTTCGACCCCACCAAACCCGACCGAGGCTCGATGCAGGACCAGAGCCGAAACAACCAGCTACCGGCAACGCAGCCGGTTGCACAGCCTCGCCAGAACCAGAACGAAGCCCAGGGCACACGCTTTACCCGCGTGCCCTATGAGAAGGGGGAGTTCCTGTGGTGAAGACCGTCAGCGTGCCCCTGGCACGCACGGCGAGGCACGAGCCGGCGTGCTGCGCGCGCTGACGTCCCTGTAGCACGTCAGATAAACAGAGTTGAAACCGTCCGTTAATGGACATTGTTGGAGATTCAAGAATGCGCGTTAAGGATCAAGCAAGACTGGATCGGGTAAGCGGAATTCCTTCCAAGGATGGGCGGCTATTTGTCGATCCGGGTACGGCAGCGATCACCGATCTATCGAAGGTCCGTTTGCTCCGGTGTGGCGTTGATACGGTCCGCCAGTTGTACCGGGGGCTGATCCGCCCGGAAATCATGGCGCTTTTCGAGGAACCGGGCGCGATGGTCGAGTTCGCCGGTGAGTTCTGGCATGCAGGACGTGTTGGCCGTGACTCGGGCTACCAATACAAGCTGCAGAACGCCGACCTCGGCTTCATCCTCCTGATCAAAAACTTCAACGCCAAGCTAGAACAAGTCGGACCACACCTGAAAATTGAGGTGTCGCCCCATGCCATCGACGCGCTGTCGCCCGAGCGCCTGCAAGAGCGTATGGATTATTACGCTGCTGCCGTGATGACCCATCGCGAACGCAATCAATGCGCCGTCCACCTCGCGTTGGATATTCAAGGCTGGGCGCCTCCCGCTGACCTGACCGCCCACATGCACTGCCGCGCACGCGCTGTACGCGATATTTCAGGCATCAAGGAAATTCAGTGGACGATGGAGTCTGCCACCTATGGCAAGGGCCAATCCTTCTTGTTTGGTTCCGCTAGTGGTGTGCAACTCGGCATCTACAACAAGACGCTCCAGGCTCGCGCTCATGACAAGCTCGATTTCTGGGAAAGCGTCTGGCGTCGCCGGGATTCATTCGATGCGACCGATCCAGATAACTACGATCCTGAATCGGATGTGTGGCGTGTCGAGCTGCGCTATCACCATTCGGTCATTCAGCAGTTCGCTAGCGGCTCAATCAGCGCTAAGACTGGCGAAGCCATCGAGACCGATTCGTTCGCAGCCCTTGCACCTCATCTCGATGGCCTGTGGCGCTACGGCCTGCGCCAATTCAAGTTGCTGCATCGTCCTGGACAATATGAGCCGATCTGGACACTCATTCGTGATGATGTGCGTGTCGATTTGCCCGTTGATTCGCTGGTCGATGAAACGGAATACAAGCGTTACTACAAGACCAGCCGCGGCTTCAGTGGCAAGAACGTCGAGCTGTTCCTGGGAAACTTTGTAAGCCTGCTGGCACGGGAGCGAGTGGGCGCTAAGCAAGCCTTTGACCGGCTGAAGGAGTGGGAATGCTGGCCGGTGATTCGCGATCACTACGCCTCTAAGGACATGAGCGAGCGCGACCTGTACAAGCACATCAAGAACCTGCTGCAAGAGCGCCATGTTCGTTGGGGGCGTGCTGTCTGATGGCGATTCAGCAATTGCCTGATGGCCGGTGGCGGGTCGATGTTGAGCCGATAAAGGGCAAGCGCTTCCGCAAGACGTTCAAGACCAAAGGCGAAGCCCAACGCTTCGAGGCGACCTGTCGATCCAAACTGATCGAAAGCCCGCAATGGTCACCCAAACCAAAGGATCGTCGTCGGCTGTCCGAACTGGTGGAGTGCTGGGGCCGTCTGCATGGCCGCTCGCTGGCCGACTATGAGGGTCGCCGCGTCATCATGGACCGCATGGTCGAACGCCTCAGGGACCCCGTGGCGATCACGTTCACGGCAACGGATTTCGCGGAGTACCGCGCCAAGCGGATCGCGACAGGCATCAGCCCGAAGACGCTGAACAACGAACTCTCCTACCTGCGAGCGTTGTTCAATGAGCTGCGGCGGCTCGGTGAGATCGAGTTCGAGAATCCGCTCGCCCTGCTCCGCGCGATACGGCTGCAAGAGCGGGAACTGTCGTACCTCGACGCACAGCAGATCAACCGGCTCTTCCAGGTGTTGCGTCGCATGACGCACCCGCATGTCGAGCTGATCGCCATGATCTGTCTGGTGACGGGCTGCCGTTGGGGTGAAGCGCAAGGGCTGACGGTCAGCCGGGTGAGCGATGGGATGGTCCAGTTCGTCAACACGAAGTCGAAGCGACGCCGGGTGGTGCCCATCGATCCGAAGCTGGCCGACCGCATCCGTGATCATCTGCGAGAGCATGGCGCATTCAGCAATTGCCGGGACCGATTCGATGAAGCCGTCTCGCGTGCGGGTCTCGGATTGCCTGCCGGACAGAAATCACATGTCCTTCGGCACACTTTCGCCTCCCACTTCATCGCGAACGGTGGCAACATACTGACCCTGCAAAAGATTTTGGGTCACTCGTCTTTGGCAATGACGATGCGCTACGCGCACCTGTCGCCAGATCACCTTCAAGACGTGCTAGCTTTCGGCCCTGCTAAGGATTTTCGACACTTCTTCGACACTACCGCTTCGGAGTCTCAACCGGAGAGGAAAAATCCTTTGTAAATCAATAAGGAAGGCAATCGCACCCGGTGGTGCGGCCGGGCTTCAAACCCGGTTGGGGACGGCAGCCGTTCCCGGGTGAGTTCGACTCTCACTGCCTTCCGCCATTTTGGCTACGGACGGCCCCCGCCTCGGAAAATAAATCTGTCCCCTTTTCCAATGTAATTACAAAGTTTGAGCTATATTGTCTAGCCGACGAATATAAGTCGTTATTCGCCTACTGCCGGAAAAAGCTGACTTAAGGAACGCGCCTACGTCATGTACATCACGTACCCCACGCCCTAGCCCCAGATTAGGACAATTTGGTCCCGTCACTACGGTCATAAGATTGTCATTCATTAGAGCCTTCGAATTTTTGCTTTGATGGGCAATAAAATTCCGAACAGAGTGCACTGTATCAATAAACCTTGAATCCGCCTCAGTCAGGTTCATGATGCCATCTTTATAAGGTGCAGCAATCCACTCATTGCACCGCTGCTTAAGAACCTCGACACTCTTAAAAGTTAGATTATAATTTTCAGGATCCAGCATCCTCTCTAGATCATCAATCCTGATATGTTTTACCGCATTAAATGGCGTGCGCGACCTTGCCCACCCACCAAACTTGCTATCTATAGATTGAGATATTCTAGTCGCTAGCACTCTTTGGTACTGAGAGAAATCTCTATTTATATATGCAACGATCAAGTCAGAGACGAAGCACTCGAAAGCCACATATGTTGAGTGAAGAGTCGTTTCAGCTAAAACGCTGATATCTCGCTTTTCATGTGGCGTGCCATTTAATGCCGTTTCGACACGATTGAAGTACGCCAATCGTTCGCTTACAAAAGCCGAGAATTGAGCTTTAACATCTTGCGGGTTAATCTTTCGCATTAATTACGACCTGAGTGACAGCTAACTTAGATTCACGACGCGCAGTCTTTGCTGCTATTACTTTTTCTTACGGAACGTAGCTGTACCATTAGACGCTCACCTTCGGGTGTAAAGCTCCAAAACATTGCCATACCCCCCTTCACTGTCTGGGTGTATCTTGTTTCAATAAGCCCTAACGCTTTTAGCTGTACTGCAATTGTTTGAAAGACCTGGTCATTCAGTGTGTTTGATCTCTCGCTTATACCGTTTCGGAAAACAACCTCTTTCCTAAGGACCTCCTTCACATATTCTTGATTAGGGGTCTGCGAGAGATACGGCGAGATTATGGAAAATATTTCTTTCCATGAAATTGAACAAATCCATTCTCGTTTTCCGTACTCATTAAAGTAAGTTCCCGAAAGCTCAAACTCATCGTCTAAGCCAGCTATGTCTTCTATTGCATAGGCCTCCGTAGGCTTAGGAATCTTAGACAAATCAGCTTTTAATGAACTATTCTCTTTTCGCAACTCGTTCAGCTCAACCAAAAGCTCCTCATTGGAAATCGCCTTTGCCCGCACCCACCCAATTGCGGGAAACATTTTAATAGTTTTTGACAGGCTTAATGCGACCAAACCAGGCAGCTCTGCGGGCTCGCTCCAAAACCTAACTAGCCGACTTTTAGATACCTTTTCTCTAAAACTATCAAGCTTAGCTCTCAACTCTGGCGTAACATCAGATTTTCCTACGGGTATGTTTTCTGGTTTCCCATGCAAGAGCGCGACCACTTTTAATCCTATTTTTACGGCGTACTCATACTCTTTTTCGGTATAACTTATTCCTTCTTCTGTGGTTGATCCATAACGCCCTCCAACTATCAGAAGATAGTAATCGCAGTCGTCAATTACCCGCTTTATGAACTCCCATTGCTCCTCGTCAGCAGCAGGAAATAGCTCCATGCCTGCAGGGATACAGTCCATTTCCATAAGCGCCTGAGTGACATGTTGCCTTTCCTCTTTCAAGTCGGCATAGGTAGAGCTAACAAAAACCTGGTATCGCTTTTCCACAAGAGCACTTCCTTCTCGCGCATATTTATTAACGCCGCGTAGATTTGGACAGTCGATAATGCGAAGGTCGGCATGTCGAAAAACTGTCGAAATCACTGCCAGTGAGAGCAGAGTAATGCGGCCCAGCTAACGATGCCGACGTAGGAAAGCCGAAGACAGCCAGTCACTGCAAGCCAAAAAAACGAGTTCGACTCTCACTGCCTTCCGCCAATTCACACCAGAAGGCTAACCAGATAAATCTGCCCCCCTTTTCTCAAAGAGAGCTCGCGGGCGCTAACGTTGTCGGCTGCGATGAAGATGCTCGGCCTGAAAGCCCCGGTTGGGCTTGATGATGGCCGGCCCGCCTCCGGGAGTATTCAGCCCAGCTCCTGCACCCCACCGCCGGAGACCGTGAGGATCTGGCCGCTGATCCAGGCCGCCGCAGGTGAACAGAGAAACAGCGCCGCGTTGGCCATATCCTGGGGGTCACCCAAACGCTGAAGGGGCGTATGCGCCAGCATTTGGCGTTCGATGTCTTCGGTGAGCACGCCTTTAAGCGCATGGGTGAGTGTTGCGCCTGGGGCGATGCCGTTAACGCGGATTCCGCGCGGTCCCAGGTCGAAAGCGATGTTGCGGATCAGGTGATTGGCCGCGGCCTTGGAAGAGCCGTAGGAGGCCATGTGCTGGTTGCGGTTCTCGCCGGCCATCGAGGTGATCGCCAGCATCGCTCCGCCACCGGCCTGCTCCATATGCGGAGCCGCCAACTGCGCCAGGCGAAACAGAGAAAAACACGTTCAGCTCGTAGGCTCGACGGAAATCTGCCATCGGCATGTCGAAGGCCTTCGGGCCGCCGCCACCGGCGTTGCTGACGAGCAAGGTGAGCTTGCCGAAGTCGTCCACGCAGTGCTCGACCAGTTGCGCAAGCTGGGTCTCGTCGGTGACGTCGCAGGCGCAGGCGGCGGCCTGACCACCGGCAGCGACGATCTCGTCACGCACCCCTTCGGCAGCTGCTAACGACAAATCGCTGACCAGCACTGCCGCACCTGCGGCGGCAAACGTTTGCGCGATCGCCTGGCCGATCCCCGCACCGGCACCGGTAACGACCGCAACCTGACCATCAAGACGAAAATCTTCGGGGCGATACATGGCAGTCTCCTCGGGTAGAGGGAGTATGGGCGGTCACCTGCAGGGCTTTCCTAAAAAACTACGTGTCCTTTGTCCGGAACCCCCTGCTGCGCCGAAGCATAGCGCGCGTCGTTCAGCTGAATCAGTGTCCGACGCCTGGCTCTCTCTGCCTGCCGCCAACCACCTCACCTCTTCTGCCGTTGTCCTGCGTCGCCAGCTTCCAGTTCGAAATGCGACAGTCTGACCTATCAGGCGATATCAAAACGCTATCGTCATATCGTGCGAAGCGCGTCACAATCGCGGCTTTTCTTTCCAGGGACAGGAGAGACGTCTTGGGTGACCGGATCGATGAGCGTCGTGCATTGCATGCGCTACGGGACCATATCGATTGTCTGCTGGCTGCTGGCGCATCCCTTGTGGGGCGCGATCCGGTGCAGCTGAGTTTTCAGGGCAGG
Source organism: Stutzerimonas stutzeri (assembly GCF_000935215.1). GTDB lineage: Bacteria > Pseudomonadota > Gammaproteobacteria > Pseudomonadales > Pseudomonadaceae > Stutzerimonas. The sequence continues at coordinate 60,208 of NZ_JXXD01000015.1, forward strand.
ACGCTGATCGTTCAGCACGGCATGCTGCTCAACGAGAACGGCCATCAGGATCTGATCGAGACGCTGGCCGAGCTGGAGTGGGCGAACAAGCGCACCCGCGATCTGGCGATCGATATCTGCATTCGGCAGCTGGACCACGCGATCAAGCGAAGCTGTGACAAGGTGCTGGACAGTTCGACGCCGGACAAATCCTGAGCGCTATCGCGGCGCAATCGGATCGCACCTCGGCATCTTGTTGGGATGTGGGCCGAAGCCCAGGCTACCGAGGCTGCAGCACCTTTATTTCCACTGCAGCGCCTGCACATGGGCGTTGGCCGGGTCGAAGTTGTCCAGGCGCATGCGTTCGTCGATGGCGGCTTCGGCTGCCTTGCCCAGCGGGAACTCCTCGCGCACGGTGGCCCAGCCCTCCGGCTTCAGGCGGACCATCCAGCCATCGCCGTAGCAGTCCTGATTGATCAGCGCCGGTCGCTCGAGTAGCGCTTCGTTCACTGCCAGCAGCTCGCCGCTGACCGGGCTACGCGCCGAGGACGCAGCCTTGGCGAACTCGACCACGCCGAAGCTGCGCTCACGCTCGATGCGGGCGCCGACGCGCTTGGGGGTGAAGGCGAAGATCTGGCCGTACAGCGCGCAGCCGTAGGCGGTCAGGCCGATGGTCAGGCTGCCGTCGGCCTCCTCGCGCAGCCACAGGCTGTGCTCCGGGGCGTAGCGCAGCGGGTCGGGAAATTCCAGGCCGTGCACATTCATAGGGTCAGCACCCGTTCGTATTCGAGGATCATCTGCGCCAGTTCGCCGCCGCTGGAAATTTCATCCAGCTCGGCGATCAGCGTGGCGGGGTCAAGCTGCACCCCGGGCTGGCGGCACATCAGCAATCGTGCGCCGGCCTGCTTGGCGTTGCGGATAAAGTGCAGCAGCGGCTCGCCGCCCTCCATCGCGCGTAGCGATTCGGCCACCTCGCGACGCGCCAGCTGCGTGCCCTCGCCGGTGAGGTAAAGGGTTACCTCGGCATCCATACAAGCCAGCAGCGTGGCGATATGGAAAGGCGCGGCGCAGCGTGCCGGGGTGCTGGGGCCGCCGGCGACCAAAACGAGCACGCGTTGTGGACGGTTCTGCTGCATAAATCCTCGATCGGAAAAGTCATTCGGCGAGTTAAGCCGTCAAGCGCACGTTCGCAGGCGTTCGAACCATAGCGCGAAACTATCATCACCATAGCCTACCGGTTGCCGTTTGATGGTCTAGGATTTTCTTCGTGCACTGAACTGAAAAGGAGATCGAGCATGTTGGCAACCTTGCTACCGGCCCTTAAAGAACTCGCCCTGCCGCTAAAGCTGCAGTTGTGGGATGGCAACGAGATCGACATCGGCCCTGCCCCTTGCGTCACGTTGGTGATCAAGGACCCCAACCTGGTCACTCGGCTGGCGCAACCGAGCCTGGATATGCTCGGCGCCGCCTATGTCGAGGGGCAGATCGACCTGCTCGGGCCGGTGGGCGAAGTTATCCGTATCGGCGATGTCATTAGCCGGGCGTTGGGCAAGGACCATTTCGCAGCGCCTGCGCGGGAGGCGCACGACAAGGCTACCGATGCCGAGGCGATCGCCTACCACTATGACCTTTCCAACGACTTCTATCGGCTCTGGTTGGACCGGGAGATGGTCTATTCCTGCGCCTATTTCGAGACCGGCGAGGAGGATATCGATCAGGCGCAGCAGGCCAAGCTACGGCTAATCTGTCGCAAGCTGCGGCTCAAGCCAGGCGAGCGGTTGCTGGATGTGGGCTGCGGCTGGGGTGGGCTGGCGCGTTTCGCGGCGCGGGAATTCGGCGCGCAGGTGTTCGGCATCACCCTGAGCCGCGAGCAGCTGGCGCTGGCCCGCGAGCGCATTGCCGCCGAGGACCTACAAGGCAAGGTGCAGCTTGAGCTGATGGATTACCGCGACCTGCCGGCCGATGGCGGTTTCGACAAGGTGGTGAGTGTCGGCATGTTCGAGCATGTCGGGCACGCCAACCTGCCGCTGTACTGTCAGCAACTGTACGGTGCGGTTCGTCCAGGCGGGCTGGTGCTCAATCACGGCATCACTTCGCGCCACCTCGATGGACGGCCGGTCAGCCACGGGGCTGGTGCTTTCATCGACCGCTATGTATTCCCCCACGGCGAGCTGCCGCATCTAGTGAACATCAGCAGCTGCATCAGCGAGACGGGACTGGAAATCGTCGATGTGGAAAGCCTGCGCCTGCATTACGCGCGCACGCTGCAGCTGTGGAGCGAACGGCTGGAAGCGCGGCTGGCGGAGGCCCAGGCGCTGGTGCCGGAGCGGGCGCTGCGGATCTGGCGACTGTACCTGGCAGGTTGTTCCTATGGCTTTCGCCGCGACTGGATCGACCTGCATCAGATTCTCGCCACCAAACCGTTGCCCGATGGCGGGCATGAACTGCCCTGGACCCGTGCCGACCTCTACCGCTGAGCGCCGCTGTTCGGCGGCGCGAGGGGCTTGATCAGCGCAGCAATAGCAGCGGCGTGCGGGTCGTGCGGATCATGCTGGTGGTGGTGCTGCCAACGAAGAACTGGCGAATGCGCGAGTGGCCGTAGGCGCCCATCACCAACAGGTCGATGCCATGCTCGGCCTGATAGGCATGCAGGGTCGGCTCGACTTCGCCGGCGCGGATGGCGGTGTGTACCTCGAGACCACCAGCGGCCAACGCGTCCCGCGCAGCGTTCAGCTGCGTCAGCACCGCGTCGTCTTCGTTGCCGACCATCACCAGATGGATCGGTAGGCCCTTGAACAGCGGGCTGGCAGCCAGCATCTCGACCCCCTTGAGTGTCGTGGCGCTGCCGTCGAAGGCGAGCATCAGGCTGCGCGGCGGCGTGAACTGACCGACGGTGACCAGAATCGGCCGATGCATGGTGCGGATGACGTTTTCCAGCTGGCTGCCGATGTGCTGGATGGCATCGCCGCTGTCCTCGCCCTGACGACCGATGACCAGCAGGCGCGTTTCGTCCTGCAGATCACGCAGGGACTCGACCAGATCACCGTGGCGCTGCCGGCACTCGGGCTGGGCGACGCCGGCGGAGATCGCCCGCTGACGTGCCGAATCGAGCATCATGCGGCCCTCCTCCAGCGCCAGCTTGGCGCGTTTCTCGTCCAGCGTGGCCAGCTCCTGCAGAAGGAATTCGCGGCTGCCGAGGCCGATGATGCCGCTCAGATCGCCCGACACCGGATACTGCTGGCGGTCGAGCACATGCAGCAGCGTCAGGGGTGCATCCAGGCGCTTGCTGGCCCAGGCCGAATAGTCGCAAACCGCCGCTGCCTGCGGTGATCCGTCGATACAAGCCATTACGTGGGTCATTGTTGTTCTCCTGGTCAGTGGCTCATGAGCTTGTCGATGGCCTCGGGTTTGTCATGCACACCGAAGCGGTCGACGATGGTGGCGCTGGCTTCGTTCAGGCCCAGCACTTCCACCTCGGTGCCTTCGCGGCGGAACTTGATGACCACTTTGTCCAGCGCCGCCACAGCGGTGATGTCCCAGAAATGTGCGCGGGACAGATCAACGGTGACCTTGCCGAGCGCTTCCTTGAAATCGAACGCACCGGTGAATTTGTCCGATGAGCTGAAGAATACCTGCCCGATCACCTTGTAGGTGCGCTGATTGCCGGCGGTATCCAGCTCCGAACCGATGTGCAGGTAGTGGCCGACCTTGTTGGCAAAGAACATCGCCGCCAGCAGCACGCCCGCCAGAACACCGTAGGCCAGGTTGTGGGTGAAGACCACCACCACCACGGTGACGACCATGACGATGTTGGTGGAAAGCGGATAGCGCTTGAGGTTGCGCAGCGAATCCCAGCTGAAGGTGCCGATCGACACCATGATCATCACCGCCACCAGCGCGGCCATGGGGATCTGCCCGACCCAGTCACTCAAGAACACCACCATCAGCAGCAGCACCACGCCGGCGATCAGCGTCGACAGCCGGGTACGGCCGCCGGATTTCACGTTGATCACCGACTGGCCGATCATCGCGCAGCCGGCCATGCCGCCGAACAGGCCGGAGACGATGTTGGAAACGCCCTGCCCTTTGCATTCGCGGTTCTTGTCGCTGCCGGTGTCGGTGAGGTCGTCGACGATGGTCGCGGTCATCAGCGACTCCAGCAGGCCAACCACGGCCAGCGCGGCGGAATACGGGAAGATGATCGCCAGGGTTTCGAAAGTCAGCGGCACTTCCGGCCAGAGAAAGACCGGCAGGGTGTCAGGCAGGTCACCCATGTCGGCGACGGTGCGGATATCCAGGCCGAAATACATGGCCACTGCCGTCATCGAAAGAATGCACACCAGCGGCGAGGGGATGACCTTGCCGAGCTTCGGCACATAGGGGAACAGGTAGATGATGCCGAGGCCCGCGGCGGTCATGGCGTAGACGTGCCAGGTGACGTTCGTCAGTTCCGGCAGCTGCGCCATGAAGATCAGGATGGCCAGCGCGTTGACGAAGCCGGTAACCACCGAACGCGAGACGAAGCGCATCAGCGAACCCAGGCGCAGGTAGCCGGCGCCGATCTGCAACAGGCCGCAGAGCAGTGTCGCCGCCAGCAGGTACTGCAGGCCGTGCTCACGCACTAGCGTCACCATCAGCAGTGCCATGGCGCCGGTCGCTGCGGAGATCATTCCCGGGCGGCCACCGACGAAGGCGATCACCACGGCGATACAGAAGGAGGCGTAGAGGCCGACCCGCGGATCGACCCCGGCGATGATGGAGAAGGCGATGGCTTCGGGAATCAGCGCCAGCGCGACGACGAGGCCGGACAGCACATCGCCACGGACGTTGGAGAACCAGTTTTGTTTGATCGTTTGCAGCATCGGACTATCCAGAGCAAAAGCACCACCATGCAGACCACGGGCGGCCGGCAGCGATACAAGACGAGATTTTTGGTGTGATTGATTCGGCTGTCAGTCGACGAAACGCACGGACAGCAGCGCACGACCACCCCATGACAGGCAGTCGCAAAGTGACGCGAGGGGGCGCAGCGCTATGGCGGACTAGGCAGCCAGGTCATGGGCATTACAAGCTCTTCTCTGAGCGACTCGCCGGGCGGATCGCATTCGGGGGGCGACATTCTAGTCGCATCGCCCCCCGTTTTACGACCGCCAATCTAGGTCCAGAGCGCATCCAGATTGCTGAAGCCCCAGGCGGCGGGGTCTTCGCGGCCGACGATGCGGTCGCTGCATTGCGGGCTGGAGAGGTCCAGCTCCACCGGCACGATCGTCGCGCGGGCGCGGGTGGAATAGAACAGTTTCAGGCGCGGCGCCGTCAGCTGCTGCGCGTTGTGTTCGATGACCACGCCGAGCCGCCCCGACTGCAGCCGTACCAGCGAGCCCAGCGGGTAGATGCCCACCGTGCGCACGAAAGCATGCAGGATCTGGGTATCGAAGTGCCCCTGCCACTGCGCCATGCGCGCCAGCGAGCCCGAGGCATCCCAGGCGGTTTTGTACGGGCGATCCGAGGTGATGGCGTCATACACGTCGCAGATCGCGCCCATGCGCGCCAGCCGGCTGATCTGCTCGCCGGCCAGCCGGTGCGGATAGCCGGTGCCGTCCATCTTCTCGTGATGATGCAGGCAGACGTCCAGCACTGCGTCGGAGATGGCCGTTCCCGCGCCGAGCAGGATCGCGTGACCACGCTCGGGGTGGCTGCGCATGACGGCGTATTCGTCGTCGCTGAGCTTGCCCGGCTTGTTCAGCACATCCAGCGGCATGGCCATCTTGCCGATGTCGTGCAGCAGCCCGGCAAAGCCGGCTTCCTGGACTTCCTGTTCGCTCAGGCCCAACTGCCGGCCCAGCGCGACCATCAGCGCGCAGACCGCCACCGAATGCATGTAGGTGTACTCGTCCTTGGTCTTCAGCCGCGCCAGGCTGAGCAATGCCGAGCCGTTGCGTGCCAGGGATGCGGAAATCTGCTCGACCAGTGGCAGGCACTGCTGCGGGTCGACGGCCTTGCCCAGGCGCGCCTCATTGAACAGCGAGGTCACCTGCTGCTTGGAACGCTTGAGCAACTGCGCGGCGCGCTGCATTTCTTCCCGGACGCTGCATTGCTGGGCCGGTGCTGTGGTCGGTCGAGGCGCAATCGGCATGGCGTCGGAGATAGCCTGTGGGGCCTCGGCAGCCGGCGGCGTTGCCGTTTCGACATCGACGCCCTTGCCGGTATCGATCCACAGCGCCTTGACGCCGCTACTGCGCAGCGCCTGCAGGTCGGCGGGGTCGGTCAGCAGAAATTTGCTGCGCCAGAAGGAATGATCGAACCAGCTGCCGTCCAGTGCATGGACGTACATGCCGAAGCGGAGTTGGCTGACAAGGATTTTTCTGAGCAAGGCGGACCTCGACTGGAGCGGCTGGCCGTTCCGTACTAGCGATCCCTGCTGAAGCTGAAAGTAACTCCCCGCAGTATATCGATGATGTCATTGTGCCTCTATTGGGACAGATCAAGACTTTGGTGCTATCCCGAGGCTCGGCGATGCGCCACCGCTGCCGACTATCGCTTACCATCGTCGCGTCCTGTCGCGAGCGTCGTCATGCCAGCACTGTCCAACCGCCTGCGGGTAACCCTGATCGTTGCGCTGATCCTCATCGGCCTGCTGCTGAGCATGTACTGGGCCGGACGCCTGGCCGAGCAGCGCGCCTGGGCCGAGCGTGCCCAGGAAGCGCAGGGGCAGCTGGAACTCTATGCCCAGGCGATCCACACCCAGGTCGAACGCTTCCGCTCGGTGCCGGCGCTGCTGGCGCTGGACAGCGACATCCAGGCGCTGCTCGCCGAACCGGGCAACCGCGCGCTGCGCCGCCAGCTCAACCAGCGCCTGGAACAGCAGAACCACGCAGCCGGCTCCTCGGTGCTGTACCTGCTCGACCGCGACGGCGAGACCATCGCCGCCAGCAACTGGCGCGACTGGAGCAGCTTCGTCGGCAACAACTACGCCTTCCGCCCGTATTTCCGCGATGCGGTGAGCAACGACAGCGGGCGCTACTTCGCCGTCGGCGTCACCACCGGCATTCCCGGCTACTTCCTCTCCAGCTCGGTGAAGAATGCCGACGGCGAGGTGCTCGGCGTGCTGGTAGTCAAGCTCGAGCTGGAAGAGATGCAGCGCGATTGGGTCGGCCAACCGGGCATCCTGCTGATCGCCGACTCGCTGGATATCGTCATCCTCACCAACCGCCCGGCCTGGCGCTTCCGCTATCTGCGCCCGCTGAGCGACGAGGTGCGCAGCCGCCTGATCGATGCCCGGCGCTATGCCGAACAGACGCTGCAGCCGCTGCCAAGCAGCCGCGTGCAGCAACTCGCCGAGGGCAGCGAGCGACGCCTGGTGGATGGCCCGGACGGCCGCCGCGAATACCTCTGGCAACGCCTGGCGCTGCCGGAAGACGACTGGACCCTGCACCTGCTGCACGACCCACAGATGGTGGTCGCCAGCGTGCGCAGCTATCGCCTGGCCGCGGCTGGCGTGTGGATGACGCTGGCCTTTCTGCTGCTCTACCTGGCGCAACGTGGCAAGACCCGCCGCGTCGAACAGCGCAGCCGCAGCGAACTGGAGCGCCTGGTGCACGAGCGTACCCGCGAGCTGCACACCGCCCAGGACGAGCTGGTGCATGCCGCGCGCATGGCCGCCCTGGGGCAGATGTCCGCTGCCCTCGCCCACGAGATCAACCAGCCGCTGACCGCATTGCGCATGCAGCTCGCCAGCCTGCGCCTGCTGCTCGACAGCGGCCGCGACGGCGAGGTGCGCGAAGGCCTCGGGCATGTCGAAGGCCTGCTCGAACGCATGGCGGCGCTGACCGGCCACCTGAAGACCTTCGCCCGCAAGAGCCCGGCCGGGCTGCGCCAGCGCCTGAGCCTGGCCGAAGTGCTGGAGCAGGCCCTGCAGCTGCTCTCGCCGCGCATTCGCAGCGAGCAGGTCGAGGTGTTCCGCCAGGTACCGGCCGAGGCCGCGGTCAGCGGCGACGCCATCCGCCTCGAGCAGGTGCTGATCAATCTGCTGCACAACGCGCTGGATGCCATGGCCGAGCGCCCGCAGCGGCGCCTGCGCATCCTCTGTCAGCTCAACGGTGACCGCTGGCAGCTCAGCGTGGGCGACAACGGCGGCGGTATTGCCAGCGAGCATCTGGATCAGGTGTTCGAGCCGTTCTTCACCACCAAACCGGTCGGCCAGGGTCTCGGCCTTGGGCTGGCGGTGTCCTACGGCATCGTCCGTGAGATGGGCGGCACGCTGGAAGTCAGCAACGATGAACAGGGCGCGGTATTCACCCTGACGCTGCCGGCTGCCGAAGCGCACGCCGCCGAGTAAACTGCCGCGACGCGACCGCGAGGAGCAGGCAATGAGCGGGCAGGTAATCTTCATCGACGACGAGGCGGCGATCCGCCAGGCCGTGCAGCAGTGGCTGGAGCTGTCGGGCTTTCAGGTGCGCACTTTTTCTCGCGCGCGCGAAGCGCTGACGGCGCTTGATCGGGACTTTCCCGGCGTGCTGATCAGCGACGTACGCATGCCCGATCTCGACGGCCTCGGCCTGCTCGAACAGCTGGTGGCGCTGGACGCCGACCTGCCGGTAATCATGGTCACCGGCCACGGCGACGTGCCCATGGCGGTGCAGGCGCTGCGCCAGGGCGCCTACGACTTCATCGAAAAACCCTTCACCCCGGAACGCCTGCTCGACAGCGTGCGCCGCGCCATGGACAAGCGCCGGCTGGTCTGCGAGAACCGCCAGCTGCGCGAGCAGTTCGCCCGCAAGGGGCGTATCGAATCACAGCTGCTCGGCGTGTCGCGGGCGATGGTGAACCTGCGCCGGCAGGTGCTGGAGCTGGCCGGCACCGACGTCAATGTGCTGATCCGCGGCGAGACCGGCAGCGGCAAGGAACAGGTCGCGCGCTGCCTGCATGACTTCAGCCCGCGCGCCGGCGGGCCGTTCGTGGCGCTGAACTGCGCAGCGATCCCGGAGACCATATTCGAAAGCGAGCTGTTTGGTCACGAGAGCGGCGCCTTCACCGGCGCTCAGGGCAAGCGCATCGGCCGCATCGAACACGCCGCCGGCGGCACGCTGTTCCTCGACGAGATCGAAAGCATGCCGTTGGCCCAGCAGGTCAAGCTGCTGCGCGTGCTGCAGGAAAAGACCCTGGAACGGCTGGGCTCGAACCGCAGTATCGAGGTCGACCTGCGGGTGATCAGCGCGGCCAAGCCGGACCTGCTGGAAGAGGTGCGCGGCGGGCGCTTCCGCGAGGATTTGCTGTACCGGCTGAACGTCGCCGAACTGCATATCCCGCCACTGCGCGAGCGCCGTGAGGACATTCCGCTGCTGTTCGAACACTTCGCCAGCCAGGCCGCCCAGCGCCACGGCCGCGCCGCCCCGCCGGTGACACCCGGCGAACTGACGCAACTGCTCGCCCACGACTGGCCGGGCAACGTGCGCGAACTGATCAACGCCGCCGAACGCCACGCCCTCGGTCTCAGCGCCCCGGCCCCGGCGAGCAGCAGCGGCCAGTCGCTGGCCGAGCAGATGGAAGCCTTCGAGGCGCAATGCCTGCACAACGCCCTGCAGCAGTGCAAAGGCAACATCACCGAGGTCATGACCCAGCTGCAGCTGCCGCGCCGCACCCTCAACGAGAAGATGCAGCGCCACGGGCTGAGCCGCAGTGATTATTTGCCGGCCGGTAGTGGCGACTCCTGATCACGGCGTGCTCGCACCGCCTCACTGCCAGCCCCCGTAACGCGGCGCCACCCTACGTCTGAGCGCTCTTACGGGGGTACGCAACTCGGAAGCGCGGGAACCATCTACTTTCAACCCACCAGCGCTCGGCGACGTGGCGTGACGAACGCCAACGAGCACGCTGCCGAAGCGTAATTGATGGGCTAAAGCCCATCCTACGTCTGAGCGCTCATGCTCCGCGCGGGAGCACTGCCGCGTGAGCGTGGAACTGTTGGATCAACTGTCCAGCTCATCCAGCCGCTGCTGCAAAAAGCGTCGCTCCGGTTCCAGTTGCGCCAGTTGCAATGCACGCCGGTAGGCTTCGCGCGCTTCATCCAGGCGCCCGAGACGGCGGCAGAAATCAGCGCGGGCCGAGTGCAGCAGGTGGTAATCCTGCAGCACACCACGATCGAGCAGCTCATCGGCCAACCTCAGCCCCGTTCCAGGCCCATCGCGCATGGCCACGGCCACCGCGCGGTTCAGCTCCACCACCGGCGACGGGCTCAACTGCAGCAGCACATCGTAGAGCCGCACGATCTGCGGCCAATCGGTCTGCGCGGCGCTCGGCGCCTCGGCATGCACCGCGACGATGGCGGCCTGCAACGAATAGGGGCCGAACGCGCGACTGGTCAACGCCAGCTGCACCAGCTGCGATCCTTCGGCGATCTGCTGGCGGCTCCACAGGCTGCGGTCCTGCTCATCCAGCCGCACCAGCTCACCGGTAGCATCGGTACGCGCAGCCCGGCGGGCATCGTGCAGCAGCATCAGCGCCAGCAGCCCCATCACCTCGGCGTTGGGCAGCAGTTCGAGGAGCAGTCGGCCCAGGCGAATCGCCTCGGCACAGAGGTCGGCGCGGGTCAGCTCGGCGCCGGCCGATGCGGTGTAGCCCTCGTTGAACACCAGATAGACCACCCGCAGCACGCTCTCCAGCCGCGCCGGCAGCTCGTCGCGCTCGGGCACCCGATACGGCAACCGGGCGTCACGGATCTTCGCCTTGGCGCGCACGATGCGCTGGGCAATGGTGGCCGGTGGAGCGAGAAAGGCGCGGGCGATCTCCTCGGTGGTCAGGTCGCAGACTTCACGCAGGGTCAGCGCCACGCGGCCATCGGCCGGCAGGGCCGGGTGGCAGCAGGTGAAGATCAGCCGCAGACGGTCGTCTTCCATCTCATCGACCTCCACTGCCTGCGCCGCGTCTTCCAGCTGTTCGGCCAGCAGCCGCAACGAGGCATCGAAACGCGCACGGCGGCGCAGGACATCAATGGCCTTGAAGCGGCCGGCGGAAACCAGCCAGGCACGCGGATTGTCCGGAATCCCATCGCGCGGCCACTGCTGCAGGGCCGCGGCAAAGGCGTCATGCAAGGCCTCTTCGGCGCGATCGAAGTCGCCCAGCAGACGGATCAGCGTGGCCAACACGCGCCGCGACTCGCTGCGATAGACCGCCTCGACCCGCGCCGCCGTGAAATGTCCGGTCAGCGGCATGCTCAGCGCTGCGGCAGCTGGCGCAACGGCCGGACCTCAACGCAGCCAAGGCTGGCCGGCGGGATCTTCGCCGCGATGGCCTCGGCCTCCAGCTGGTCCGCCGCCTCGATCAGGTAGAAGCCCGCCAGCTGCTCGCGGGTTTCGGCGAAGGGGCCGTCGACCACCGAGGTGACGCCATCACGCACGCGCACCGTGCGAGCAGTGCGCACCGACTGCAGCGGTTCGCCGGCGAGCATGTGGCCGCTGGCGCGCAGCTCCTCGCCGCAACTCACGCAACGCGCGACCAGCGCATGCCACTGCTCGTCGGTCATCGCATCCACACGCTGTTCGTCGTAATAGATCAGGCACAGGTAGTTCATGGCGGGGCTCCGTCTGCCGGCAACGCAGCAAAGCTAGCAGCCATTGAACGACCTCGCCCGATCGCGCGACGAAGACCGCGGGCCAGCCTCAACCGGTCTGTTGCTGCGACGGTGCGTGATCCATGCATACCTGGCCGGTCTGCATGTCGAAGGGCATCGAAAAGTGCTCGTGGATCACCTTCCACTCACCGTTGCGCCGCGCCCAGACCCGCGTGCCGCGCATCCAGGCCGTTTGCATCTCGCCTTCGGCATTGGGTCCGCCACAGTGGGTAAGCATGCGGCTGCAGGTCAGCTCCCCACCGACATCCACATGCAGTTCATGAGTCTCGAAGAAACCTTCGCCCTGGCAGAACTCGAAACAGCGCTGCCAGTGCGCTCGGTATTCCTCAACGCCCTTGAATTGCAGTGCGCCGACCGCATCGAAGGCGACTACGTCGTCGGCGTACTGCGCCATGATCCGGTCGAGATCCTTGGCCTTGGTGGCTTGTTCGAACGTTTCGTGCAGCTGGCGAATGGCGCTCTCGACCTGGCTGTTCTGGCTATTCATGTCCTTCTCCTCTGATCGGGTGAACGGGGTTCACCAACTAGTCGTCCGGCGACTTCCAGAATCGACAGACCCAATCAGTTTTTTCTACGCAGGCGCGGCCCGCATGCCAGACGCCCTGCGCCGGCGGCGCGCGAGCATGCCGCGGCTCCATCGGACGGAATACGGTTGCGAATTATTAGCATTGAAATATGATAGTGGCTCTCAGATGGCACAGACTCTCAACTGCCCATCGCGCCGTCATCCGCCACCCTCACAGCTCAACGTCCGGTCAGGTCCGCCATGCCCACTCTTCGCTTCGCGCGTAAAACCGCACTGCTGCCCGTTTGCCTTGCCGCCAGCTTCGCTGGCTCGCCGCTCATGGCTCAGGAGCAACTCGAAGATCAATCTCAAGGCACTGCCGCCGAGCCGGTCGAACTGCAATCGGTGGAAATCACCGCCAGCGCCGACGCCTCGGCCGATGGCCTGACCCAACCCTATGCCGGCGAACAGGTTGCGCGTGGTGGGCGAGTAGGGATTCTGGGCAATCGCGACTACATGGAAACGCCGTTCACCTCCACGGCCTATACCTCCAAGCTGATCCAAGATCAGCAGGCACGCAGCGTGTCGGATATCGTGCAGAACGACCCGTCGGTACGTGTCGCACGAGGCTTCGGCAACATGCAGGAGCTGTACATGGTCCGGGGCTTCCGCCTGTTCTCGGACGACATCTCATACAACGGCTTATACGGTCTGTTGCCGCGCCAATACGTAGCGGCTGAGTTCATCGAACGCGCGGAGGTCTTCCGCGGCGCCAGTGCTTTCCTCAATGGCGCAGCGCCCGGCGGGACAGGTGTGGGCGGCATGATCAACCTTGTGCCCAAACGTGCACCCAATGAACCGTTGACCCGCTTAACGCTAGGCGCCGAAAGCGGCGGTCAAGGTTCGGCAGCAGTCGACCTAGGCCGCCGCTTCGGCGAAGGCGAGCGCTTCGGTGTACGCCTCAACGCCGCCAAGCATGCCGGCGAAACGCCGGTCGACAACGAAGACCGTACGCTGGATATGTTCGCTCTTGGGCTGGATTACCAGGGCGACAACTTCCGCCTGTCCGCCGATATCGGCCATCAGTACCACTTCATCGATGAGCCGCGGCCAAGCGTTTACATCGCAGACGGCATAGACCTGCCAAGTGCACCGGATGCCGAAGACAACTTTGCCCAATCCTGGACGTTCTCCAAGGAAAAGCAGACGTTCGGCACCGTCCGGGGCGAATACGACTTTTCTGACTCGATCACGGGCTGGCTAGCCGTCGGTGCACGTCGTGGCGAAGAAGAAAATCGCTTGGCCAACCCGACTTACATGGGAGCGGACGCTACAACGGCCTACCGCTTCGATAACCGTCGCGAGGAAGACATATCTACGGGCGAAGTCGGCTTGCGAGGCTATGCCTTGACTGGCTCGGTATCGCACCAGTGGGTAATGTCTGCAGCCACATTCCGCTCCGAAGAACGAAACGGCTTCGGCGGCAACTACGCGACCTTTGCAGGCGGGCTCGACAACTCGTTCGATGTGCCCATGCCAGAGCTCGATCCTTCAACAGTCAGCAGCCCCTTCTCCGACCCTCGAGTAATCGGGCGCACGCGCACCCAAAGCCTGGCGATTGCCGATACGCTCGGATTCATGGACGACCGCCTGCTGGTCACACTCGGTGTCCGCCGCCAGGGCATCCATACCACGGACTATGACGGGTTCACCGGTACTAGTAGCGAAGACTCCGACATCAAAACCTACGAAACCACACCAGTTGCGGGTGTGCTCTATAAGTTGACCGACGATGTTTCAGTGTACGCCAACCATATCGAAGGGTTGGCCAGAGGGGACAGCGCGCCGTTCTCTGGCGTCTCGAACCCCGGCGTACGTCTGGCCCCCCATGTCGCCAAACAGACCGAAGTCGGTGTGAAGTATGACGGCATCGGCATTGGCGGTAGCCTGGCGGCCTTCCGCACCGAGCGGGCCGTAGGCGCTGTGTCCGACGGCGTGTTCCGTGAAGGTGGCGATCAACAGAACCAAGGCCTTGAACTGTCGATATTCGGCGAACCTGTACTGGGCGTTCGCGTACTCGGTGGCGTCACGCTGATCGATACAGAAATGCAAGACACTGACAACGGGACATACGACGGCAACCACGCCATTGGCGTGCCCAAGACCCAAGCCAACATCGGTGGCGAATGGGATGTGCCTGGCCTTGGCGGACTTACGCTGACCAGCCGCGTCGTCTACACCAGCAAGCAGTACACCGATCTGGACAACAATCGTGAACTTCCTTCCTGGACCCGTCTGGACCTGGGCGCCCGTTACAGCATGAACGTTCAGGAGCGTGACGTTACATTGCGCGCTCGCCTGGATAACGTCACCGGGCGCGACTATTGGGCATCCACCGGCGGTTACGCGAACGAGAACTACCTCGTCCTCGGCGCCCCGCGCACGCTCTCGGTCAGCGCTACGGTCGACTTCTGATGCAGGCAGTCAACCTGCGGCGGTGGGGCTGGGTCCACAAGTGGTCCAGTCTCGTCTCTACGCTGTTCATCCTGATGCTGTGCCTGACCGGCCTGCCGCTGATCTTCTCCCACGAGATCGATCACCTCACCGGCAACGAGATCGAGGCGCCGGCGATGCCCGGGGGCACGCCGCGCGCTGCGGTCGACCGGGTTGCGGCCGAAGCTGTGAAGGCCTACCCCGGTCTGGTGCCACTGTACTTCTTCGCCGAGGAAGACGCGCCGGACGTCTGGTACGTCAAGCTCGATACCCGCGTCGACACCGACGAGAGCGAGTCGACCCTGATCCTCTCCGATGCCCGCACGGCCGAGGTGCTCGGCGCGCCGAACTTCGACGAAGGCTTCATGAGCGTGATGTACCGCCTGCACGTCGACCTTTACGCGGGGCTCGCCGGCAAGCTGTTTCTCGGCTTCATGGGCCTGCTGCTGATGGTGGCGATCGTCTCCGGCGTGGTGCTTTACGCGCCCTTCATGCGCAAGCTGCGCTTCGGCGAGGTGCGCCAGGAACGCACGCCGCGCACCCGCTGGCTGGACCTGCACAACCTGCTCGGCATCGTCACCCTGGTGTGGGCCCTGGCGGTGGGCTTCACCGGAGTGATCAATACCTGGGCGGACCTGATCTTCCAGGCCTGGCAGGCCGAACAGGTCGCCGCGTTGCAGGCCGGTGAAACGCGGGTACTGCTGGCCACCAATGCCAGTGACGCGCCAGCCGCTGATGGCTCCTTGCAGACGGCGGTCGATCGCGTGCTGGCTGCAGCGCCGGACATGGCGGTGTCGATGATTGCCTACCCCGGCACACTGCGCGCCACGCCGGAGCACGTCGCGGTGATCCTGCGCGGCGACACGCCGCTGACTTCCCGCTTGACCCAGGCGCTGCTGGTTGACCCGGCCAATGGCGAAGTGCTCGAAGCCGGCGCCCGGCCCTGGTACGTCACTGCGCTGCAGCTCTCAGAACCCTTGCACTTCGGTGACTACGGCGGCCTGCCGCTGAAGATTCTATGGGGGCTGCTGGATATCCTCACCATCGTCGTGCTGGGCAGCGGCCTGTACCTGTGGCTCAAGCGCGGCACGACGGAGGTACGCTCATGATGCGCATCTGGTTGTGGCCGGTGCTGATCGGCGTGCTGTCCATGCTCGGGCTGATCGCCGGGCTGGTGTCCGAAGGCGCGGGCGATTGGCTGAGCTGGCTGGCCCTGGCGGCGCCCGTCGCCATCGGCCTGCATGGCTTGTCGCGCAGCGGCGCCCGCCCCCAGGCACGCGGCGAGGCCCTTACCCCTGCAGGATCTCGGCGAGCTGGTCGAAGCTGAACGGCTTGGGCAGCGAGCGCGCCGGCAGGTTGCTTTCGATACGCCCTTCACCGGAGACGAATACCAGCCGCAGCCATGGCTGGGTTCGCAAGGCCTCGGCGGCGAAGTCGGGGCCTGATCGGCCCGGCAGATTGACGTCCAGCAACAGGTGATCGAAGCGCTGTTCGTGCAGCCCCTGCGCGGCCGCTTCAGCATTCGGATAGCCGCAGGCGCGGTAGCCCAGCTCCTCGACCATCTCACAGGCCAGCACCAGCAGTTGCGGCTGGTCCTCCACCACCATCACCCACTGCTGCTCGACGGGTTTGTCGTCGCTGTGCTGCGTGCCCAGCAACTGGCGCACCTTGCGCGCCAGGTTTTCCTGCCGATAGGGCTTGCTCAGCAGCTCCACGCCCGGATCGAGGCGCCCGCCATGCACGATGGCATTGCGCGTGTAGCCGGAGGTGAACAGCACGGCGATATCCGGCAGCAACACGCGAGCCTGGCGCGCCAGTTCGGTGCTGCTGAGCGGCCCCGGCATGACCACATCGGTGAACAGCAGGTCGATGGAAAGGCCGCTCTGCAGGATGCTCAGGGCGCTCTGCGCATCGTTGGCGCGCAGCACCGAATAGCCGAGGCCGGTGAGCAGCTCGATCACCGTGGCCTGCACCGGCAGATCGTCCTCGACCACCAGGATGGTTTCGCTGCCGCCCACCACCGGCCCGACGGTGGATGGCTGCGCCTGTACCTCGGGTTGCTCGGTGCGCGGCAGGTAGAGCTTCACGCTCGTGCCGGCACCCGGTTCGCTGTACAGGCGGATATGCCCGCCGCTCTGCTTGGCGAAGCCGTAGGCCATGCTCAGCCCCAGCCCGGTGCCCTGCCCTTCTGGCTTGGTGGTGAAGAACGGTTCGAAGGCCTGTTCGATAATGTTGGCGGGCATGCCAACGCCTGTGTCCGACACCGCCAGCAACACGTATTGCCCTGGCGCGACGTCGATCTGGGTACCGGTGTAGTGCTCGTCGAGCATGGCGTTGCCCAGCTCCAGGGTGAGCTTGCCCCCATCAGGCATGGCATCGCGGGCATTGATCGCCAGGTTCAGCACCACCTGTTCGAGCTGGTTCGGGTCGACCATCGTCGTCCACAGCCCGCCCGCCACCACGGTTTCGATTTCGATGCGCTCGCCCAACGCCTGGCGCAGCAGCTCGTCGAGGTCGCGCAAAAGCCGGCTAAGGTTGGTCGGCTGCGGGCGCAGCGGCTGCCGACGGGCGAAGGCCAGCAGTTGCCGCGCCAGCTTGGCACCGCGCTCGACGGCGGAGCTGGCCGCATCGACCCGCTTCGCCGCGCCACGGTTGGCCTCCACCAGCGGCTGCAGCAACTGCAGATTGCCGGCGATCACCTGCAGCACGTTGTTGAAGTCGTGTGCCACGCCGCCGGTGAGCTTGCCGATGGCCTCGAGCTTCTGCGACTGATACAGCGCCTGGCGGCTGAGTTCCAGCTCGCGGGTGCGCTCCTCGACCAGCTCCTGCAGCTGCTCGCTGGAGCGCTGCAGCGCCTGCTGCGCCAGCACCTGGGCGGTGACATCATGGCCCTGGCAAAAGATGCCGCTGACCTGCTCGTCCTCGCTGAACACCGGCTGGAAAATGAAATTCACATAGTGACGCTCGGCCTTGCCGCCGGCCTGCGGGCGCACGCGCACGGCGATGTCGCGGCCGATATAGGGCCGCCCGGTGACATAGACCTGCTGTAGCAAATCGGAGAGCGCGCGGCTTTCCAGTTGAGGAAACGCCTTGAGCGCCGGACGCCCGAGCAGCTCGCGGGCGCCGACCAGCTGGTGGAAGGCGCGATTGGCGATCTTCAGCTCGTGCTGCGGCCCTTCGGTGATGGCGATGAAGCCCGGCGCCTGGTCGAACAGCCGTTGCAGGTGGGCGCGCTCCTCGCTGAGCTGACGCCCATGCAGCTCGTTGGCGCGACGCTCCGCGACCAGCGCCGAGACATCGCGCAAGGTCAGCGCCGCACCCACCACCGCGCCATCCGCAGAACACACGGCGGCGACGACGATCTCCAGCGTTCGCCCGTTAGCCGCATCTTCATGCTGCAGGGTCAGCGTCGTGTCGCAATCCTGGACCTGCGCCAGGGCCTGGCCCAGCTCGTCGCTCCAGAACGGCAGCCCGCTCGCCGCACGGCGTAGCACCTCGCCACGGCCCAGGCCGAACAGCTCGGCGGCACCGGCGCTCCAGTAGAGCACCGCCCCGGCGCGGTCGAGACCGACGATGGCGTCGCGTGCCGCGTCGATGAAATGATGCAGATAGAGCTCTGCGGTGAGTGACGAACGCTTGCTCAACTGGCCGCCATCGACCATCGCGTTGGCCTGCGCCAACGTGGTGCGCAGGCGCGCCCGCCGCCGCACGCTGGCCAAGGCCTGATCAAGCTGCGCCAGCGCGCTGGCGCCGAGGGTGACGATCGACCAGTGAGGCCCGAGCAACGGCGCCGGGCCTAGCTCGCGGTGCAGCGAGTCGACGCCCGCCTCATCGCTAAGGAACAGCAACTGGGTGACCTTCCAGCGACTGCGCAGCTGCCGGGCCTGCGCCACCGGGCGTTGCAGACCGGGCGCCAGCAGCACCAGCGCCGGCTCGTTCTCATCGGGCAGCAACGCGCCTGGATCAAGGCTGCGCACCTGCAGACCGTGGGCTGCCGCCCAGCTGTCGATCTGCTCGCGCAACGCGGCATCGCCTGCCTCCAGCAGCGCGATCTGATCGAGCAGCAGGTCGCTCATAGCAGCGGCAGCCCCAGCAGGCTGCGACCGGTCCAGAGCTTGAGCAGGCCGGTGGTGGGGGTCATCACGTGCGCGGCCCGCGCGTCACGCAGCAGACGGGCGACACGACTGTTCTCGCGATAGGCCGCGCCGCCGCAAAGAGTCATCGCCTCGTTGGCCAAGCGCACTGCGGTCTCCGCCGCATCAGCCTTGCACGCCAGGATGAATGACAACGCCTCGGGGTGGGCGCCATCGCCCCGGCGTGCGGCTTCGCGCACCAGCGCGCGGGTCTTGACCAGCTCGGTCCAGAGTTCGCCATAGCGGATCTGCAGGCTTTCCACATCCCGCAGCGACTCGCCGGAATGGCTGTAATGCCGCGAGCGCAGATGCAGGCTCGCCTCGTCCAGCGCCGCCTGGGCAACGCCCAGATAGGTGCCGGCCATGGCCATGAGGAAGAACGGCGCGACCACCTCGAACACGTACCAGACCTGATCGCCCGGCTCGCCGAGCAGGTTGCGCGCCGGCACCCGGACGCGATCGAGCTGCAGCGGCCGCGAGGAATTGCCACGCATGCCGAAGCCGGCCCAGGGCTCGAGCCAGTTCATGCCGGCACTGCCCTGGTCGACGATCAGGCAGCTGAAATCCCCCGCCTCGGCGCCCGCCGCGACGGTAGACACGACGTAGGAGTCAGCATGGTCGCCGTTGGTAACGAACTGCTTGGTACCGTCGACCAGGAAATCTTCGCCGTCGGCATCCAGACGGGTTTCCGGCAGGTAGAAATGCGCGCCGGTACCCCGCTCGGAGAGCGCCAGCGTGGTGATGTGCTGTCCCGCGGCGATCTCCCGCAGGTAGTGTTCGCGCTGATGCTCGGTGGCCTTGGCGGCGATCACCGCGGTCGCCACGCAATGCATGCCGTAGCACAGCGCCGACGACGGGCAGGCGCGGGCAATGGTTTCGGTAATCACGCACAAGCCCAGCAGCCCCTGTCCCAGGCCGCCCAGTTCGCTCGGCACCTGCAGCCCGAGCAGCCCGGCGTCGCCAAGTGCTCGCAGCGAATGGGCGGGCCAGCGGCAGTCGGCATCGACCTCGGCCGCCAGCGGCGCAATGACGGTTTCAGCCAGATCGGCGGCGACGTTTTGCAATTCGACGAGCTGAACGGGTAGCAAGTGGTCCATGAATCTTCCTGAATTCGCGGGTGGCTGGCGTCCGCCCAGGTGCATATCAGACCCTGACAGTCGGGTATTGTTCGAACAACGTCTTCGGGAGCGTTGGGCGCCCACGGTGGTCAATAGTGGCATGACATCAATGACCACGCGCAAACGCCCCGTACTGCTTCGCCTCGCTCTCGCTGTGCTGGTCGGCGCGACGCTGTCTGCCGGCGCGCGAGCCGAGACCGACGACATGCAAATCCTGATCGGCAGCTACACGCACGACAGCGACAGCCCGGGCGTTCTGCGCCTGCGCTTCGATCCGGCGAAAGGTCGGATCGACCCGCAACCGCTGCAGACACTCGCCAGCCACAATCCCTCCTGGCTGGTGCTGGACGAGCAGCGCGGGCGCCTCTATGCCACCAACGAGAACAGCCCGACCCACGCCGACCCGGTCGGTCGTGTCAGCGCCTGGCAACTCGACAGCAGCGGCGAGCACCAGCTGATCGGGCAGAACATCAGCCTGGGCGACGAACCGACCCATGCCAGCCTCAGCCATGACGGGCGCTACCTGTTCATCAGCAATTACGGGGCGCGACCGAACCCGGGCGGCAGCCTGGCGGTGATGCCGCTGGCCGAGGATGGCCGGCCACTGCCGGTCACGCAGCTTCTTGCGCATCAGTCGAGCGGCGTGCACCCCGAGCGACAGCAGGCCGCGCATGTGCACTCCGCCGTACCGAGCCCGGACGACAAGCGCCTGCTGGTCAGTGACCTGGGCGCCGATCAGGTATTCGTCTACCGCTACGACCCGCGCAATGCCGAACGACCCCTGCAACCCGACGAACCCGCCAGCATCGAGCTGCCAGCGGGCAGCGGCCCGCGCCATCTGGTCTTCCACCCCAATGGCAAGCACGCCTATCTCGCCCTCGAGCTGAGCGCCCAGGTGGCGAGCTTCGACTACACGAACGGCAACCTGATCCGCCGGCAACTGCTGGACCTGAAAGATGCCGCTAGCGAGGTGCGTCATTCACCGGGTGCGATCCACACCTCAGCCGATGGCCGTTTCCTCTATGTCAGCGACCGCGGCGATTACAACCACATCATCGTCTTCGCCATCGACAGCGACGGCGCCCTGCGGGAAATCCAGCGCCGCCCCACTGAAGGCCGCGAACCACGAGAATTCGCCATCGCCCCAGACGGGCGTTTCCTGCTGATCGCCAATCAGCTGAGCGATGACGTAGTGGTGATCGGGCGCGACCCAGACAGCGGAAAGCTCGGCGAGACGCTGCAGACCCTGCCGGTCGAGCGCCCGTCGGACATCAAGTTTCTTGCCAAACCCTGAAGCCGAGCGGCGGTATTAGCAGCAGGCCAGCCGGACCGCGTGCCGGCTGAGTCTGACATCGGCGCTCACAATCAAGGCTTGCGTTGCGACTCGCGCGAGGCGTCCTCTTCGCTCACCTCCTCGGCCAGGCCCGGCGGCACGTTGTAGGCGCCGCCGGGTACGTCGGCTTCGTCACCACCGGCGACCTCGCCCTGGGTGGACGTGGTTTCCGGATTCTGCTCGTGGGCATCGCCGCTCTGGTCGATGGACTCGATGCTCTCGCGACCCTGGTCGTTCTGACTCATCAGCTGCTCCTCGCGTACCTGTGGCCATGCCCGGCCCGTCCGGGTGGCTCTATCGGTTGGGAGGAGACGTAGCCGCGGAAGTTGCAGCGCAGCGGTGCTTTTCTGGACCGATGGCCGCTCGGCGGTGCAGCTGAACTAAACCACTGGCCCGGCAGCCAAAACTGGACTAGAACCTGCCATAGAACAGAATCATGCAACTGACTTCTCGCAGCCTGCCGATCACTCCTGCCCTCCAACCCACGCAGGATCAGCCCTCACGGGCGCTGTACTTCGCCCTTGCCCGCGAGGTCGACGCGCAATCACGCGACAGCGCTGCGGAGTACCTGCGTGCGCAGCTCGAGGCCGCCGCTGCGCTGCCGTCCGACCTGCCGGAGGACCCGGCCGGCCTGGAAGCCTGGGTCATGCAGCGCACCGAAACGGTCGGTCGCCAGTATCAGGTTTACCTGGACCAACGCCGTGCCGGCGGTCCGCGCCGCTATTTCGCCAGCAAGGCCCATGCTCTGCATTTCCTCCGCGGGGTGGCACCGACCAAGCTGGTCGATGGTGCCTGGCTCTATGGCCTGCTACAGCGCTGGGACGATGCGCGCTTCACCGCACTGATCCAGACCTATCTGGAAGAGCTCGGCGAGGGCCTGCCGGAGAAGAACCATGTGGTGCTCTACCGCAAGCTGCTGGCCAGCCAGGGCTGCGATGACTGGCAGGAGCTGGACGACGAGCACTTCGTCCAGGGGGCCATCCAGCTGGCACTGGCCGAGCATGCCGAGCAGTTCCTGCCAGAAGTGATCGGCTTCAACCTGGGCTACGAACAGTTACCGCTGCACCTGCTGATCACCTCCTACGAGCTGACCGAGCTGGGCATCGACCCCTACTACTTCACCCTGCATGTCACCGTCGACAACGCCGACAACGGCCACGCCAAGAAAGCCGTGCAGGGCGTGCTGGATGCCTTGCCGCAGGTCGGCGACAGTGCGGAGTTCTATCGACGGGTGCGCAACGGCTACCGGCTCAACGACCTCGGCGCCAGCACCGTCTCGGTGATCGGCGACTTCGATCTGTCCCGGGAGGTGCAGCGCATCCTCGAGAAGAAGGCGGCGGTCGGCCAGTTCGTACACTCCGACTACTGCCGTTTCGAAGGCCGCACGGTCAATCAGTGGCTGGCCGAGGACGTCGAACAGTTTCTCTACGTGCTGGACAAGCGCGGCTGGATCAAGCGCGGCCATGACCCGCAGGAAAGCCGCTTCTGGCAGCTGATCGCCGGCGAACAGGCGCCGATGTTCGGCGTCTTCAGCGCTTACGAGCAGCAGATGATCCATGACTGGATCGCTGGCGACTGGCAGGCCGACAGCAAGCGCAGCCCGCGCGGTGCGTTGCTGCAGCGCCAAGCGCTGTTCAACGCCCGGCGTGTGCCGCAGGAGCCGGGTGCGCTGCAACCGGCGGAAAGCGTCAGCGGCAACGATTTCGACGAGGAACTGCAGCTGCTCGAGCAACAGATTGCACGCCTGCCCGATCGCGCCGCGCGCATGCGCCTGCTGCTGCCGCTTCTCGCCCCTCAACGCCACCACACTGCCGCCGGCCTGCTGGCCACGCGGCTGTTCAACGGACTGTTCAACTGAAGGCACCACCAAGGAACGCGACGATGACCATGGACAATGCGCAGGACCGCGCGCTGCTGCACCTGGGCCAGGCCCTGCGGGATCGCGGCTATCACTTCATCACGCCCACACCGCTGACCCATGAACGAGTCAATCAGCGCCCGGAAAATGCGCTCGCCGATGACCTGCCAGGGGTCTTCGGCTGGAGTCGCCCTTTCCAGCACGAACTGCTGCCACCACCGCTGTTCAGCCTGATGGATCAGGCTGACGTGCTGGAACCCTATGGCTCGCGCTGGCGCTCCAAGGTGCGCCTGTCCAGCCTCGACGGGCAGCTGTTCCTGCATTCGGCCTTTCCCACCGAAGCCACCGACGCGGTGTTCTTCGGCCCGGACACCTACCGCTTCGCCAGCGCCATCTGCAGCCACCTGAATCAGCATGCCGGCGAAATCCGCCGTGTGGTGGACATCGGCTGTGGCTCGGGTGCCGGCGCCATTCTCACTGCCCTGGCGCGACCGCAAGCCGAAGTGCTAGCGGTGGATATCAATCCGGAAGCGCTGCGCTTGACGCGTATCAACGCAGCGCTGGCTGGGGCGAACAACCTGCGCGCCGAACGCAGTGACCTGCTTAGCAACGCGCAGGGCGAGTTCGATCTGGTCTTGGCCAATCCGCCCTATCTGGTCGATGCCGACCAGCGCGCCTATCGTCACGGCGGTGGCCCGCTCGGTGCCGGGCTGTCGCTGGCGATTCTGGATGCCGCGCTCGGCCGCCTGGCGCCAGGCGGCACGCTACTGCTGTATACCGGGGTGGCCATGATCGACAACCAGGACCCCTTCCTGGCCGAGGTGCGCCAGCGCCTGGAGCGTACCGACCTGCAGTGGGGCTACCGTGAGATCGACCCGGACGTGTTTGGCGAGGAGCTGCTTGGCGGGGCCTACACCCAGTGTGATCGCATCGCTGCCGTGGTGCTGGAAGTCACACGGGCGATGGGCTGACAGTCGGGGGAGGGTTGGCACGTGGATAACGCCGCAGGCTTATCCACGCGCAAGTGAGCGCGCATATCAGACCGGCAACAACACCAGAATCAGCGACAGGCTGATCAGCGAGCCCAGCGTCGACAGCAGCACCACCCGCGACACCCGCGAGCCCTCGCGCCCATAGAATTCGGCAAGCATGTACGGGCCAGTCCCGGTCGGCAGCGCGGCGAGCAGCAACGCCGAATAGGCCCACAGCGTCGGCAGCTCGAATACCTGAAAAGCCAGATACCAGGTAATCAGCGGCTGCACCACCAACTTCAGCCCCACCAGCGGCCACACCCCCTGCACCCGTCCTTCGGGCTGCGGCTGGGCGAGGAACAGCCCCAGCGACACCAGCGCGCAGGGCGCCGCCGCCGCGCCCAGCAGCTTGAGTAATGTCGCCAGCGGCACCGGCAATTGCAGACCGCTCGCCGCCCACAGCGCGCCGAGCAGCGGCGCGATCACCAGCGGATTGCGCGCCAGTGCACTGCTTACCTTTCCCAGCGTGCGCAACACGCCCTGCCCGGCATGCAGGCCGGTCTCGACGCAGGCCAGAGCGATGGCGAACAGCACACAGACCACCACGATCGAGGCGACCATCGCCGGCTGCAGCGCCTCGTCGCCGAGCACCAGCATGCACAGCGGAATCCCGACATAGCCGGTGTTGGCGTAGGAGGCACCTAGCGCATCCAGGCTGGCGTCGACCAGCGGCTGCTTCTGCAACATGCGATACGCAAGAGTGAAGGCGAACACGCCGAGGCAGCCGATGGCGAAGGCGGCAATAAAGCCGGGTTGCCAGAGCTGCTCCCAGGTCGAGGTGGCAACCACGCTGAACAGCAGCGCCGGCAGGCCCAGCCAGACCACGAACCGATTGAGTTCGGAAGCGCCGGTTGGCCCCATCCTGCCGCTACGGCGGCACAGGTAACCGAGCAGGATCAGCGCAAAGACGGGCAGGACGACATTGACGACCGAAGACATGGACTCTCATCTGCAAGCTGGCGGCGCGGCGCAGGGCCACGACCGAAACGGCCGGCCACCATAGCAAATGCGGCGGATCGTCGCGCTCAGAGTCGACCAGGCACTACCCAGCCGACCCTGGGTTTCAACTCAATGAAGCGACGGCGAATAGCCGTTGGGCTCGGCCCGCGCGGCGGCGAACTCGGCCTCGACGCTGCCACGCATTTGCGCAGTGCCGCCGGGGAAACCGCTGCGGTCGCTGTAGTCCCATTCGACCACCGGCACCTGCTCGGCATCCAGTGCCTTGGCGCAGCTCAGGTCCAGCGCGGTAATACCGGCTACCGCGCCGGCGGCGATGGCGGCATTGGCCGGCTCGTTGCCGTGCTCGATGCTCCAGCCGAGACCGGCCATATCCAGCGCATCGCCGCCGATACGGCCGTAGATCCAGGGTTTCGGATCATCCGCCAGCAGGATGCCGACACCGGTGGCGATCTCGCGCAGCCCGCAGGCGCGGACCAGCCCGTCGCTGCCGGGCATGCCGATAAAGCGTGCGACCTGCCGCGGCGCCACCAACTGGACGACGCCCAGACCGATACTGAACCAGCCCAGCCCCCGCGCCAGCGTGCGCGCGGAATGGTTGGGCCGGGTGACTTGACGTGGAATGCTCATAAAGACTCCTCGCTCGATAAAGTGGCTCGGCCGATCCCTACGTTAGGGATCGGCGACCGGTTCATGGCTTGAGGACCACCTTGATGCAACCGTCATGCTTGTCGCGGAAGGTCTTGTACATCTCCGGACCCTGCTCGAGGCTGACGCTGTGGGTAATGACGAAGCTCGGATCGATCTCGCCTTCCTGGATGCGCCGCAACAGATCGTCGGTCCAGCGATTGACGTGGGTCTGGCCCATGCGGAATGTCAGGCCCTTGTTCATCGCCGCGCCGAACGGGATCTTGTCGATCAGCCCGCCGTAGACGCCGGGAATCGAAATGATGCCGGCCGGGCGGCAGACGTAGATCATCTCGCGCAGCACGTGCGGGCGGTCGCTCTCGAGCATCAGCGCCTGCTTGGCGCGGTCGTAAATCGAATCGATCGAACGCGCAGCGTGCGCCTCCATGCCCACCGAGTCGATGCACTTCTCCGGCCCCTTGCCGCGGGTCAGCTCCTTGAGGCGTTCGAGCACGCTCTCTTCGTCGAAGTTGATGGTGATGGCACCGCCCGCGCGGGCCATGGACAGGCGCTCGGGCACGTTGTCGATACAGATGACCTGCTCGGCGCCCATCATCACCGCGCTGCGGACGGCGAACTGGCCGACCGGCCCGGCACCCCAGACTGCCACGGTGTCGGTGGGCTGGATGTCGCATTGCGCCGCGGCCTGCCAGCCGGTGGGGAGAATGTCGCCGAGGAACAATACCTGCTCGTCGGTCAGACCGTTGGGGATCACCACGGGACCGACATTGGCATAGGGCACGCGGACGTATTCAGCCTGACCACCGGCATAACCGCCGGTGAGGTGGGTGTAGCCATAGAGGCCGGCGGTGGTGTGGCCGAAGACTTTGTCAGCTACGTCCTTGTTGCGGTTGGTTCGCTCGCACACCGAGAAATTGCCGCGCCGGCACTGGTCGCACTCGCCGCAGACAATGGTGAAGGGCACCACCACGCGGTCGCCAACCTTGAGCTTCTTGTTCGCCGAGCCGACCTCCATCACCTCGCCCATGAACTCGTGGCCCATGATGTCGCCGTGTTGCATGCCGGGCATGAAGCCGTCGTACAGGTGCAGGTCGGAGCCGCAGATGGCGCAGGACGACACCTTGATGATGGCGTCGCGAGGGTCTTCGATGGAGGGGTCGGGGACGTGGTTGTCGCAGCGGATATCGTGCTTGCCGTGCCAGCGGAGGGCTCTCATGGACAATCTCCTGGTCGGGTTTCGGAAACGCCGTCTCGGTGATTCTCCTTTGCTGCCTCGCTGTTGCTCCTCTGTCACGGTGCGGCGTGCTGTCAGGGTTTTAGTAAGCAGCGCCGCACCAGAGTTGCCCGATTACCGACGGGCTGCACTAATGCCGATTGCGATCCAGCGAAGCGTAACCGTCGCGATAGCTGGGGTACCTGGGTTTCCAGCCCAGCGCACGGGCGCGGGCATTGCTGCAGCGCTTGCTGCCGGCGCGGCGGGTCATGCTCTGCTCGGCCCAGTGGGTGACGCCCAGGCGTTCGCGCAGCCAGTCGACCACCTCGTGCAACGCCGCCGGGTCATCGTCGACGCCCAGATAGCAATCTTTCAGGGCAGCACCACTGGCGTCGCTCTGCAGCAGAAACGCCAGCAGCCCGGCGGCGTCGTCGCGATGGATGCGGTTGCTGTACTGCGGCGGATCGCGCTCGACACGCAAACCGGCGCGCACCTGATTCTGCATCCAAGGGCGCTTCGGGTCGTACAGCCCCCCCAGACGCACCCGCGTTACCGGCAGGGCGCTGTCGAGCGACAGCTGTTCGGCCTCGAGCATCACCCGACCGGTGAAGCCGCCGGGCTCGGTGGCCGAGTCCTCGTCGATCCACTCGCCGTCGCGCTGGGCATACACACCGGTGCTGGAAACGAACAGCAGCCGCCGAGGGCGCTGTCCGCGCTGCTGTAACCAACCAAGCACATTGCGCAGGCCTTCGACATAGGCCTGGCGATAGCCGGCTTCGTCATGTTCGGTGGCGGATGCGGCATAGACCAGATAGTCCAGCGAGCCGTTGGGCCAGCAGCGCGGACAGGTCGGTTCGGAAAGGTCGCCGTTGACCGGCAGGATCGGCACTGCCAGCTGGGCGGCGTTGCGCCGCAGGCCATACACCGTCCAGCCGTCCCGACTCAGTTGCAGACCGAGACGACTGCCAAGGTCGCCACAGCCTGCGATCAATACGCTAAGGCGCTTGCCCATGTTCTGCTCCCTCAGTTGTAACCCGCCGCGCGGGCCGCACGAAACCGCAGTGTACCGACTTTCGAAGCCTGGCCGACCGGTTGGTTCTGCGCTGCGCAAAAGGCTATGCTTGCCGGCACATTGATGGATGCTGACTATGACTCTGACCGAATTGCGCTACATCGTGACCCTTGCCCAGGAACAGCACTTCGGCCGCGCCGCTGAACGCTGCCACGTCAGTCAGCCGACCCTTTCGGTCGGTGTGAAGAAGCTCGAGGACGAGCTCGGTGTGCTGATCTTCGAGCGGACCAAGAGCGCAGTGCGCCTGACCCCCGTCGGCGAAGGCATCGTCACCCAGGCGCAGAAGGTGCTGGAGCAGGCACAGAGCATTCGCGAGCTGGCCCAGGTCGGCAAGAATCAGCTGGCCGCACCGCTGAAGGTCGGCGCCATCTACACCGTCGGCCCTTACATGTTCCCGCACCTGATTCCGCAGCTGCATCGTGTGGCGCCGGACATGCCGCTGTACATCGAAGAGAACTTCACCCACATCCTGCGCGACAAGCTGCGCACCGGCGAACTGGACGCGATCATCGTCGCGCTGCCGTTCCAGGAAGCCGACGTGCTGACCAAGCCGCTCTACGACGAGCCGTTCTACGTACTGATGCCGGCCGACCATCCGTGGACGGCAAAGGAAACCATCGACGCCGAGATGCTCAACGACAAGAGCCTGCTGCTGCTCGGTGAAGGCCACTGCTTCCGCGATCAGGTGCTCGAAGCCTGTCCGACCACCCGCAAGGGCGAGGCGCCGAGCCATACCACGGTGGAATCCAGCTCGCTGGAAACCATCCGCCACATGGTCGCCTCGGGGCTGGGCGTGTCGATCCTGCCGCTGTCGGCGGTGGAGAGCCACCACTACTCCCCCGGTGTGCTGGAGACCCGCCCGCTGACGCCGCCGGTCCCGTTCCGCACCGTGGCGATCGCCTGGCGCGCCAGCTTTCCGCGGCCCAAGGCCATCGAGATCCTCGCTGACTCGATCCGCCTGTGTTCGGTAGGCAAGCCGCCATCGGCGAAAGCCTGAGGCCATGAGCGAACTGGCGACCGTTCCGGTCACCGCACTCAAGGGCGTCGGCGCCGCGCTGGCCGAGAAGCTCGCCAGGGTCGGCCTGGAAACCCTGCAGGACGTGCTCTTCCACCTGCCGCTGCGCTACCAGGACCGCACCCGCGTGGTGCCCATTGGCGCGTTGCGCCCGGGGCAGGACGCGGTGATCGAAGGCGTGGTGTCCGGCGCCGATATCGTCATGGGTCGCCGCCGCAGCCTGCTGGTGCGCCTGCAGGACGGCAGCGGCACCCTGAGCCTGCGCTTCTACCATTTCAGCCAGGCGCAGAAGGAAGCCATGAAGCGCGGCACCCAGCTGCGCTGTTACGGCGAGGCGCGTCCCGGTGCCTCGGGGCTGGAGATCTACCACCCGGAATACCGCGCACTGACCGGCGAGCCGGCACCGGTGGAACAGACCCTGACGCCGATCTACCCGACCACCGAAGGCCTGACCCAGCAGCGCCTGCGCAACCTCAGCGAGCAGGCGCTGAGCCGCCTCGGCCCGCACAGCCTGCCGGACTGGCTGCCCGCCGAGCTGGCCCGTGACTACCAGCTCGGTCCGCTGGATCAGGCGCTGCGCTATCTGCACCGGCCGCCGGCCGACGCCAATCTGGAAGAACTCGCCGAAGGCCGGCACTGGGCCCAGCACCGCCTGGCCTTCGAGGAACTGCTGACCCATCAGCTGTCGCTGCAGCGCCTGCGCGAGCGGGTTCGCGCCCAGCAGGCACCGGCGCTGCCAGCAGCGAAAGCCTTGCCGCAGCGCTTTCTCGCCAACCTCGGCTTCGCCCCAACCGGCGCGCAGCAGCGCGTCGGTGCCGAGATCGCCTATGACCTGGCCCAGGACGAGCCCATGCTGCGCCTGGTGCAGGGTGATGTTGGCGCCGGCAAGACGGTGGTCGCCGCCCTCGCCGCCCTGCAAGCGCTGGAGGCCGGTTACCAGGTGGCGCTGATGGCGCCGACGGAAATCCTCGCCGAGCAGCACTTTCTCAACTTCAGCAAGTGGCTGGAACCGCTTGGCATTGAGGTCGCCTGGCTGGCCGGCAAGCTCAAGGGCAAGGCCCGCGCCGCGGCGCTGGAGCAGATCGCCGGCGGCTGCCCGATGGTGGTCGGCACCCATGCGCTGTTCCAGGACGAGGTGGTCTTCAAGCGCCTGGCCCTGGTGATCATCGACGAGCAGCACCGCTTCGGCGTGCAGCAGCGCCTGGCCCTGCGCCAGAAGGGCATCGACGGCCGGCTCTGCCCGCATCAGCTGATCATGACCGCCACGCCTATTCCTCGCACCCTGGCGATGAGCGCCTATGCCGACCTCGATACCTCGATCCTCGACGAACTCCCGCCAGGCCGTACGCCGGTGAACACCCTGGTAATCGCCGATAGCCGGCGTCTGGAGGTGATCGAGCGGGTGCGCATCGCCTGCAACGAGGGGCGCCAGGCGTACTGGGTGTGCACCCTGATCGAGGAATCCGAGGAGCTGACCTGCCAAGCGGCAGAAACCACCTTCGAAGACCTCTCGGCGGCGCTGGTCGGGCTGCGCGTCGGGCTGATCCACGGGCGCATGAAACCGGCCGAGAAAGCCGCGGTGATGGAGCAGTTCAAGCGTGGCGAGCTGCAACTGCTGGTCGCCACCACCGTCATCGAAGTGGGCGTCGACGTGCCCAACGCCAGCCTGATGATCATCGAAAACCCGGAGCGCCTGGGCCTGGCCCAGCTGCACCAGCTGCGCGGGCGGGTCGGCCGTGGCAGTGCGGCAAGTCATTGCGTGCTGCTGTACCATCCGCCGCTGTCGCAACTGGGCCGCGAGCGGCTGGCGATCATGCGCGAAACCTGTGACGGCTTCCTGATTGCCGAAAAGGATCTGGAACTGCGCGGCCCCGGCGAGATGCTCGGCACCCGCCAGACCGGCCTCTTGCAGTTCAAGGTCGCCGATCTGATGCGCGATGCCGAGCTGCTCCCGGCGGTGCGCGATGCCGCCCAGGAGTTGCTGGCGCGCTGGCCGCAGCACGTCAGCCCGCTGCTCGAGCGTTGGCTGCGTCATGGCCAGGAATACGGCCAGGTATGACAACCATCCGTCGCCACATCATCCGTGGCTGACGGCTTCGCTATACTCCGGCAGGTCACTACAACGGGTCCGCTCATGAATTCTGCTGTCGACACCGAAAGCTGCTCCGAACTGCCCCTCCTGATCACCAAGCTGTTGAAAGACCTCGGTGTGAGTTACCAGATCCAGCGCGATCGCCCCAACATTCCCGCTGCGCAGCGGGTGCAGGCGGTGCTGCTGGACGACAGCATCGGCGCGATGCTGGTGCTCTTCCCGCAGGATCATCTGCTCGACCTTGCACGCCTGGCCGAACTCACCGGCCGCGAGCTGGCCGCGGTCAAGCCGGAGCGGCTGGCGCGCATGCTCGC
>NZ_JXXD01000153.1 GCF_000935215.1 Stutzerimonas stutzeri
CAGTTCGCTCTGCCGGAGGCGCTTGGCTTGCTGCGCGAGGTGCGCAAGCGGCCGCTGACCGGCGAGATGCTGGCGGTGTCCGCGGTCGATCCGTTCAATCAGCTCGGCACCCTGTTACCGGGCTCCAGGGTGCCGGCTCTGGCGGCTAACCGGATCCTGTTTCGCGACGGGCTGCCGGTGGCTGTGCTGGCGGCGGGCAAGCCGCAATGGCTGGTCGAACTGGACGAGGATGCCCAGCGCGAGGCGCGCCGCCTGCTGACGCCAGCCAGACGCTGAGTAGTTAGTAGCCTGTTTGGTACGTTCAGTTGGTAAATTTCGGCGCCCATGGCTCCGATACTGTGTTGCTGCTCCTTGTCATAGCATCACTATGACTCGTCGCAGCGCCTTGCCTCGCAGCTATGTTCATCCGAACTTGCCTCAACCCACTCACCGCCCAGGCACCAGGGATCAGGCTGTCGGCGCCAGGCATTTCAGGTCGCTGAAGTCGGTGCGCAGCTGCGCCAGGCGCCCGCTGAGGTGGGTCCGCTGCCCTTCGTCGGCAAGGCGGTAGAGGTCGGCCACCAGGTCCAGTCCGGCCTGCTCGGCACGCTGCAACGCGGCCTGGTCGTTCGTACTCAGCAACGCCTCGCGCTCCTGCAGCAGCTGTGCGATGCGGTCATCGAAATCGTCGCGGTGGCGTTGCTCGACCGCGGCCAACAGCAGC
Source organism: Stutzerimonas stutzeri (assembly GCF_000935215.1). Lineage (GTDB taxonomy): Bacteria > Pseudomonadota > Gammaproteobacteria > Pseudomonadales > Pseudomonadaceae > Stutzerimonas. The sequence continues at coordinate 704 of NZ_JXXD01000153.1, forward strand.
TCTTGCCAGCGCTCGCGGTTGTTCAGCCAGCGGCTGTTCTGCTCGTTCAGGGCGTGAGACCAGAGCAGCACACGTTGACGCTGGGCCGCGTTCAACTGGCCGAGCCAGTACTGCAGGCGCTCCTGCATGCGCTCGGCGCGCTCGCGAATCTGCCGGTCCAGCGGCGGAGCCAGGTATTTCTCCCGGTACTCCTCTCGGTTTTCCTCTAGCGCGTTGCGCAGTTCGGCGACCTGCTTGTCGCTCAGGGCACGCAGCAGGTCCGTTGCGGTGGGGGTGATCTCTACGGCAACGCTGTGCATGGCGTCGCGGACGTCGCGGTACTGTGGTTCAAGATCGCGGCGATCGAGCTGGCCGCCAGCAGTTTCACGCTCAAGCTGTTCGAGGTTGGCCAGCAGTTCCGGCAATTGCGTGCTGCAGTGCCAGGCCAGGTGCTCGCGCAGGCGTTCGCGCAGCTCGTCCTTCTGACGGTTATCGAGGTCGAGATAGTCGTTGAGCGTCCAGGGCACGACCATGTCGAGGTTGCGATAGACCAGGGTGGCGCGGCTGCAGCCGTTCAACAGCGTGGCGCAGAGCAGGGTCAGCAGGAGCAGGCTGGCAATGGGGCGCATCGTCTTTCCTCGAGCGTCGGCGGCTGTTCTGTAGAGCCACGGCAGCGCCGGGGGTTCGGCTGGCGGACCGTTTCGTCGGTGCCAGCGAGCAAAGGCGGCTGGCCTGTGGTCTTCCCTACATGGAGTCGTTCTGACGATATGGGACGGCCGACTTACCCAGCAGCAGTGGAGAAAAGCCATGACCTCTCAGATCAAGCACCTCAGCGGCGAAGACGTACCCAAGGCCTGGCGCCCGACCTGGGTCGTGTGCTGGGTAGTGGAGCTGAACGGCACCATCGTCGGTGGCCCCTACGCCACCGAACAGGAAGCGCGTGCGGTGGCCGATGGCGACGAGGAGCCGCGGATCTCGCAGACCCCGGCGCCCTGAAACGGTGATCCCAGGCGCCTGGGCCCGTAACTAGCGGGACTGTTCCAGGCAGTGCTGCGGGCAGGGCGCCTGATACGGGACCGATGGCGGTGGCGGAGCGACCAGCTGATTCACCAGTTCCAGTGATTTATCGAAGGATGGATAGCCGCTGCGCGCGACATCCAGCTCGCCGTAGGCGTCGCGGTAGCGTTCCGCGCGATCCTCGTCTGCTTCGTTGAGCAGGTACGGCTCGTGATAGATCTTGTAGAGCAGCGCCACCGCATGGGGGTGGCCCTTGCGCTTGGCCTTCTCCAACAGGTCGAGCACTTCCGATGGCTCCGGGCCTTGGCGAATCAGCAGCAGGGCCTGATAGAACTCAGTCTCGCCGCGCCGATCCAGCTTCGCACTGCGATCGAGCAGCGCCTGGGCAAGTTCGTAGCTGTCTTCGTCGCCGATCGAAATCAGAATCTTCGCCTGCATCAGGTCATTCTGGTACAGCAGCCGTTCGGCACGACATTGGTCGTTCCAGACGCGGTCGCAGGATTGAGTGGCGCAGCCGCCGAGGGTCAATAGCAGGCTGACCAGCAGTGCCTTTTTCATGGCTGAATTGGTACTCCGTTCTCTTTTCGCCAGTATGAGCCGTGCCAGCTTCGATTCGCCAGTGGCGCTTACGTTCGCTCAATAATTGGGGCAGGGCGCGCTCATCTCTTGCAGGCCGTAGCGCCTGAGCAGGGTCTGCCAGCGCGCGCTGTGCGGCAGATCGGCGATGAGCTGATGCACGAACTGCGTGGTTTCGGCTGGCAGGCTGGCGGTCATGAGCACATGTCGGTCGAAGACATAGAGCGGGCGTGGCGAAACATGCAGCGGTGCGTCCGGCACCTCTGTCAGGCTGAAGAACAGCCGTGAGGAGCGCGGCATCAACGCGACATCGATGCGCTGGTTGAGCAGCTTGTTCAGATTCTGCAGATCGTTGTGCACGTCTTCGCGCTGGATCAGGCCCTTGTCGATGTCGCCTTCCAGCGCCCGGTAGAGATGCCCGAGCACGCCGCCCAGACGCAGGCCATGCAGGGACTTCGGGCCGTCATAGTCGACCGGCTTGTCGTTGTGGGACACGAAGTCCTGGATGTCGCACAGCAGAGGCCGAGTCCAGCTGGCGCCGGCGGTGAGGCGCTCGGGAAAGAAGTCCGGCGTGGCCCATAGGAGGATGCCGGGCTCCTTGTCCTCGAGGCGTGCATCGAGACGTTTGCGCGGCAACTGGGTCAGCTGGAAGTGATAGCGGTCCTGGTTGGTCGGATGCTCGTTGAGCAACTGCACCAGTGCTTCGGAGAGCCCGGGGTTCTGCCCCGAGGCAAAGGGCGGCGAGGGTTGGTAAGCCCATACGGCGACAGGCTCGGCAGCCAGGATGCTCAGCGGGAAAACGGTCAGCAGCAGGAGCATCAGTTTCTGCATCGCGGTCCTGTCTTGAGTGAGAGCGTCGTCGTGGCGAATTGCCGCTTAAGACTGATTCAGCAGGGCAGGTAAAGCAAGCGTGCTCCGCCAGCCGGTGCTGGCGATGGCGTGCGGGTGCGGCGTCAGAAGCGCTCGTGTTCGCCGACAAAACGCCACTGGCCGGCCGGTAGTTTGGCCATGGACAGGCGGCCGATGCGAATGCGTTTGCAGGCCAGCACCGTCAGCCCGATGGCTTCGCAGAGCAGGCGGACCTCGCCGGGCGCGGGTTCCTTGATCACCAGGCGCAGACGGTTTTCGCTCTGCCAGCTGACCTTGGCCTTGGGCAGGATCTTGCCGCGGTGGCCAATGCCCTTGGCGAGTAGGGCCAGCCCGTTTTCTTCGGCTTCGCCGCTCACTTCGACGACGTATTCCTGCTCCAGCTTGTCGCGCGTGCTGGTGAGCAGGCGGATCACTTCGCGTTGCTGGCTGAAGACGGTCAGCCCACTGGCGTCGGCGTCCAGTGGCAGCAACAGGTTCTGCTGGAGCAGATGACGCTGCAACGCTTCATTGCGGCTGGGGTCGTCGCTCCAGTGCTCGCTGGCCTGCAGTACGCGGCGGGTGCTGTCGACGTCGGCATCGATCACCAGCCCGGCCGGTTTGTGCAGCAGCAGCGTCACAGGCGTGATTTCCTTCGCGGTAGCGCCGGCCTGCAGTTCGACACGCTGTTCAGGTCGCACCTTGATGAAAGGCGCTTCGACCAGTTCTCCGTCGACCGTTACCCAACCACCCTCGATATACAGCTCGGCCTCGCGCCGGGAACAGCCGAGTTGCTCGGCGAGGCGTTTGGCAAGGCGTACGGGGTCGGTCATGGTGCGCTCGGAGACGAGAAAGGAGGGGGTAGAACGCGGCGAGCCATGATAAAGCCGGCTCGCCGAAGGCGGTTCAGATCACTTCTTGCTGATGGTGATCTGGCGGGAAGGACCGTTGGTCTGGCCACTCACACCGTTGGGGATGGTCTGGACTTCGCCGCCTGCCTTGATGAAAGCGGCCATTTGCGCAGCGAGGGACTGGCTGGTTTCGGTGGCGGGTTCGGGCTTGCGCTTGGCGCTGGTGGTTTTAGTGGCCATGGATCGCTTTTCCTTTAATCAGTCGAACCGGGCATTATACAGATTTGATCAAAATTTGTTCAGGTTTTTGCAGGCCGTCATTTCTTGAAGCGTTTTTGCAACCACTCAGCGAGCCGCCTGGTCTTCAATTAGCCGCGAAAGCGAGTTTCTCGACGCCGGATCATCACCTGAGAGGAAGACCATGCTGCGCCATGCCATTCGCACCACGCTCTGTGGTTTTGCCATCGCCGCTTCGCTGCAGGCTGTCGCCGAAACTGAACGTCATTCCAGCGAGGCCGGGCCGGTAACGGTCAAGGAGATCGCCAGCGGCCTTGAAAACGCCTGGGCACTGGCCTTCCTGCCGGACGGCAAGCGCATGCTGGTGACCGAACGGCCTGGCCGCCTGCGCGTGATCGGCCTGGACGGCAGCCTCTCCGAGCCGCTTGCTGGCGTGCCGGAGGTCTTTGCCCGCTCCCAGGGTGGTTTGCTCGACGTGCGATTGTCGCCGGACTTCGATAAGGACCGCCTGGTCTACCTGACCTATGCCGAGGCCGGTGAGCAGGGCAAGGCTGGAACGGCGGTCGGTCGTGGCCGGCTGAGTGACGATGACACACGGCTGGAGAACTTCGAGGTTATCTTCCGTCAGCTGCCGAAGCTATCCACCGGGGTGCACTTCGGCTCGCGGCTGGTGTTCGACGGCAAGGGACACCTGTTCGTCGCGCTCGGCGAAAACAATCAGCGGCCGACCTCGCAGGACCTCGACAAGCATCAGGGCAAGGTGGTGCGCATCAGCCTGGACGGCAGTGTGCCTGAGGACAACCCCTTTGTCGGCCAGGACGGCGTGCGGCCGGAAATCTGGTCCTACGGCCATCGCAACCAGCAGGGCGCCGCACTCAACCCCTGGAGCGGCGTGCTCTGGACCCACGAACATGGGCCGCGCGGCGGTGACGAGGTCAACATTCCCCAGGCCGGCAAGAACTACGGCTGGCCGCTGGCAACCCACGGCATCAACTACAGCATGCTGCCGATTCCTGAAGCCGAAGGCGAAACCGTCGAGGGCACCGAGCCGCCGCACCACGTCTGGAAAAAATCGCCGGGCGTCAGTGGGATGGCGTTCTACGATGCCGAGCGCTTCCCCGGCTGGCAGCACAGTCTGTTCATCGGCGCGCTGGTGGATCAGTCGCTGATACGCCTGCAGCTCGACGGCGACCGCGTGGTTGGTGAGGAACGCCTGCTCAAGGACCTCGGTGCGCGCATCCGCGACGTACGCCTTGGGCCCGACGGTTACCTCTATGTGCTGACCGATGCGGGCAATGGCAAGTTGCTTCAGGTTGGCCTGGACACCCAGTAAGTCTCACCTGGCGGGGTTACCGGCCCCGTCTTGCCAAGTCACATCGCGCCAATCGCACCTTTGCACGGAGCATTCCCGCTCGTCGCCTGTCCCACTCTCATGATGGCCAGCCCTGCTGGCCGTCGCAGTGTGGTGATTTGAATAACAAGATCGAGGGAGACAGGCCGTGGCTGTGGTCATCAGCGGAGTGTTCTGCATCATCGTCGGGCTCGCGCTCGGTGCAGGGGGAGCGAAGGTCGTCAGCCTTGGCGGTACCTGGTATTTCGCCATCGTCGCGGCAGGGTTTCTGCTGACCGGGGTCATGCTGCTGATGCGCCGCCGCGCGGCGCTTTGGGTTTACGCGCTGCTGATGCTCGGGGCGCTCGGTTGGGCTCTGTACGAAGTGGGGCTGGACTGGTGGCAACTGGCGCCGCGCGGCAGCATCATCGCGCCGCTCGGGTTGTGGCTGCTGACGCCCGGGATCGCGCAGCGGCTGGGCTGGCAGCACTTCGGTTTTCGCGCCTGGGGCGGCGCCGCGCTGCCGCTGACGCTGGCGGTCGTGCTCTGGGGCGCAGCAGCGGTGTACGCCGTTGGGCACGACAGTCACGACATCAAGGGCATGCTGCCGCCGCCTTTGGCCGAAGCGCCTGCCATGGACCAAGCCGTGCCGGCCGGCGACTGGCACGCTTACGGACGCAGCCAGCAGGGCCAGCGCTACTCGCCGCTGGCACAGATCACGCCGCACAACGTCGAGCGGCTGGAGCCGGTGTGGCATTACCAGACCGGGGATCTGCGCGGTCCGGACGATCCGGATGAAACCACCTACGAAGTCACCCCGCTCAAGGTCGATGACAGCCTGTACCTGTGCACGCCGCACAATCTGGTCATCGCGCTGGATGCCGAAACCGGCGAGGAGCGCTGGCGCTTCGATCCCGAGGTGCCGCATTCGGTCAACCGCCAGCACCTGACCTGCCGCGGGCTTTCCTACCATGCAGCGCCGCCGGCGACCGAGGGCCAGACCTGTCGGCAGCGCCTGTTCATGCCAACCGCCGATGCCAGGCTGATCGCGCTGGATGCGAAGACCGGGGAGGTTTGCCCCGGCTTCGGCGACAACGGCGCGGTGGATCTCTGGGCGAACATGCCCCACGTGAAGGAAGGCTTCTACTATTCCACGTCGCCGCCGGTGGTCGCGCGTGATCGGGTGATCGTCGGCGGAGCGGTGAATGACAACGTTCGCGCCAACGAGCCGTCCGGCGTCATCCGTGCCTATGACGTCTATACCGGCGAGCTGAAATGGAACTGGGACCCGGGCAATCCGGATGAAACGGCCCCGATCGCCGCCGGGCAGACCTACAGCGCGAGCAGCCCGAACAGCTGGAGCATTTCCAGTGCGGACGAGGCGCTGGGGCTGATCTACGTGCCTCTGGGCAATCAGGTGCCGGATCAGTGGGGCGGTAAGCGCAGCGAGAACAGCGAGCGTTTTTCCTCCTCAATCGTCGCCCTCGATCTGGATAGCGGCCAGCTGCGCTGGGTCTTCCAGACCGTGCGCCATGACCTCTGGGACATGGACGTACCGGCGCAGCCGAGCCTGATCGACATCCAGACCGAGGAGGGTCCGGTGCCCGCGCTGGTGGCGCCGACCAAGCAGGGCGACATCTATGTACTCGACCGTCGCACGGGCGAGCCGGTCCTGCCGGTGCGCGAGGTGCCTGCACCGCAGGGCGCGGCCACGGGTGACTGGGTCGCCAGGACGCAGCCTGTGTCGGCACTGACCTACGAGCCGCCGAAGCTGCAGGGCAAGGACCTATGGGGCGCCACGCTGATCGATCAGATGATGTGCCACATCCAGTTCCATTCCCTGCGCTATGAAGGGCGCTACACGCCGCCTTCCACCGAGGGCACGCTGGTCTACCCGGGCAACTTCGGCGTATTCAACTGGGGTGGCGTGGCCGTCGACCCGGTGCGGCAGATGGTCTTCAGCACGCCGGCTTATCTGGCTTTCACTTCAAAGCTGATTCCTCGAGAGGACGCCGAGACGACCTACGTATCCGAGCAGGAGCCGTTCCTCAACGAGAATTTCGGTTCGCCGTTTGCGGTGGAGCTGAAGGCATTCGTTTCGCCCATCGGCCTGCCGTGCACTGCGCCGCCGTGGGGCTACGTGGCTGGCGCCGATCTGCGCACCGGCAAGACCCATTGGCTGCGCAAGAACGGCACGGTGCGCGACCGTTCGCCGATTCCGCTGCCATTCAAGATGGGCGTGCCGAGCCTTGGCGGGCCGATGCTCACCGCCTGTGGCGTCGCGTTCTTGAGCGGCACGCTTGACTACTACCTGCGTGCCTACGATGTCAGTACCGGCCGCGAACTATGGAAAGCGCGTCTGCCGGCCGGCGGCCAGGCCACGCCGATGACCTACGAGAGCCGCTCGGGTCGGCAGATGGTCGTGGTGGTTGCCGGCGGGCATGGCTCGCTGGGTACCAAAGCCGGTGATTCGGTGATCGCCTATGCATTGCCACGCTGACAGGCGCTAGAATCGCCGCCTTTATATTCGGGACCGCCCACATGGCCGCAATCGGACGTTACAACAGCCTGCAGATCGTCAAGCACACCGGTTTCGGCCTCTATCTGGACGGCGGCCCGGACGGCGAAATCCTGCTGCCCAACCGCTACATCCCCAAGGACATGCCGACCGAGGTGGATGACTGGCTGAACGTCTTCATCTACCTCGACAGCGAGGACAAGCTGATCGCCACCACCGAGAAGCCCAAGGTGCAGGTCGGTGAATTCGCCAGTCTGAAGGTGGCCGAGATCAACCGGGTCGGATTGTTTCTCGACTGGGGACTACCCAAGGACCTGCTCTTGCCGCACTCGGAAGAGAAGCGGCCGCTGCAGGTGGGTGATTACTGCGTGGTCTACGTCTACATCGACAAGCGCACCCGGCGCATTACCGCCACGGCGCGACTGGACCGCTATCTGGACAAGACCCCGGCGAACTACAAGGTAGGAGAAGCGGTGGACCTGCTGATCGTCGAAGCGACCGATCTCGGTTTCAAGGCGATCATCAACGGCCAGCACTGGGGCCTGATTCACAAGAACGAGGCGTTCAAGTTTCTCCGTGGCGGCATGCGCGAGCGCGGCTACATCAAGGAACTGCGGCCCGACGGCAAGATCAGCCTGAGCCTGCAGCCGGTGGGCAGCGAAGCGACCGATGCGCTGCAGGCGTTGATCCTGCAGAAGCTGGAAGAAAACCAGGGCTCGCTGGATGTCAGCGACAAGAGCCCGGCCGAGGAAATTGCACGTCGCTTCGGCGTCAGCAAGGGCAACTTCAAGAAGGCCATCGGTGGTCTTTACAAGCAGGGCCGCATCGTCATCCACCCGGATCGCATCGAACGCATCTGAGCCAACCCCATAGGGGTGGTCACAATGACCACCCGGTGGCCGCTACAGATCCAGATTGATCTGCCCGCTGCCGACTTCCTTTCTCAGCGACTCGCCTTTGCCCTCCGCATAGCTCAACTGCCCGTCGACCAGGCGGGCAGGGGCGGTGAACGGGTGGGCGGCCGGCGGCTTCTCGTCCTGGATATGCAGGACTTCGATGCCGCGTATTTTCAACACGTCCGAAACCAGCGAACGATGGCAGCGCCACCAGAGCACCTCGGCGCACATCATTGCCGTACGTCGGTGTGCCGCCATTTCCAGTAGGCGCTGCAGACCGCGGTTGAATTCATCGCTGCGCAAATGATCGGCATAGCCGCGAAAGGAGCTGTTGCGCCAGGCCAGGCTTGGCGAATCCTTCAGAGGTCGTCGTCTGCCGCCCAGCTCTTCGATCCATTGATAGTGCAGCCCGTGCGCTTCCAGACCTTCGCGCAGCGCTGCCTCGCCGAACTGCGGCAATCGCCGTGAGCCGGGAAAGCGGCGGACGTCGGCGATGGCCTCGATCTGATGGTGGCGCAGTATCTCGATCAGATGCTCCAGAGAGCGCGTCGAGTGGCCGATGGTCCACACCGTGGCTGGCTGAGCCATGCTCAGCTCAGCTTCCTGAGTGCTGACTCTTTATGCATCGCTACATGGTCGGTCTTGTCGCTCTTGATCTCGTATTGCGGAGCATCCGGGCTGGCGCGCCGTGTGCGGCCCATGAATTCGGTGTCAGCCGTGTGCACGCGGGTGATGTGGCCACTGACCCGTCCTGCTTCCGAGTTCCAGCTGACGTGATCGCCCACTTTGTACTTATGGCTCATGGTGCCTCCGTTTCATTGTTCGGTAAGGCATCCGACAGTCATCTGCCGACGAAGATCGGTTACCTCCAGCAGCCAGTTTCTTAGCCCCTAACAGACGGCTATCAGCTCCTCTGCTATATACCGTTCGTCGGCAAGCTTGATAGCGGTTAATCCCGCTAAAGATCACCAAAGTTCAAAAAGCCGACGCTGATTTTGGCGCCAGGCAACCAACTAGGGCGGTTAAACGTAATATCAATTCGACAGCTATCGCCATATGAGTAATGGCAACTTAATGTTATTTGCTCTGTATGGCGTTTTTCTGGCGATCTATTACTGACAAAAAAATTTCCATTAATTTTTTGAACCTATTATAAAGCCGCCACGCAAGACGATTTACCGGTTTGTTCAGGGGGTGGACGGCGGGAAATTTCTTGTTGAAACGGTTCGTTTGTTGTGACACCGCGGCCCTCCTCAAGAGCAACGCCCCACGACTTATCGACCTCCCGTCACTTTTTAAAGGCTCGGCCTTTGAAGTAGTAAGTTCCGGAGAGACTCAATGTCCACCAACCTGTTTTCCGGTGCCCGCAAGGCACTCGTCGCTTCCATCGCCGCCGCTGTTCTTCTGGGTGGCGTCACTGTTGTAACCACGCCTTATGCCGCTGCATCCACGGTTGCCGCTGTATCGGTTTCCGCCAAGATCAACGCTTTCACCAACACCGATTGGCTGAACGGTGTCTGGCGCACCGGCGCCGGCTTCTCGATCCCGGCTACCTCGGCAAACCGCACCGCGTTCGTGGCCGGCGTTTCGGTACGACTGGCAGACGGTCAGGTACGCAAGATCAGCCGCGCGCAGATCGTCGGCAGCAACATGAGCGTCTTTCTGGAAGGTGCAAAACTGGACGGCAACAAGGTTGGCGCACCGCAGGTGGTCACCATCGGTAGTACGGCCGTAACGGCGCCTGTAACTTCCACCGCTCCGGTCACTTCACCGACTACCGTTGCTGCACACTCGACCAGCATCAATGCATTCACTAATACCGATTGGCTCAATGGGGTATGGCGCAAGTCGCCGGGCTTCTCCATTCCGGCCAGCGATGCCAACAAGGCTGCGTTCAAAGTTGGTGCGTCGGCAAAACTGGCGGATGGCCAGGTTCGCAAAGTTACCCAGGTACAAGTTGTCGGCGCCAATATGAGCGTCTATCTGGAAGGTCCGGCAGTTAACGGGAGTGTGGTCGGCGCACCTAACAAGTTGTCGCTGGCGACAACCTCTACTACCAGCCCGGCTCCGGCGCCTACTGCTCCGACTAACTCAGTCATCGCGACCAGTAACCTGAACAACTACACCAATACTCATTGGTTGAACGGTATGTTCCGCACTGCCGCCGCCTTCTCTATTCAGGCAAGCAGCGCCAACGTGGCAGCGTTCAAGACTGGCGCTGTGGTGAAGCTCGCTGACGGCCAGACCCGCAAGGTGCTGCGCACTCAGCTGGTTGGCAGCAACATGAGCGTCTTTCTCGACGGCGCTGTGATCAATGGCACCACGCTGGGTTATCCGAAGACCATCTCGGTAGTAAGCACATCGACCAGCACTCCGTCGTCTCCGGCTCTGACTACTCCGCCAGTAGAAGCAGCACCGGCTCCGGCGCCTACCGCACCTGACACCACCAATGGCAAGCCGCTGCTGGTTGGCGTTAACCTGTCCGGCGCGGGTTTCGGCCCGTCGGTTGTTCCGGGCAAGCATGGCACCAACTACACCTACCCGGCCGAGTCTTACTACAAGAAGTACTCCGACCTGGGCATGCCGCTGGTTCGCCTGCCGTTCCTCTGGGAGCGTATCCAGCCCAAGCTGAACTCTCCGCTGAATGCCGAGGAGTTCGCCCGCCTGAAGCAGTCGCTGGACTTCGCGCAGAAGCACAACGTCAAGGTGATTCTCGATCTGCACAACTACTACCGTTACTACGGCAAGCTGATCGGCTCCAACGAAGTGCCCATCAGTTCCTTCGCTGCGGTGTGGAAGCAGATCGTACAGCAGGTGGTCAACCATCCTGCCGTCGAGGGCTACGGCCTGATGAACGAGCCGCACTCCACCAATGGGCTCTGGCCGCAAGCTGCCCTGGCTGCTGCTCAGGCAATCCGCACCGTCGACTCCAAGCGCTGGATCTACGTAGCGGGCGATCGCTGGTCGAGCGCCTTCCACTGGCCGCACTACAACACCCAGCTGGTCACCAACCCGTGGATGCGTGATCCGAAGAACAACCTGGTTTATGAAGCGCACATGTACGTGGACAAGGATTTCTCGGGCAACTACTTCGACAAGGCCGAGAAGTTCGACCCGATGATTGGTGTCAATCGCGTTAAGCCCTTCGTCGACTGGCTCAAGCAGAACAAGCTGCGCGGCTACATCGGTGAGCATGGCGTACCGGACTTCTCGCCCTCGGCCATCGTCGCTACCGACAACCTGCTGGCTTACCTGCGTCAGAACTGCATCCCGAGCACCTACTGGGCTGCCGGTCCCTGGTGGGGTGAGTACGCCATGTCCCTGGACGTGAGCAGCGGCAAGTACCGTCCGCAGCTGCCGGTTCTGCAGAAGCACGCCAAAGCCACAAACAGCTGCACCAGCGTCGGTCCGCTGTAACGACAACGATCCAAACAAGAACGGGCCCCAAGGGCCCGTTTTTGCGTTCCTATACTGTATTGGCTGATTACAGCTCGTCGGCTCGCTGCGACGGGGTGATCGCCAACGAGCTGACCCGATGGTCACCATCGCTGTCATTCCCGCCGTTCCGCTTGTTCGACCTTCGCATTCCCCCAAGCCAAGCTGCATGCCGGCTGCGCGCCAATCGCGGGCAGATCGCCACCAGATCTCGCTGTTTCACGTCCTCCCTTTCTGCAGTGCGGCATAGCTGACTCGGTTCTCGAAGCCCCGTACCGCTTGGCCAGAAACACGGAACTCGAAAATTTGGGTCCGGTCACCATTTATGTGCGTACTGAAATCGCACAGCCGCGGAAGCCCGCACTGCTGTGCTTCACGGACCGTGGTCATCCGGCCAAACCCTATGACCCTATAAAAGGTGGACAAAATGACGACACCCGATGAAGAGATCACAGGTTACGGCGGCCAAGCCAGAACCGACGCCAACGCGCAGTCAACGAGCGCTCCCGCTCAACCCACCGGCCAAACAGGCCAGGCTGGCACCACGCAGGCAAGCAGCTCCGCTTCCGCTCCGAGTGCCGAGGAACTCAAGGCAAAGGCGCGCGAAGCTGGCGAGCAGGTCAAGACCCAAGGCAAGGCGCAGCTGGACAGCTACCGCGGTACGGCCGCCGATGAGCTGGAAAAGGTTGCCCAGAGTGCCAAGGCAGCAGCGGCAGAACTTGAAAACCAGGATCGAACTGGCCTTTCCCATTACGTCTCCGACATGGCGCAGAGCATGGTGGACCTGGCCGACAACCTGCGCGGCAAGAGCGTCGATGAGCTGGTGGGCGAGGTGAACCGTCTGGCTCGCAACAATCCTGGTCTGTTCATTGCCGGCAGCGTTGCACTTGGCTTCGGCCTGACTCGTTTCGCCCGCGCGTCCAGCCATCGCGCTGAATCCACAACGCGTGAACCAACGACTGATTACGGCCATTCCGACGCCAGCCGCCCGCATCCGACTTCGCCGCTCGGCGTTCCGGCAGACGTGACCGCCGAGACGCTGCCGAGTCAGTCCGAACTGGACTCGCGCATTTCCAGTGGCGCACCGGGCAGTACCGTCGGCAGCGTAAGCAATGCCGGCATGGCGCCGAACACGGGTAGCAGCAATGGCGTAGGCAGCAACGGCGTTGGCAGCACTGGCAAAGGCACGAACGGAGGGCTTAATCGATGAACGAACAACGCAACCTCAATACGCCTTACGAACCCGGCAACCCCGAGCACGATAATTCGGTCGGCGGTTTGCTACGGCAGCTAACCCGCGAAGTGCCGTCGCTGTTCACCAAGGAACTGGCGCTGGCCAAGGCCGAGCTGAACGAATCGCTGCGTGCCACCAAGGCCGGTGCTGCCAGCGTCGCAACCGGCGGTGCGGTGCTCCTGGCCGGCTTCATCATCCTGCTGATGTCGGCGGTCTACTTCCTCAGCACCATGATGGAACCCTGGCTCGCCGCGTTGATCGTCGGCGTGGTCGTGGTGGTCATCGGCATGATCATGGTCTCGGCCGGCAAGAAGAAGTTCGAAGCCTCTTCGTTCAAACCCGACCGCACCATCCATTCGCTGCAGAAGGATAAAGAAGTCGTAAGGGGGCACGCATGAGCACGCATAACCAGGTAGACGTAGAAGCACAAAAGGACCCCGACACGCTGGAGCGCGAGATCGACCAGCAGCGCGCCGAAATCGGCAACATCGTCCACGCGCTGGAAAGCAAGCTCTCCCCGGGGCAGATGATCGATACCGCGCTCGGCTACGCCAAAGGCGGCGGTGGCGAGTTCCTGCATAACCTCACCGATACCGTTAAGGCCAATCCGGTACCGACGCTGCTCACCTCCATCGGCCTGGTATGGCTGATGGCCGGGCAGAATCGGCGCCCGGACTATAGCGACAGCGCTTCGACCGGTCCGTCGATGACCGACAAGCTCGCCGCCAAGGCATCTGGGCTCAAGCAGCAGGGCACCGGCATCAAGGACAAGGCAGCGCAGATGAGCCATAGCGCCTCCAGCTCACTGGGCAATGCCCGTCATCGCGTCGGTGACTCCAGCCGGCACGCCGCGGAAAGCCTGCGACACACCGCAGACCGTGCACGCGGCGGTTTCACTCAGTTGCTCAACGAGCAACCGCTGGCATTGGGCGCCATGGGCATCGCCCTCGGCGCGTTGCTGGCGGCCTCGGTTCCACCGACCCGTCGTGAAGACGAACTGATGGGCCAGAAGAGCGACGAGCTGACCGGCAAGATCAAGGACAAGGCCCGCGAGGGCTATGCGATGGCCAGCGCCGAAGGCGAGCAATTGGCCGGCCAGGCCAAGCACGACCTCGAACGCGACCACGGCCAGCCTGCATCGCGGCCGCACTGATCGCCTGATGCGGATTGCAGTATCAAGGGCGATGCGCGCGGACTTGAGTCCAATCGCAGAACCCCCGATAATCCGCGGCCTGGCGCCGGTGTAGCTCAGTAGGTAGAGCAGCGCATTCGTAATGCGAAGGTCGCAGGTTCGACTCCTGTCTCCGGCACCAATGAAATCAAAGGGTTAGCTTCGGCTAGCCCTTTTTTGTTTGTGGTGGTTTTGCCGAACCATCCCCTCGTGGTCAACCTCAAGCTGCATTACCTCCTTTCTCGTCCCGCGGGCTTTCAATCAAGGAAGGACTGCGTCGTTGTATAAGGCGTGCTCCCAAATTCCTTCTCGCCAGGCCGGCTAACCCCCGTGGATCTGGACCTGCTCGGCTGTCAGCGGAATTGTGTCCGACAGTCGGCAGTACATTGACGTTAATTTATTGACTTTGGTCAGGGTTATGCGGCTGTGCAACAGAAAGAATGTGCGCCAGTTCAAGACGGTCGCTGATAAGCCCTGTAAGGGCCGTTCGTCCTGCGACGTGCTACAGCATTCAACGCCACGGTTCGACCGACCAATAAACCGAAAAACGCTTCCTCGCGCGTACCGAACGGTACGCGGCGGTTGCGCGCACCCTGCCTTCTGCCACTCGTAACTCCATGACCCGGAGCACTGAGGTACACATGCTTAGAAACATTCCCTTGAGCGCGAAGCTTCTTTTGATCCTCGCGTGTCCTATGCTCGGTTTTCTGTGGCTGGCCAGCCTGTATGTCGCTGACAGCTACGCCACCCTGAGGCAGATGGAGCGCACCGTCGAGGCCAGCGTGGCCGCGCAGAACGTGAGCAGGCTGATCACCGCATTGCAACGTGAGCGTGGTGCGAGCGGCGTCTATCTGGGGAGCCAGGGACGTACCATGGCCCGGCGCCTGCCGGGGATGCGGCAAGCGACTGACGAAGCGTTCAGTGCCGTGCAGGTGCTTGCCAAGCAGGAAGGCTCACAGATCGGGAGCGTCTTGGCCTCGCTCGATGAGCTTCAGGCAACACGTTCGCAAATCGACTCGTTCGCCGTCAGCAACGTCGACTCTGGTGCTCGCTTTACCGGCTACATCAAGGCATTGATCGGCTTTACCCACGAGGTTGAGCGCAGCGTGCAGGACGTCACGCTTGCACGAGCGCTAGGCGGGCTCAATCAGTTCGTCGAGATGAAGGAGCGGGCCGGGCGCGAACGGGCGTTGTTGGGCGTGGTGTTTGGTCAGGACCGGTTCGACGCGGCACTGCTTGCCTCCTTCAGCCGAAACCTGGGTGAATTCTCGGCCTATATGGACGGCTTCCGTCGTGCGGCCTCGGAGCACTTCATCCGTTTGCTGGATGAAAAGCTGCAGCAGCCGAGCGCCGTTGAAGTTGCACGTCTGCAACGTCTGGCTTTTGAGGTGCCGATCGGGCAGAGCCTGGGTATCGACAGCGAGAGCTGGTTCGATACGGCGACCAGCCGGATCGACCTGATGGGTGAGCTGGAGCAGGCCTTGTCGCAGGAAGTGGGCACACTGGCCACTCGGGCTCGCGATGAGGCGAGCAACGCGCTTTGGCTGACGCTCGCTGCGGTGATCATTGCGCTGCTGGTGGTGACCGGCCTTTCCTTCCTGATCATTCGCAACATCAAACTGGCGGTGCAGGATGTGAATCATGCGCTGTTGTCGCTTTCCGCTCGGGATCTGACCGCAACGGCGCACTACGAAGGTAGGGACGAGTTTGGCGAAATCTCGCGCAACCTCAATCTCATGGCCGTCGAGCTCAAGCAGGTCGTCGGCGAGATCAGTAACGCCACCGCGCAGGTGGCCACGGCGGCGGAGGAGTCCTCTGCGGTGACCGTGCAGACAAGCCAGAGCATCGATCGCCAGCGGCAGGGAACCGAGCTGGTGGTTACCGCGATAAACGAGATGAGCGCGACCGTGCGCGACGTTGCGAGAAGCACCAGCGATGCCGCTGAACTCTCGCAGCAGCTCAACGCCAACACTGCGCAAGGCCGGGCCGAAGTCGAGAGCACCATCGAGCTCATTCGCCAGCTGTCGAGCCAGGCCGATCAGACCGCAAGCATTATTGCGGACCTCAAGCGTGAGAGTGATTCGATCTCGTCTGTGCTGGATGTGATTCGCGGCATTGCCGATCAGACCAATCTGCTCGCACTGAACGCGGCTATCGAGGCGGCGCGAGCAGGAGAGCATGGCCGCGGCTTCGCTGTCGTTGCGTCCGAGGTGCGTACGCTTGCCCAGAAGACACAGGAATCCACCGGCAGCATTCAGGACATGATTGCCAATCTCCAGGGCGGGGCTGACCGGGCCGCGCGCTCGATGCAGGAGACGCTCGCCAAGGCTCAGACCGGCTCGAGCAACATCGGCCGTGCCGGTGAGTTGCTGGCGGAGATTGCCGACGGCGTTTCTGCCATCAGTGATCGCAATCTGCAGATTGCCACGGCGGCGGAGGAGCAGAGCGCGGTGGCCGAAGACATCAATCGCAACGTCGTCGAGATCAACGATGTCGCGATCCAGGTGAGCGCCGGTGCGGAGCAGACAGCGATGACCAGTCTGGAGCTTGCGCGCCTGGCCGAGCAGCAACAGCAGCTCGTTGGTCGGTTCAAGGTCGCTTGACGCGTGCGCCTGCTGAGTTGAGTCCATAAGCCCCGGCCGCAGCTGGCCGAGGTAGCGCGAGCCGAGGGGCG
>NZ_JXXD01000154.1 GCF_000935215.1 Stutzerimonas stutzeri
CCTGTTCAAGCCGCAGCGGCAGCCAGTCTCGAAGAACTGCCGCTGCAACCGCTGGCCCAGACCATCGCCCAGGCCGAGCGTCGCGCGCTGCAGAGCGCACTGGCCGCCTGCAAGGGCAACCGCCGGCGCGCCGCCATGGAGCTCGGCATCTCCCGCGCCAGCCTCTACAGCAAGCTGCAGCAACACGGCCTGAGCCAGCGCTGAGCGGTCTAACCCGCGGCTTGGCCGTCGTTGACGACGCGGCAATGTCACAGCGGCTGATCTACATTGGAGGCAGGGCCGCCGATTCCCGGCGCCGCAAGGGGACGCTCAACGATGACAGACGATGCAGGCAAACTCGTTCTCAGGCTCTCGGTCGGCGTATTGATGCTGCTGCACGGCATCCACAAACTGCTGCACGGCGTCGATGGCATCGGTGGCATGCTGGCCGGCATGGGCCTGCCGACGGTCCTCGCCTACGGCGTCTACCTGGGTGAGGTGGTCGGGCCGCTGCTGGTGATCCTTGGCCTTTACACCCGCTTCGGCGCTCTGCTGATGCTGGGCAACATGGTCGTCGCGCTGGCGCTGGCGCACCGGGCCGAACTGTTCGACATCGGGCCGATGGGCGGCTGGGCCATCGAACTGCAGGGCCTGTTTCTGTTCGGCTCGCTGGCCATCATGCTGCTCGGTGCCGGGCGCTACAGCGTCGGCGGGATCAACGGCCGCTACAACTAGCCACCCGAGTGTCCGGCGCGGCGGACAGTCGTCCAGCGCGCCGGACACCTCTCTTCGCCGCTTCCTGCCCTTCGGCCATCCCGCAGCCTCCTGCGCTTCCGACTTTCCCCCTGAGCTAGAGCCTTCGCCCAAGCCGCGGCGACCGGCCATCGCCTGCTGCGCGCCCGCCCACGGCGGTGGCATGGCATTGGCTTGAGCGCTTATGCGCCCGACCCGGCGCATCGGCTCGACAACAACAAGAAGGAAGCCCCAATGATGCCTATCCGTAGCAATCCGTTTACCCGCCGCGCGCTGCGCCTGACGCCCTTGGCGCTGGCATTGCTTGCCGCCGAATCCGTGCAGGCGGCGACCTGCACCGAACTGCTTGGCCGCGAGATACCGGCCCAGGCCATCGGCCTGCCCAGCAGCGGCGCGCGCGTCACCGCAGCGACCCCTATCGCGGCTGGCGGCAGCGCACCGCAGACGTTCGGCGCCTATTGCGACCTCAGCGCCGAGATTCGCCCGGTCGACCCCGCCGCACCGGCAATACGCATGCGCCTGGTGCTGCCCGAACAGTGGAACCGCAAGGCAATGATGTTCGGCGGCGGCGGTTACAACGGCACGGTGCCGAACGTCGCCGGCAACGTACCCGCCGGCCCGGTCGATCAACCTACGCCGCTCGGCCGTGGCTACGCGGTGTTCGGCAGCGATTCCGGGCATGTGGCCGATCCGCTGAGCCCCGGCTCCTTTGCCTGGAACGACGAAGCCCTGGCCAACTACGCCCACGACGCGCTGAAGAAAACCCGTGATACCGCCATCTACCTGATCGAACAACGCTACGGCGCCGCGCCCGAGCGCAGCTATTTCGCCGGCGGCTCCACCGGTGGCCGCGAGGCGCTGGCCGTGGTGCAGCAATGGCCGACCGACTTCAACGGCGCCATCGTCCTCTACCCCGCCTACAACGCCCTGGCGCTGGACCTGCAGTTCGGCCGCATCACCCGCGCCCTCGCCCAGCCCGGCGCCTTTCCCAGCCTGGAGAAACGCGCCGCACTGCTGGAAGCCGCGATGCAGGCCTGTGACGGGCTGGACGGCGCGCGCGACGGCGTGATCAGTCATCAGGCCGCGTGCAATGCGCAGTTCGACCCGGCCCGCGCCAAGCTCAACGGCAAACCGCTGAGTTGCCCGGGCGGTGCCGACACCTCGCAGCGTTGCCTGTCGGATGCGCAGATCCAGGCGCTGCGGGTGTTCAACAGCCCGATCCGCTTCAACTTCCCGCTGGCCAGCGGCGAAACCCACTACCCCGGCTTCAACACCTGGGGCACCGACCTCGGCCGGCCGGGTGAAGGCGTGCAGCTGGTGGTCAACCGCCTCGGCCTCAACACCCTGCAGCCGAGCTACCCGATGCCCGTGCACGGCACCGGTTTCGCCGAGGGCGCGCCCTACCATTCCGGCTTCTGGGATGAATGGGTGCGCTTCTTCGTGACGCGCAATCCCACCTTCAACTCGCTGACCCTCGACCCGCAGAACCCCGGCCCGTGGCAGGCGCGCATCAGCGAGCTGTCGCTGCGCCAGGACGTCAACCGGACCGACCTGTCCGCATTCGCCCGCAACGGCGGCAAGATCCTCATGGCCCACGGTACCTCCGACCAACTGGTGAGCACCCGCGCCACCGCCGAGTACTACGAGCGTGTGCGCCGCGACATGGGCCCGGGCAAGACGCAGCGCTTCCTGCGCTACTACGAGATCCCCGGCTACGGCCACGCCGCCAGCACCGTGTTCAACGCCGCCTGGGATTCGCTGAGCGCACTGGAAGACTGGGTCGAACAGGGCCGTGCGCCGCGGCGGCAGGTCGTTGCCGACAGCGTCGGCGTGCCCGGCCGCACCCGCCCGCTGTGCGAATACCCCGGCTGGCCGAAGTACGTCGGCAAGGGCGACGTGAACGCCGCGTCGAGCTTCGTCTGCGTCAAGAGTCGCAGGAGCACGCGCTGATCTGATCCGGCGCCGGTCTCACCCGCCGGCGCCGTCCAGTCTGCCCGACTGGACACCTCGACCCCGCAGAACACCACCGCCCGCCATACATGTCCAGCCCAACGGACGCACCGCAGCCCGCGCGGCAAGCCCAGCCAACCGCCCATAGAACGCTCTACCACGCGCCATTGCGGCGGGTGGCCACTCGAGCGCCGCGCCTGGCACGCCTTTCGCTCTATGCCCTGTAGCCGCCCGAGAGCGGCCCAAAACAACAACAAGAGGAAATACCATGCGACTGCACCACAAATCCCTCTGCCACATTCTCTGCGGCGGCGCCGTAGTGATCGCCACCAATCCCGCCAGCGCCGCCTTCATCGAAGACAGCAAGGCAAGCATCGACCTGCGCAACTTCTATATGAACCGCGACTTCCGGCAGTCTGGCGCTGCTCAGTCCAAGGCCGAGGAGTGGGCTCAGGGCTTCATGCTGAAAATGGAGACCGGCTACACCGAAGGGCCGGTCGGCTTCGGCC
>NZ_JXXD01000155.1 GCF_000935215.1 Stutzerimonas stutzeri
CTGTTGGCGAGTATTTGCTGCAGCGCGCCGTCGGCTTTGTTCAGGCTGGCGTCGCGCCCGCGGCCGCCAAGGTAGCGGTTCTTCAGTTCACCCTGGGCAAGGAGTAGCTGGCGGCGCAGGGCGGCCTGTTCGACCAACAGCAAAGCGGCAGCGGCGCGCAGGTCGGCGCGGTCGATCCACGGCTGGCGTTCGGCGGCGTCGAGCTCGAGCCACTGTTCGACGCTGTCCTGCGGCAGGCCCAGGCGTTCTTTGAGTACGGCGAACATCGCCTGATAGCGGTCGCGGTAGGAGTCGAATCGATAGCCCAGGCGCAGCGCCTCACGCGGATCGTCGAGCACGCTGGCGTCGGCCAGGTCGCGGTGGATCAGCACCTCCAGCAGCCCGTTGGGCATGATGCTGTCCAGGGCGACGAGTTCGTCGCGTGTGGTTCCACTGCGTAGCAGCTTGAGGGTTTCCACCGCGCAGTTGTTGGACAGGAAGTAGTAGTCGCCGTCGTAGCTCCAGTGCAGCTCGGCGCTACGCTCGACCAGTGCGCGAATCTCTTCGTGCTGCAGCTTCAGCGGCACCGAGGCCAGCCCGCGCAGCTCCACCTTGGTGTATTCGTCGATCACCTGGCCCAGGGGCAGGATGAACAGCCGCGAGGGGTAGACGCCGGTGAGGCCGTCCCAGCTGGACAGCTGCACATCGTCGACGAAGGCGCGGAAGGACAACACCAGGTGGTGATCCAGATCCAGTCGGCAATCGGGACCGGGCTCGCGGCCGGGCGCGCAGATCACCAGCCGCAGCATGCTGTGGCCCCAGCGGCTGACCCAGGCCTCGTTGGCTTCGGCGAACAGGTAGTCGACCTCGTAGACGCGTGACGGATCGAGGCTCAGCAGTGGCGTGCGGCCGAACTCGCGGCCCGCGTTCAGAAATGGGTAGTCATCGGTGCAACCGGCAGCGTTTGCTGGCGCCCAACCGAAGTGTTCACGCAGGTAACGGTGCAGCGAAGGGCGACGGCAGGCGTAGCTGGGGTCGAGCAGGAAGTATTCGAGGTTCACCGCGACGAATTCCAGCGGGCTGGTCAGCTCGTACGGATCGGGGCTGCGCGCCAGCTGCGCGTTTTCCCGTTCGCGCAGGCCGCGCTTGCCGACCCGTTGTGGCCAGCCGGCCAGATCGAGCAGGCGCGGCTCATCGCTGAGGGTGAAGCGGCGGTCGATCTGTCCCCGGCAGTGATCCGGCAGGCCGACCTGCCCGAGGTGGCTGGCGCGCTGACGGCACTGGCCCTGCAACAGGTGCTCACTGGGCGACCACAGGCGCGCGCGGTCATAGAGATGCGCCACTTCGTGAATGACGGTGGCGAGCAGCTCGCGGCGCACCGTCCCGTGGGGGCGATTGGTCTTCTCGCTGGCAGCGCTGCCATCGGTCAGTGTCGGCAGTAGACGGCGATTGAGCTGAAGACGGTTACCGCCGGCGCGACCATAGGCCTGTTCCGGCAGGTTGTCGCGCCATTGCACGCGCACCTCGCGATCGAGGCTCTGCACCAGGCGCGGGGGCAGTGCGGCCATGGCTTCGTCCAGCAGCGCCTGGCTGGCTGCGCGTTGCTCGGTGTCCAGTGTGCGTGAGTCGAGAACCAGGCGCAGGTCGGCCTGGGCTACACCTGCAGCAAGGCTCAGGCAGCCTGCCAGCAGCCAGGCGCCGGGGCGTATCACAGGGCGAGGATGGCTTCGGCCAGTTGCAGGTCGCTGGCATTGCGCGCTGCAGGGAGTTCGCTGCGCAGGGTGCCTATCGCGGCTTCCAGATGCGCACCGCGGATCTCTCCGGCGCTGGCGACGAAGCTGGCGGCGTCTTCACGCGCTTCGACGACGACCTTCATATCACTGATGCGGCTGGTCACATCGGAGGTGAAATTGATGCTGCGGTCCAGGGCACGCACGACGATGTTGCTGGTGGCGACGAGGGTCTGCGCCTGGGCTGTGCCCGCGGCGACGGCCAGCGCCAGCGGGGCGGCGAGCAATAGCTTGTTCATCGGTTGGAATCTCTCACGGTCGGGGCACCGGCAGGCCGGTGCGATTATTGGACGAGGATCGCTTCGGCCAGTTCCAGGTCGCTGGCGGCAAGCTCCGGGTGTTCCTGGCGCAGCCGCGCCATGGCCGCTTGCAGGCGAGCCGCGGCGAGCTGGCCGTCGCTGGCGACGAAGCCTGCCGCGTCTTCGCGGGCCTCGGCGATCAGCTTGTTGTCGAAGGGAGCGCTGGTCAGCTGGCTGCTGACATAGCTGGTCTGCACGACACCTGCGGTGGTGACATCGAACGCCTGGGCGGTGCCAGCTGTGAGGCCGAGAAATAAGAGAACGATTGAATATGGACGCATGCGGAACCTGTTGCCGGGAAAAACGGCGCCAAGGCTAGCGAAACGCCGGCTGCAGAGCCAGCGCTCGGTTGCTTCCGCAGGTTGCAGCAGCGCTCATGCGCTGCTGCACGCATCAGAGCGCCAGGATCGCCTGAGCCAGTTGCAGATCGCTGGCGCCCAGTTCTGGCTGCTGGCTACGAATGTGGCGCAGCGCCGCTTCGAGGTGGGCGCCGCGCAGATCGCCCTGGCTGGCAACGAAACGCGCCGCATCGTCGCGAGCATCGAGCACCAGTTTGTCGTCGCGCAGCGACGAGGTCAGGTCCGAGGTTGCGTCCACGGTATTGATCAGGCCGCCGACCACCATGTCGGTGGTAGCGGTGAAGCTGGCAGCGGACGCGCCGCCGCTCAGCAGCAAGCCGGCAGCGAAGAAGGGGAGCAGGATTCGGGACATGGCAGATCTCCAGTGGTGAGGCTCTAGACCGCGCCATGGGTGCGACGTTCCCGTTGCTGCGGCCTTGCAGCACGCAGCATAGGCTCGAATCGGTGGGCGCGGAATGCCTCAGCGCCAGAACGGCTTGTCCAGCTCTGCCGAGCGGTCGCTATGGCTGATGCCGACATCCGCCAGCTGGCGGTCGTCAAGCTGCGCCAGTTGCTGCCGGGTACGGTAGTTGCGTTGCCAGCGCTGCAATACTTGCAGCAGCTGTAGCCAGTTGCGGCGGGCGCGGGTGGCGACATACGGACGAGACAGCGTGCGATCCATGCTGCGCTCCTTCCCGGTGTGACCGGGTACGGGTTATGGGAGAACAGGATCGCGCGCGTCAGCCAAGTGCAACAGCCACAGGGATTCTCGATTGTGCCGGTGCAGTTCCAGAAATGGATGCAACTGTATTGGTCGCGAACGCGCCAACTGTTTTCGCTGCACTGCTTATCGGTCCGGTGTGCGTGCCAAAGCGCCTGGTGTGGTGCCGAACTGCTGACCGAACGCGGCGATAAACGCCGAGGTGGATTCGTAGCCGCAGGCCAGCGCGACATCGGTAACCGGCTGGCCCTGCTCCAGCAGAGGGAGCGCGCTGAGCAGGCGCAGACGCTGGCGCCAGGCGCGGAAGCTGAGGCCGGTGTCACGCTGGAACTGGCGGGTCAGGGTTTTCTCCGAGACCTGAAGGCGCTCGCTCCATTGCTTCAGGCTGAGTGAAAGATCGGGCTGCTCATAGAGCGCTTCGCACAGCTGACGAAGCCGGGCA
This sequence comes from Stutzerimonas stutzeri, assembly GCF_000935215.1. Classification (GTDB taxonomy): domain Bacteria; phylum Pseudomonadota; class Gammaproteobacteria; order Pseudomonadales; family Pseudomonadaceae; genus Stutzerimonas. Next base: position 3,570 of record NZ_JXXD01000155.1, read on the forward strand.
TCCCCGGGCCAGGGCAGGGAATAGCCGATTGCCGGCGCCGCCCGCAGCTGGTCCAGCAGCACCGCTGCCAGGCGGCCTTCGGCACCTTGCTCGTCGTACTCCGCCGGCAGCGCACCAAAGGCGCGGATCAGCTCGCGCAGCAGTGGGCTGACCGCGAGCACCTGGCAATGCTCGGGCGCCCAGGCCACGACGCGCTGGTCGATGTACAGGCTGCGCATCTCGGTGTGCGGCGAGCTGATCACCTCGTGCAGCAGGCCCGGCGGAATCAGGATGGCGCGCTGCGGCGGAGCGAGAAAGCGCCCGCGCTCGGTATGCACGCGCAGCACGCCGCTGATGGCGTAGGACAGCTGTGCCCAGGGATGGCTGTGGCGTGGCGTGGTGGTTCGTTCAGCCAGGGATTCGCTGCGGGCGAAGAGCGGGCGCGGCAGTGCATCCATGGCCGGGATGCTGCGTTGCAGGAGGCTGCCTTGTCCTTTTCTCGACATTTGTCTGGCTTATGGCGTTAGTCGGATATCCAGCGCGACAGTAGACTCGCTGGCAAGCTGCCGCAAGCCACACAATCAGGAGCGCCCATGGCCAGACCTCGCCTGTTACCGGACAACTTCACTCTGGCCCTGCTCGGTGCGGTGGCCATCGCCACGCTGCTGCCAGCGCGGGGGCAGGGCGTGGCGGTATTCGAGTGGATCACCAACCTGGCCATCGGCCTGCTGTTCTTCATGCACGGCGCCAAGCTCTCGGGCAGTGCGATCCTCGCCGGCATGGGCCATTGGCGCCTGCATCTCCTGGTGTTCAGCTGCACCTTCGTGCTGTTCCCGCTGCTCGGGCTGGCGCTGCGCCCGCTGCTGACGCCGATGATCGGCGCCGAGCTGTACCTGGGCATGCTCTACCTCTGTGCCTTGCCGGCCACGGTGCAGTCGGCCATCGCCTTCACCTCGCTGGCGCGCGGCAACATCCCGGCGGCGGTATGCAGCGCGGCGGCTTCCAGCCTGATCGGCATCTTCCTCACGCCGCTGCTGGTACTGCTGCTGATGGGCGCGCAAGGCGAAGGCGGCTCGACGCTGGATGCCATCGGCAAGATCGTCGTGCAGCTGCTGCTGCCGTTCATCGCCGGGCAGATCGCGCGGCGCTGGATTGGCGACTGGGTGGCGCGCAACAAGGGCTGGCTAAAGAACGTCGACCAGAGCTCTATCCTGCTGGTGGTCTACACCGCGTTCAGCCATGCGGTGGTCGAGGGCATCTGGCAGCAGGTGCCGCTGCCGCAGCTGCTGGGTCTGGTGCTGGCCTGCTGTCTGCTGCTGGCGCTGGCCCTGCTGATCACCTGGCTGGTTGCGCGCTGGCTGGGCTTCGATCTGGAGGACCGCATCACCATTCTCTTCGCCGGCTCGAAGAAGAGCCTGGCCACCGGCATCCCCATGGCGCAGGTGCTGTTCGCCGGCGGTGCGCTGGGCACGCTGATCCTGCCGTTGATGCTGTTCCACCAGATTCAGCTGATGGTCTGCGCGGTACTGGCGCAGCGCTATGCGTCGCGACCAGAAACAACAGTGGTCGCAAAAGCGGGCTGACTCGAAGCCAATCAGTGGCGTATTCGTGACTGCAGCGCAAAGATCATTTGCCCGTTACGGTCTGGGAGCGGTGCGCAGGGGTGGCTAAGCTGCGCGCCATTCTGTTGCTGAGGCGTTCCCATGAAGAAGATTCTGCTACTCAATGGCGGCAAGGCCTTCGCCCATTCCGCCGGCCAGTACAACGCAACGCTGCATCAGACAGCCATCGAAACCCTGACCGCGGCCGGCTTCGAGGTCCGCACCACCGAGATCGACGCCGGCTACGACGTGCAGCAGGAAGTCGAGAAGATTCTCTGGGCGGATGCGCTGATCTATCAGATGCCCGGCTGGTGGATGGGCGCACCCTGGACGGTGAAGAAATACCTGGACGAGGTGTTCACCGCCGGCCACGGCAGCCTCTACGCCAACGACGGTCGCACCCGCTCCGATGCCTCGCAGAAGTACGGCAGCGGCGGTCTGCTACAGGGCAAGCGCTACATGATTTCCGCCACCTGGAACGCGCCGCAGCAGGCCTTCGACGACCCCAGCGATTTCTTCGCCGGCAAGGGCGTGGATGCCGTCTACCTGCCGTTTCACAAGGCCAACGAGTTTCTCGGCATGCAGGGCTTGCCGACCTTCCTCAGTGTCGATGTGATGAAACGGCCGCAGATCGAGGCGGATGTCGCACGCTATCGGCGGCACCTGGGCGAGGTGTTCGGCTTCAGTGTCTGACCTTCGCGTCAGGCAAAGAAAAACCCCTCGCGGCAAGGGCTGGGAGGGGTTTTTCGTCTCAGCGCGAGGCGATCACTCCACGGCCTTGACCATATCCTCGACCACCTTCTTGGCGTCGCCGAAGACCATCATGGTCTTGTCCATGTAGAACAGCTCGTTGTCCAGACCGGCATAGCCGCTGGCCATGGAGCGCTTGTTGACGATGACTGTCTTGGCCTTGTACGCCTCGAGGATCGGCATGCCGGCGATGGGCGACTTCGGATCGTTCTTCGCCGCCGGGTTGACCACGTCGTTGGCGCCAAGTACCAGCACCACGTCGGCCTGGCCGAACTCGGAGTTGATGTCTTCCATCTCGAAGACTTGCTCGTAGGGCACCTCGGCTTCGGCCAGCAGCACGTTCATGTGCCCCGGCATGCGGCCGGCGACCGGGTGGATCGCGTACTTCACGGTCACGCCCATGTGCGTCAGCTTCTCGGCCAGCTCCATCAGCGCGTGCTGAGCGCGGGCCACCGCCAGGCCGTAGCCGGGAACGATGATCACGGTGTCGGCGTTGGTCAGCAGGAAGGCGGCGTCGTCGGCCGAACCGGACTTCACGTTGCGCTCCAGCTGGGCGCCTGCCGGGCCGCCGGCATCCGCGTCGGCACCGAAGCCGCCGAGGATCACGTTGAAGAACGAGCGGTTCATCGCCTTGCACATGATGTACGAGAGGATCGCGCCGCTCGAGCCTACCAGCGAGCCGGCGATGATCAGCATCGAGTTGTTCAGCGAGAAGCCGATACCGGCGGCCGCCCAGCCCGAATACGAGTTGAGCATCGACACCACCACCGGCATGTCCGCACCGCCGATGGGAATGATGATCAGCACGCCGATGACGAAGGCCAGCGCCACCAGGATGGCGAAGGCGCCGAGGTTGCCGGTGAAGGTGTAGACCAGGCCCAGGCCGACGATCGCCAGGCCCACGGCCAGGTTGACCATGTGCTGGCCCTTGAACACCACCGGAGCGCCTTGGAACAGGCGAAACTTGTACTTGCCGGACAGCTTGCCGAAGGCGATCACCGAACCGGAGAAGGTGATGGCGCCGATGGCCGCACCGAGGAACAGCTCCAGGCGGTTGCCCACCGGAATGGCGTAGCCCATGTGCTCGACGATGCCCAGCGACTGCGGTTCGACCACCGCGGCAATCGCGATGAACACCGCGGCCAGGCCGATCATGCTGTGCATGAAGGCGACCAGCTCGGGCATCTTGGTCATCTCGACGCGCTTGGCCATGACGGTGCCGACGCTGCCGCCGATCAGCAGGCCGACGATCACGTAGCCGATGCCGGTGGTGGCCAGCTCGCTGCCGAGCTTGAAGATCAGGCCCACGGTGGTCAGTACTGCCAGGCCCATGCCGATCATGCCGAACAGGTTGCCGCGACGTGAGGTGGTGGGGTGGGAGAGGCCCTTCAGCGCCTGGATGAAGCACACCGAGGCGACCAGATAGAGCAGGGTGATCAGGTTCATGCTCATGGCTTACTTGCCCTCCGCCTTGGCCGCGCTGCGGTCCTTCTTCTTGAACATTTCCAGCATGCGACGGGTGACCAGGAAGCCCCCGAACACGTTGACCGCGGCCAGCGCCACGGCCAGGGTGCCCATGGCCTTGCCCAGCGGGGTGACGGTGAGCGCGGCGGCCAGCATGGCGCCGACGATGACGATCGCCGAGATCGCGTTGGTGACCGCCATCAGTGGCGTGTGCAGGGCCGGGGTGACGTTCCAGACCACGTGGTAGCCGACGTAGATCGCCAGCACGAAGATGATCAGGTTGTAGATGCCGTCCGAAATCAGATCCATGTTCGCGTCTCCCTTAACCGTTGGTCCGCACGACCTGGCCGTCGCGGCACATCAGGCACGCGGCGACGATGTCGTCTTCGAGGTTGAGCTGGAACTGGCCGTCCTTGTCGATGACCAGCTTGAGGAAATCCAGCAGGTTGCGGGCGTACAGCGCCGAGGCGTCGGCCGCTACCAGCGTCGCCAGGTTGGCGTGTCCGACGATGGTTACACCGTGGCGCACCACCACCTGGTCGATCTCTGTCAGCGGGCAGTTGCCGCCGTGGCCGGCTGCCAGGTCGACGATCACCGAGCCGGGCTTCATCTGCTCGACAGTGGCTTCCTGCAGCAGCGTCGGCGCCTTGCGGCCCGGGATCAGCGCGGTGGTGATGACGATGTCCGACTGCAGCGCACGCTCGTGCACCGCCTGCGCCTGACGCGCCATCCACGAGGCCGGCATCGGCCGCGCATAGCCGCCGACGCCTTCGGCGCATTCGCGCTCCTCGTCGGTCTCCAGCGGCACGTCGACGAACTTGGCGCCGAGCGATTCGATCTGCTCCTTCACCGCCGGACGCACGTCCGAGGCCTCGACCACCGCGCCGAGGCGCTTGGCCGTGGCGATGGCCTGCAGACCGGCGACACCGGCACCGAGGATCAGCACGCGTGCGGCCTTCACCGTGCCGGCGGCGGTCATCAGCATCGGCATGAAGCGCGGGTAGTGATGGGCGCCGACCAGCACCGCCTTGTAGCCGGCGATGTTGGCCTGCGACGAGAGCACGTCCAGGCTCTGTGCACGGGACGTACGCGGCGCGGCCTCCAGGGCGAAGGCGGTGATGCCGCGGGCAGCCATGCGCGCGATGCAGTCATTGTCGAACGGGTTGAGCATGCCCAGCAGCACGCTGCCGGACTGCATCTGCGCCAGTTCGGCCTCGTCCGGCGCATTGACCTTCAGCACCAGCTCGGCGGCAAAGGCCGCGGCCGCATCGCCGATGGTTGCGCCGACCGCTTCATAGGCGCTGTCCGGCACGCTGGAAAGCAACCCGGCGCCGCTTTGCAGCGTCACCCGGTGCCCTTGGCCGATCAGTTTCTTGACGGTTTCCGGGGTTGCGGCGACGCGCGTTTCCCCGGAGTGGGTTTCGAGAGGAACACCGATGTGCATTGTTGTTGTTCTCCTGCGTGATCATGACCGGTGCTGCGGCGAACCGCGCACCGACGTGCTTTTCACCCGCCCGCTGCTCTGGCGAACGGGGTATGGAACAGGTGAAGCCAGCCGGGCGATGCGCAAAAACGGATCGCCCGGCGCGGCATTCTGCAAGCCTTGAAAAAATCAAACAACTGTTTCAATCAAACGATTGTATTTGACGCGCCGGTCGCAGGATGACTGCCTGTTTTCCGTGCTTCGCTGCAGATTGCGTCCTGTTTGGCTCTACGTACGACCAGTTCGTCCGCGCCAGGCACACGACACGGCCGCATCATGAATGACGCGCCATTGACGGGGTATTCGTCAGCGGTGCCAAGCATCTCCGACCTTGGTGTCGGGTTAAGTCGGGTATGCAGGAAAAACGCGCGTACGTTGAAATGTCATTCAATCCTTGTAGTCCAACTAGGCTGGTTGGACCCGATTGGAGTGTTTCGAGCGCAGTGACGTCGGGTCGCTGCGTATCGCTGGTGGAGCTGGACGATGCCCGAACTCGATGTAAACGAAGTCACCACGCTGCTCGAACAGCCGGCCCAGCGCCGCTTGCCGTTCGCCTTTGCGCGGCGGCACGGCGTGATCCTGCTGGAGCGTGGCGGCGAGCTGCACCTCGGCCTGCGCGAGGGCGCCGCGCTGACGGCGGTGCAGGAGGCGCAGCGGGTCGTTGGTATGCGCTTGCCGATGCAGTGGCTGCCGCAGGCGGATTTCGATCAGGCGCTCGGCGCGGCCTACCAGCACGACTCTTCCGCGGCGATGCTGATGGTCGAGGGGCTGGGCAATGACCTCGACCTGGCCAGCCTGGCCGATCAGATCCAGGAAACCGAGGACCTGCTGGAGCAGGAGGACGACGCGCCGATCATCCGCCTGATCAACGCCATCCTCGGCGAGGCGATTGCCGAGAACGCCTCGGATATCCATATCGAAACCTTCGAGAAGCGCCTGGTGATCCGCTTCCGCGTCGACGGCATCCTCCGCGAAGTGGTGCAGCCCAAGCGCGAGCTGGCGGCGCTGCTGGTGTCGCGGATCAAGGTCATGGCCAAGCTGGACATCGCCGAGAAGCGCATCCCGCAGGATGGGCGTATCTCGCTGCGCGTCGGCGGTCGCGAGGTCGATATCCGCGTTTCCACGCTGCCCTCGGCCAACGGCGAGCGGGTGGTGCTGCGCCTGCTCGACAAGCAGGCCGGACGCCTGACCTTGCGCCACCTGGGCATGAACGAGCAGGACCGCGACCACCTGGAACAGGCGGTGAAGAAACCGCACGGCATCATCCTGGTTACCGGGCCCACCGGCTCGGGCAAGACCACCACGCTCTACGCCGCGCTGACCACCCTCAACGACCGCACCCGCAACATCCTCACCGTCGAAGACCCCATCGAATACCACCTCGAGGGCATCGGCCAGACCCAGGTCAACACCAAGGTCGACATGACCTTTGCCCGCGGCCTGCGTGCCATCCTGCGTCAGGACCCGGACGTGGTGATGGTCGGCGAGATCCGCGACCAGGAAACCGCCGACATGGCCGTGCAGGCCTCGCTCACCGGTCACCTGGTGCTCTCCACGCTGCACACCAACAGCGCCATCGGCGCCGTCACGCGCCTGGTGGACATGGGCGTCGAGCCGTTTCTGATCTCCTCGTCGCTGCTCGGCGTGCTGGCCCAGCGCCTCGTGCGGGTGCTGTGTAATGACTGCAAACGCGCCTACCTCGCCGACGCCGCCGAGTGCGAGCTGCTCGGCGTCAGTCCGGCCGAGGCGCCGACGCTGTACCACGCCGAAGGCTGCGAGCAATGCCGGGGCCTCGGTTACCGCGGGCGTACCGGCATCTATGAGCTGGTGCTGTTCGACGACGCCCTGCGCACCATGGTGCACACCCGCGCCAGCGAGCAGGACATGCTGCGTCACGCTCGGGTGCTGGGGCCGAGCATCCGCGACGACGGCCTGCGCAAGGTGCGCGAGGGCGTGACCACCATCGAGGAAGTGCTGCGGGTGACGCGTGAGGAGTGAGGGGATGAGGTTGTTTCCGGCTCGCCTGGAGAGGCATTTGCAGCCTGACCGACGCTGCACGGTGACGCCATTCGCGGCCAAGGCCGCTCCCACGTGTGTGTGCTGCCTGTGTGGGAGCGGTCTTGACCGCCAGTCGCCCCTGTTGGAGACCGCCTGATGGCTGCCTTCGAATACCTTGCCCTCGACCCGCGTGGCCGTGAGCAGAAGGGCCTGATCGAAGCCGACAGCCCGCGTCAGGCGCGCCAGTTGCTGCGCGAGAAGCAGTGGGCGCCGCTGGAGGTGAAGCAGGCCAAGTCCAAAGAAGACGTCAGCCGTGGCGGCCTGAGTTTCGGCCGCGGCCTGTCGACGCGCGATCTGGCATTGGTCACCCGGCAGCTGGCGACGCTGGTGCAGGCTGCGCTGCCTATCGAGGAAGCCCTGCGCGCGGCAGCGGCACAGTCCACCTCGGCGAAGATCAAGTCGATGCTGCTGGCGGTGCGCGCGCGCGTGATGGAGGGCCACAGCCTGGCCGCGGCGCTTCGCGAATACCCGTCGGCCTTTCCCGAGCTCTACCGCGCCACCGTGGCGGCGGGGGAGCATGCCGGCCATCTCGGGCTGGTGCTCGATCAGCTCGCCGACTACACCGATCAGCGTCAGCAGTCGCGGCAGAAGATCCAGCTGGCGCTGCTCTATCCGGTGATCCTGATGGTCGCCTCGCTGGCCATCGTCGTGCTGCTGCTCGGCTACGTGGTGCCGGACGTGGTCAAGGTGTTCGTCAACACCGGCCAGGAATTGCCGGCGTTGACCCGCGGCTTGATCGCTACCAGCGACGTGGTGAAGAACTGGGGCTGGCTGATCGTGCTCGGTCTCATCGCCGCGTTCCTCGCCATGCGCGCGGCATTGCGCGACCCGGCGCTGCGCCTGCGCTGGCATGCGTTCATTCTGCGGATACCGCTGATCGGTCGACTGAGCCGGGCGACCAATACCGCGCGCTTCGCCTCGACCCTGGCGATCCTCACCAAGAGCGGCGTGCCGCTGGTGGAAGCGCTGTCCATCGCCGCCGCGGTGATCGCCAATCTGCGCATCCGCGAGCGGGTGGTGGAGGCGGCGCAGAAGGTGCGTGAAGGCAGCAGCCTGACCCGCGCCCTGGATGCCACCGGCGAATTCCCGCCGATGATGTTGCACATGATCGCCAGCGGCGAGAAATCCGGTGAACTGGATCAGATGCTGGCGCGAACCGCGCGCAACCAGGAGAACGACCTCGCCGCTCAGGTGTCTCTGCTGGTCGGCCTGTTCGAACCGTTCATGCTGGTGTTCATGGGGGCTGTGGTGCTGGTCATCGTGCTGGCGATCCTGATGCCAATCCTCTCTCTCAACCAACTGGTGGGGTAACGACAATGAAGTTGCAACGACGCACGCAAGGGGGCTTCACCCTCATCGAAATCATGGTGGTGGTGGTCATCCTCGGCATTCTCGCCGCGCTGGTGGTGCCGCAGGTGATGAGCCGCCCGGATCAGGCCAAGGTCACCGTGGCCAAGGGCGACATCAAGGCCGTCGCCGCCGCGCTGGACATGTACAAGCTGGACAATTTCGCCTACCCGAGCACCCAGCAGGGGCTGGAGGCGCTGGTGAAGAAGCCTTCCGGCAACCCGCAGCCGAAGAACTGGAACCGCGACGGTTACCTCAAGCGCCTGCCCAAGGACCCGTGGGGCAACGACTACCAGTACCTCTCGCCAGGTACACAGGGCCAGTTCGACCTCTACTCCTTCGGCGCCGACGGCAAGCCCGGCGGCAGCGACCTCAACGCCGACATCGGTAACTGGGACCTCTAATCGATGCGGAAGCGCGCCCGCGCCTTCACGCTGATCGAACTGCTGGTGGTGATCGTCCTGCTGGGCATTCTGGTCAGCGTGGCGGTGCTCAGCGTCGGAGGCTCGAGCACCTCGCGCGAGCTGCGTGACGAGGCGCGCCGCCTGGCCGCGCTGATCGGCGTGCTCAGCGACGAGGCGGTGCTCGACAGCCGGGAGTACGGCCTGCTGGTCAACAGCGAGGGCTATCGCGTACTGCGTTACGACGAAGCTGCCACGCGCTGGCTGGAAGTCGAACGGCGCAAGGTGCACAAGGTCCCGGACTGGATGCGCCTGGATCTGGAACTGGACGGCACGCCGCTGGAACTGGTGGCCCCAACCCAGCGCGAGGACGACCGTGCCGGGCTGTCGAGCGAAGGTGAGCGAACCGAACGTCGTGCGCCGCGGCTGGAGCCCCAGTTGCTGATTCTTTCCAGCGGCGAGCTGTCGCCGTTCAGCCTGCGCCTGTCCGAACGCAAGCCGCGCGGCGGTGGCTGGCTGGTCACCAGCGACGGCTTCCGTCTGCCTGAGGCAAAAGTCATCGAGGACAGGCGATGAGCGGGCGCTCGGCCAGGGCCGGCCGCGGTTTCACCCTGCTGGAAGTGCTGGTGGCACTGGCGATCTTCGCTAGCGTGTCGGCCGTGGTGCTTACTGCGGCCGGGCGTAGCCTGACCAACGCCGGGCGGCTGGAGGAACTGACCCTGGCCGGCTGGATCGCCGACAACCGCATCAGCGAACTGCAGTTGCAGCAGACCCCGCCTGCCATCGGCCGCGAAACCCAGGCGCTGGAATACGGCGGCCGCCAGTGGCAGACCCTCAGCGAAATCGAGGCCAGCGCCGATCCAGGCTTGCTGCGGGTGACCGTCTGGGTTGCGCTGCAGACATCGCGTGGCCGCAGCGATCCGGTACCCGAGCGCGCGGTCACCAGCCTCACCGGATTCATCGGTGTCGGTCCGGGAGCCGCGCGCCAATGAATGCTCACGCGCGCACCAGCGCCGGTTTCACCCTGCTCGAGCTGTTGATTGCCATCGCCCTGTTCGCGCTGCTTGGCCTCGGCACCTATCGCATGCTCGAAGCGGTGCTGCAAAGCGATGAGGCGGTGCGTGCCCAGGAGCTGCAGCTGCGCGAGCTGAGCCGCGCGGTGTGGGCCTTCGAACGTGACCTGCAGCAGGTGGTCGGGCGGCCGATCCGTGATGAGTTTGGCGACGAGCGCAATGCCTTCATCGGTCAGCTCGATGGCGAAGACGGCGCGCCGGTGCTGGAGCTAACCCGTGCCGGCTGGCGCAATCCCACTGGGCTGCGTCGCGCCAATCTGCAGCGGGTGCGCTGGCGCCTGGCTGGCGACAACCTCGAGCGCGTCTACTGGGTGGTGCTGGACCGTGACCTCGACAGCGAGCCGCGCGTGCAGCGGGTACTGGAAGACGTGCAGGGCCTGCAGTTGCGCTACCTGGACGAGGAGGAGGTATGGCACGAGGAGTGGCCGCCGTTCGATTTCGGTCGCGGCAGCCCGGAGAACGCCGCCGAGCGCCTGCCGATCGCCCTGGAGCTGAATATCGAGCAC
>NZ_JXXD01000156.1 GCF_000935215.1 Stutzerimonas stutzeri
GCTGGTCTATCTGCAGGAGCCGGGCCGCTTCCGCGGGCCGCGCGATCATTGGGAAGTCGGGGTGCGCGCCAGCGAAGGCGTGGTGGAGCGGTTGTTCCCGGATGCGATGGAAATGCGCGTGCTGTTGACGCACATGCGGCCGGAAGTGGCGCGCGGTCACCTGTGGCCGATTCTGCCGGACGCGCGCAAGTGCTCGGCGCTCGGCTATCGCAACCGCGGCGGCACGCTGGATGAATTCGGTATGCAATTCGCCAACCGCGCCAGCTGGGCCAACGTGCTCGCGGCCTGCGCACGCCTGCGTAACGTGCCGCGCACGGCGCTGCTTACCAGGGACGAGGCTGCCGCTGTAGCTGGCAGGGGGGATCCGCAGATACTGCGGGGCGACGCTTGATAAATAAACCTGGCAGGACGGCGGGCCGTGGCCTGCTCCTGCCAGCGTTCACCTGTTAGCGGTCGCAGTCCGAGGCCTTGTAGCGCTCGCTGGCGATGGGCTTGTTGCTCTGGTACTCGCTGAAGTCATAGCGCAGGACTGCGCCCTGGCTCATCAGCTTGCGTAGTCCTTCATTGCCACAGACGCTAACAGCGAGCTGGCTGCGCACATCGGCCGGGTTATCGCGCATCTGCGCCGCATGCCGCGGCTGTACGCTGAGATGGTTTACCAGCATGTTGTTTTCTACGGTGTAGCCCTGATCAAGAATGTCTTCGTTGATCGCGCGAGGCGTTCCGACACTGCTTTCGCGGGCGACCTGCTCGAGCAGCTGATTCAGCTGTTGCTCCTGCAGCGAGGCAGCGTGGGCAACGGGGAGGGCGAGGCTCAGAGCGAGCAGGGTGGTCAGACGATACATGGCGGTCTCCTTTTGACTGCGCTATTTCGACCGGCTGCCTGTGGTGCGGTTCATTTAACGGTGCTGGGCAGAAGTCTCGCTGGCGCTGGTAGACTGCCGCGCTTCATCGTCACCCTCGAGTCAATTCATGCCCCATGCCGTAGCCCGTCTGCGCAGCGAACGCCTGGCGAAAAGCCTCAAGCCCTTCGTTGCCCGCGGCTCCCGGGCGCCGCGCTGCGAGCGCTGCCGGGTACCATTCAGCCATTGCCTTTGCCCTTGGTTGCCGACGATCGAGAGCGATTGCGGCGTCTGCCTGCTGATGCACGATATCGAGCCGCTCAAGCCTAGCAATACGGGCTGGCTGATTGCCGATGTGGTGCGCGATACCTTCGCCTTCACCTGGCAGCGCACGGGCGTGGACCCGCGATTGCTGGCGCTGCTGGCCGATCCGCAATGGCAGCCACTGGTGATCTTTCCGGGCGAATACGCCGAGTCGAGGCGGGTGGTCGAGCAAGTTGAGCGGGATAACGCTAAGCGCCCGCTGTTCATACTGCTCGATGCCACCTGGACCGAGGCGCGCAAGATGTTTCGCAAGAGCCCTTACCTGGATGGCCTGCCGGTGCTGAGCCTGCGACCGGAGGCGCTGTCGCGCTACCGGCTGCGCCGGTCGACCCGCAGTGACCATCTGTGCACCGCCGAGGTCGCAGCGCTCTGTCTGGATCTGGCTGGAGATTCGGCCGCGGCGAACACGCTCGATGCCTTGCTCGACGTGTTCACCGAGCACTATCTGGGCGCCAAGTATCATCGCCAGCCGGACCTGCAGAACGCCGCGCATCTGGCATTGAAGCCTGCGCGCTGAACTCGATTGGCCGTCAGGCCTTGGCAGGACTGGCTGCGGTTAGCGGCTCGGCTTTGCGCGGCCAGAGCTGTGCGGCGAGCATGCCGATGAACATCAATACGCAGCCCATGTAGCCGCGCAGCGTCAGGCTTTCCTCAAGGAACAGTGCGCCCGCGATGGCTGCGAACACCGCTTCCAGTGAGAGGATGATCGCCGCATGGGAGGCGATCGCATGCTTTTGCGCAACAACCTGCAGCGTGTAGCCAACCGCAACGGCGAACAATCCGCCATAGATGAGGGCCGGCCCGGCGAGCCAGATGCTGGTCGGCTCGATCTCTTCAAAGATCAATGCCAGCAGCAGGCTGACCACGGCACAGGTGGCGAACTGCAGGAAGGCCAGGCGAATCGCGTCGTGGCGGCTGACGAAGTAGCTCACCAGCAGCACATGCAGGCCCCAGACGAAGGCGCCGGCCAACTGGATCCAGTCACCAGAGGCAACGGTGAAATCCTCGCCGATGCTCAGCAGCGCCATGCCGGCAACGGCGAGAAAGGCGCCGACCCAGGTTCCGAGGCCTGTCCTGTGGCCAATGATCAGTCCCAGCAGTGGCACCACGATCACGTACAGGCCAGTGATGAATCCCGAGTTGGTCACGCTGGTAAACAGCAGGCCCACCTGCTGCAGGTTGATTCCCACGGTCAGCGCAAGCCCCATGCTCAGGCCGCCGAGCAGCAGGCCACGTTGCAGAAAGGGTTCGTGCCGGGCTTTGGTGCGGCCCAGGTAGATCACCAGTGGCAGCAGCGCGAGAGCGCCCAGGGCGAAGCGCAGGCCGGTAAATAGAAACGGGCCGATGTTGTCCATGCCGATGCGTTGGGCGACAAAGGCCGTGCCCCAGATCATGGCGGTGATCAGCATCAGGAAGTCGGCGCGGAGGGCTTGGCTACGCATGTTTCGGCTCGGTCGGGAAAAGTCGCAGACTTTGCTACAAAGCGCCGCGCTTGACCACTTATTCATGGGTGGGCATGCTTGCGCCGCTTGATTTGTTGTGGCGGGCGGCCGATATTCGGTCTGGCCGGCCGAAAATTTCACATCGGACCATCCCCGGAGCGTTGTCTCGGGGTTTCTGCCGTCATCTTGTCGGCATCGGCTGCTCAAGCCGATGAAAAAGCGCCAATAAAAACTACAGGTCTGCCAATGGCTGCTTACGAAATAATCATTGCCGATGATCACCCGCTTTTCCGCAGCGCGCTGCAACAGGCGCTCACCATGGGGCTAGGGGAAAACGTACGTCTGGTGGAAGCGGCCAGCATCGCCGAACTGGAAAGCCTTCTAAATCAGGGCGCCGATTGGGATCTGGTGCTGCTGGATCTGAACATGCCTGGAGCCTATGGTTTCTCGGGGCTGGTACTGCTGAGGGGGCAGTATCCGCATCTACCGGTAGTCATGATCTCGGCACAGGAGGACGCGGCGGTCGTTGCGCGCTCCCGTGAGTTCGGTGCCAGCGGTTTCATTCCCAAGTCCAGTTCTCTGGAAACCATCCAGGAAGCGGTACGTGCTGTTTTGGATGGCGATGTCTGGTGGCCTAGCAACATCCAGGATGTAGCCAACGTCAGCGATGAGGCCAAGGCTGCCAGCGCCGGGCTTGCCAGCCTGACGCCGCAACAGTTCCGAGTGCTGACCATGGTCTGTGACGGGCTGTTGAACAAGCAGATCGCCTACGAACTGAGCGTTTCCGAAGCGACCATCAAGGCCCACGTTACCGCTATCTTCCGCAAGCTCGGCGTGCGTACCCGCACCCAGGCAGCCCTGTTGCTGCAGCAGATGGGTTCCATTCCAACCAGCTGATCCGGATGCGGGTCTCAGGCGATCGGCGGCAGCTGGATTTCATCGCTGCGGCGCACGCCTGAGGTCAGGGCGCGGCACTGTTCGACGAACTCGAGCATGGCCGCGGTCTGATACTTGTGCGAATGCCATATGAAGTAGAACTGGCGGCGCAGGTCCAGCTCGGGCGTCGCCACCGGTACCAGGCTGCCACGGCGAAAGGCGTCACGCAGCGCCAGTCGAGAAATACAGCCGATCCCCAGTCCCGACTCCACCGCGCGTTTGATCGCTTCGGTGTGCTCCAGCTCGAGCCGCACGTTCAGCTTGCCTGGCCGATGTCGCACAGCCTGTTCGAAGGTCATCCGCGTGCCGGAGCCCTGCTCGCGGAGAATCCACGCTTCGCTGGTCAGCTCGTCCAGGCCCACCTCGCTGCGCCCGGCCAGCGGGTGCTGCGGCGCGCAGAACACCACCAGCTCATCTTCGATCCACGGCTGGACCTCAAGGTCCGGGTGCTGGCAATCACCTTCGATCAAACCCAGATCAAGTTCGTGTTGCGCGATCTGATGCACGATGTGCGCAGTGTTGTGCACGTGCAGCTTCACTCGGCATTCCGGGTGGCGCTGCATGAAGCTGCCAATCAGCAACGTGGCGAGGTAGTTGCCGATCGTCAGCGTCGCACCGACCGCCAGTGAGCCGAAGCCGCTCTTGCCGTTGAGCAAATCCTCGATGGCGCGTGCCTGATCGAGCAGGGCAACCGCCTGCGGCAGCAGCTGTTGTCCGAGCGCGTTCAAGCAGAGCCTTTTGCCGGCTCGGTCGAAGAGCTGGCAGCCGGACTGGCGTTCCAGTTCGGCCAGCGACGTACTGGTTGCGGACTGTGACAACGAGAGGCTCTCGGCTGCGCGCGACACGCTTTCCTGGCGGGCGACAGCGGCAAACACTTCGATCTGGCGGAGAGTAAAATGCATATCTATATAACCGATAACCTATATCTTTATTATCCAGTTAACGAATAAAGACGCCATCGCTAGACTGGCGCCACGTAACGACGCCCGTCGCGACACCACGAGGAATTCGTAGCATGAGCAATCTGAACGTAGAGCGCGTTCTCAGTGTGCACCATTGGAACGACACGCTGTTCAGCTTCAAGACCACCCGCAATGCAGGCTTGCGCTTCGAGAACGGCCAGTTCGTCATGATCGGCCTAGAGGTCGAGGGCCGTCCGCTGATGCGCGCCTACAGTATCGCCAGTCCCAACTACGAAGAGTATCTGGAGTTCTTCAGCATCAAGGTGCAGAACGGCCCGCTGACTTCTCGACTGCAGCACCTGCAGGAAGGCGACCAGATCATGGTCAGCCGCAAGCCAACCGGAACACTGGTGCTCGACGACCTGCTGCCTGGCAAGCATCTTTACCTGCTCAGCACCGGCACGGGCCTGGCGCCATTCATGAGTGTCATCCAGGACCCGGAAACCTACGAGCGCTTCGAAAAAGTCGTGCTGGTGCATGGTGTTCGCTACGCAAACGAAGTCGCCTATCGCGAATTCATCACCGAGCACCTGCCGCAGAACGAGTTCTTTGGTGAGGCGGTGAAGGAAAAACTGATCTATTACCCGACTGTGACGCGCGAGCCTTTCGAGAATCAGGGTCGCCTGACCGAGCTGATGCGCAGCGGCAAACTGTTCAGCGACATCGGCCTGCCTCCGATCAATCCGCAGGACGATCGCGCGATGATTTGCGGCAGTCCGAGCATGCTGGACGAAACCAGCCAGGTGCTGGACAGCTTCGGTCTGAGCGTCTCGCCGCGCATGGGCGATCCGGGGCACTACCTGATCGAGCGCGCATTCGTCGAGAAGTAGCGCATCCGCTCCACGCCGCCGCCTCGCGCGGCGGCTATCCCGGTGCGGTCTGGCATCAGACGTAGGCGGCGCAGCACTTCTTGAATTTCGAACCGCTGCCGCATGGGCAGGGATCGTTGCGTCCGGCCCTGAGTGGCACCGTCGGATCGATGAAATACCATTTTCCGTCGCATTGAACGAAGGCCGAGCGTTCCTGGTGGACATGCTCGCCCGCCTGGTCGTGCCAGCGGGCGGTGAAGGTCACCCGTGCATGTTCAGGCTTGCCGCCGAGCACTGCACTCTCGTTCACTTCCAGCCCCAACCAGGTGCTGTCCAGGCTCCAGCGGCGCATGCCGTCCATGTCCAGCGCCGTCTGTTGCACCGGCAGCGTGGTGGCCTGCAGATAGTCGACCAGACCCAGCACGTAGGCGCTATAGCGCGAGCGCATCAGCAGTTCGGCGCTGGGTGCCGGTGTGCCCGCGTGATAACGGCCGCAGCACTGCTCAAGCGTATTGCCGCTGCCGCAAGGGCAGTTAGGCGCGAGGGGGCGCTGTTCGCTCATGTCACCACCAGTACTTTCCGAAGTTTTCCGGGTTGGCCCAGAACCTGGCATTCAGCCAGTCCGGAACCTGCTTGTATTGGAGCAGGTCGTAGGTGAAGAGCGTCAAGGTCTGTCCGTCGCGCTGGAAGCGCTCGCTGACTTGCAGGGCTAGTGCATAGAAGTCTGTGGTCTGCCATTCGGATGCGTCGAGATCCACGAGTACCGCCATACGGCTGGCATTCAGATTGCGAACGCTGCCGAGCAGCTCCAGGCCGTTACGCTTGGGCATGTGCTCCAGACAGTCGACGAACAGGGCCAAATCGTAGCGCTGAGAGGCCAGTTGTTCTGATAGCGGCGCGGCATCGGCGCGGTCTAGCTGAAACTCCGGATGACATTCGGCGTAGGCAGCCAGAGCAGGTTGATCACTGCGCCCCACGTGCAATAGACGGCCTGGGGCATAGTGCTCGAGCATCGCCGCAAGCGCTTGTTGTGGCGTGTGCACTACAGGGTTTTCAGTCAATCGAGAATCCTCGTTTCAAAGGTGAAGACTAGCGCGGTGCCGTTTGTCGGCCTAGTCTGAAAATAACCGGAGCCGCCCGGATTTCCGTACGTGGCGATTCTGGCTGAATGTCCACACTGGAGGTTTTGATCGATGAGTACATTACGGACAGCAGTACCCGTTATTGTCATGACCACGTTCCTGGCTGGTTGTGCAGGCGTGCAGAAACAGGATTGGCCGACATGTGCGGCCGTGGGTGGCGTGAGCGGTGCCGCGCTGGGGGCCATCGAGAGCAGCTCCTATGCCGGTTGGGGTGCGCTGATCGGTGGTGGTGTCGCGGCAGCCTATTGTTGGGCCAACGGCATGGAAGAGGAAACGGTCGCCGTCGTCGAGACGGTCGAGCCGATGCCTCAGTCCGAGCCGGAACCGGAGCCTGCGGCAGAGCCGGTGCGCGTCGAACTGGACGTCAAGTTCGACTTCGATCGTGATGTGGTCAAGCAGGATAGCTATGGCGACATCCAGAATCTGGCTGATTTCATGAAGGAATATGGCCAGACCACGACCG
The DNA here is from genome assembly GCF_000935215.1 of Stutzerimonas stutzeri. Classification (GTDB taxonomy): domain Bacteria; phylum Pseudomonadota; class Gammaproteobacteria; order Pseudomonadales; family Pseudomonadaceae; genus Stutzerimonas. The sequence continues at coordinate 6,921 of NZ_JXXD01000156.1, forward strand.
TGCTCGAAGGCCACACCGACTCCGTCGGTACCGATGCCTACAATCAGCGCCTTTCCGAGCGCCGCGCCAATGCGGTTCGTAAAGTGCTGGTCGACGAGTATGGCGTTGGTGGCGATCGGGTGAATGCGGTTGGCTACGGTGAGTCGCGCCCGGTGGCCGATAACGCAACCGAAGAAGGCCGAGCTATCAACCGTCGCGTAGAGGCTGAGGTCGAAGCACGCCCTTGAGTCGAATGCGGTAACAGATCCAGCCGGGCCCAGTGTCCGGCTGTTTTATTTTACGGCTGTCAGAACGACGGCCGTACGCTGGCCAGCGCGATCACCAGCAGGCCGAGCACGAGGTTGATGCCCACCAGTCGGCGAATCTGCCCGAGGACCGCACCACCGTCCGGCCACCGCTCGGCCTCGACCGCGCGCTTGAGGACCGGCAACTGCAGTAGCTGGATACGCAGAAACAGCGCCAGCATCACCAGATACAGACCGGCCATGATGTGAACGTAGCGCGGTGCGCTTTCCAGCGGGCCGAAACGCATGTGCCACATGCCGATGCCGCTTAGCGGCAATACCAGCACCGCCACCCAGACCCAGACGAAAAAACGTCGGAACACATCTGCCCATAAGGTCAACCGTTCCGGTGCCTGCAGCACCGCCACCGCCGCCGGGCGCAGCACCATCCAGGCGAAAAACATTCCGCCCACCCAGACCGTCGCGGCGAGTACATGCAGGGTGTAAAGCAGGGCAAATGACGTCATGGGGCAAATCTCCGGTGGCGGCAGGGCGAACGCGCGCTATCATAGCCGCCCCATTGAAGTACTGAAAATATATACAGCTCCGCGCCCATGCTCAGCACCGAACTCAAGTCCCAGATCCAGGGCGCCTACAGCCGTTTTCTCGAAGCCAAGGGGCTCAAGGCCCGCTATGGCCAGCGCCTGATGATCGCCGAGGTCGCCAAGGTGCTCGGCACTATCAAGACCGACGATGAAGGGCGTCGCGAGAGCGAGCCCGCGGTCGTCGCGGTCGAGGCGGGCACCGGTACAGGCAAGACCGTCGCCTATAGTCTGGCGGCGATCCCCACCGCCAAGGCGGCTGGCAAGCGGCTGGTGATCGCCACGGCAACGGTCGCCCTGCAGGAGCAGATCGTGCACAAGGATCTGCCGGACCTGATGCGCAACAGCGGACTGAATTTCAGCTTCGCATTGGCCAAGGGCCGCGGGCGCTACCTGTGCCTGTCAAAGCTGGATCTGTTACTGCAGGAAGGCCAGGCGCAGAGCGCGACCGCCCAGTTGTTCGAGGAAGAAGGCTTCCGCATCGAGGTCGACGAGCGCAGCCAGAAGCTTTTCACCGGCATGATCGAGAAGTTGGCGGGTAATCGCTGGGATGGCGACCGCGACACCTGGCCGGAGGAGCTGGGCGATGCGGACTGGTCGCAGCTCACCACGGATCACAGCCAATGCACCGGCCGGCATTGCCCCAACTTTCAGCAGTGCGCGTTCTACAAGGCGCGCGAGGGCATGACCAAGGTCGACGTGATCGTCACCAACCACGACATGGTTCTGGCTGACCTGGCCCTTGGCGGCGGTGCGGTGTTGCCCGATCCACGTGACACCATCTACGTCTTCGACGAAGGGCATCACCTGCCGGACAAGGCCATCGGTCACTTCGCCCATTTCACCCGGTTGCGCTCCACGGCTGACTGGCTCGGGCAGGTGGAAAAGAACCTGACCAAGCTGCTTGCCCAGCATCCGCTGCCGGGCGAGCTCGGTCGGCTGGTGGAGGGCATCCCAGAACTGGCTCGTGATCTGCGCACCCAACAGCAGTTCATGTTCAGCGCCTGTGAGCAATTGGCCGATTTCAAGGCCGGTGAGGACATGGAGGGCCGTGAGCGGCCGCGGCACCGCTTCGTCGGTGGCGTGGTGCCGGAGCATCTGATCGAGCTGGGCACCGAGCTGAAGAAGGGTTTTTCCAAGCTGACCGATCTGTTCAGTCGGATCGCTGAACTGCTCAAGGAGGCCATGGACGGCGAAGCAGGTGGCGGAATCGCCAGCCATCAGGCCGAGGAGTGGTACCCGCTGTTCGGCAGTCTGCTGACGCGTTCGCAGAACAATTGGGAGTTGTGGACCGCATTCACCGTCGAAGACCCGGAGGATAGCCCGCCAATGGCGCGCTGGCTGACCCTGGCGGAAGGCGGGGCGCTGTTCGATATCGAGGTCAATGCCAGCCCGATCCTTGCAGCGGAAACATTGCGGCGCAATCTCTGGAATGTCGCCTTTGGTGCGCTGGTGACATCGGCGACGCTCACGGCGCTGAACAGTTTCGACCGCTACCGCATGCGGGCCGGCTTGCCCAAGGCTGCGGTCACCGCCGTGGTGCCGAGTCCTTTTCATCATGCCGATGCCGGGGTGCTGCGCGTCCCCGATCTGAAGGCCGATCCGCGCGATGCTGCAGCACACACGGCAGCCATCGTCCGCGAACTGCCGGGATTGGTCGAAGGTGCACGGGGAACGCTTGTACTGTTCTCGTCACGCAAGCAGATGCAGGACGTGTTCGACGGCCTGGAGCGTGAATGGCGTCGGCGGGTGCTGATCCAGGGCAACCTGTCCAAGCAGGAAACCCTGAACAAGCACAAGGCGCGGGTGGACGATGGCGAGTCCAGTGTGCTGTTCGGGCTTGCCAGCTTTGCCGAAGGCGTCGATCTGCCGGGGGCATACTGCGAGCATGTGGTGATTGCGAAGATTCCGTTTGCGGTCCCCGATGACCCGGTCGAGGCCGCATTGGCAGAGTGGATCGAGGCGCGCGGCGGCAACCCCTTCATGGAGATCGCCGTTCCAGATGCCTCTCTGCGGCTAGTGCAGGCCTGTGGGCGGCTGCTGCGTACCGAGGCGGACCGTGGAACCATCACGCTGCTCGACCGGCGAGTGGTGACGCAGCGCTATGGCAAGGCGATCCTCAATGCGCTGCCGCCGTTCCGTCGCGAGATCAGTTGATAGGCGAGATAACCGGTCGCGATATCACCCCATCACCGCTTCGTCTGGCGGTTTTGTTGCGTAATGGCGGCTGCAAGAATCCCGAGAATTGATTGCGAGAGGTGACAGCGTGCAGGTTCAGGGCTATTTCGATCTTCGTTTCGAGGCCGTTCGCGATGCGTTCGGCGCGCTGTTCGACGGCACCCAGCAGCGCGGCGCGGGACTCTGCGTGCAGATCGGCGGCGAGACGGTCGTCGATCTCTGGGCCGGCGTTGCCGACAATCAGGGCGAGCAGGTGTGGCACAGCGATACGGTGGTCAACCTGTTCTCCTGCACCAAGACCTTCACCGGGGTTGCTGCGCTGCAGCTGGTCGAGGAAGGCAAGCTGCAGCTGGATGAGCCCGTCGGCCGTATATGGCCGGAGTTCGCAGTCAATGGCAAGGAAACCATCACCCTGCGTCAGCTGCTCTGTCATCGGGCGGGATTGCCGGCGATTCGCAGACCGCTAGCCGCCGAAGCGCTGTACGACTGGGACGTCATGACCGCCGCGCTAGCAGCCGAAGAGCCATCGTGGGCGCCCGGCACCGATCAGGGCTACGCGGCGATGACCTACGGCTGGCTGGTTGGTGAGCTCCTGCGTCGTGTCGATGGCTGTGGGCCTGGGGAGTCGATCGTTCGTCGTACGGCGGTGCCGCTCGGGCTTGACTTCCATATCGGTCTCGGCGACTCCGAGGCTCATCGTGTCGCTTATCTCACGCGCACCAAGAACGACTTCGGTGACGCTGCCGCGCAGCGCCTGTTCAAGGCCTTGATGAGCGAGCCGGAGTCAATAAGTGTCCGGGCCTTCAACAATCCACCGTCCATCATGAGCAGTGGTAACAAACCGGAATGGCGACGCATGGCGCAACCGGCAGCCAACGGCCATGGCAATGCCCGCTCGTTGGCGGGTTTCTATACAGGGTTGCTGCAGGGCAAACTTCTGGATGAGTCGCTGCTGCGCGAGATGACCAGTGAGCACAGCGCAGGACAAGACCGCACTCTGTTGGCGGCCACGCGTTTCGGCCTCGGCTGCTGGTTGGATCAGCCGCACGTCGCCAATGCCACCTTTGGTATGGGAGAGCAGGCGTTCGGTCACCCTGGTGCCGGTGGCAGTGTTGGTTTTGCCGATCCGGAGCGTGAACTGGGGTTCGGTTTCGTGACCAATACCCTCGGCCCCTATGTGCTGATGGACCCGCGTGCTCAATCGCTGGCGCGCAGCGTTGCAGCATGCCTGCGTTGAACCACTCGTCACTTCTGGCCTCGCAGGCTTTTCAAAAGAAGGGCTTGCGTCCACAATTTCAACTCGAACTCAATAGTGGCCTCACCTCGATTGGTCGCACCCTCCTAGAACGCTTCTGGTTGACGGAACCTGCCTCATGAACCTGCTGAAGAGCGTCTCCCTGATTTTCTGCATGATCGTCGTTGCCGGGTGCAGCTCGAAGAGCGAGAAACCGAGCGAGGCCGCTGCCCCGGCTACGGTCAAGGTGGATTACGCCTGGCTCGATGAGTACGAGCCGCAGTTGAAGGATGCGCTCGTGGGCAGTGGTTTCGAGGTGGAGCGCCGTGACAGCGTGCTGGTGGTGACTGCGCCGGTGGACTCGTCCTTCAATCCGGATCGTCCCGGCATGCTCCTGCCGGTAACCCTCGGGCCGATCACCCGTGTTGCAAAGCTGGTCGAGAAGGACGACAAGACTGCCGTAGTCGTACTCGGTCATGCCGACAGCACTGGCTCTGCGGACACCAATCGCACCGTAAGTCGCGAGCGTGCCGGTGCCGTGGCGGCCATTTTCCGCCTGAGTGGCCTCAAGCATAACCGCCTGCGCATTCGAGGCCTGGGTTCCGACATGCCGCGTGCAGCCAACGACAGCAAGGAAGGCCGGGCTCTGAACCGTCGGGTCGAGATGGTACTGGCGCCGCAGGCGACGATGCTCGCATTGATCGCTAAGTACGAGCAGCCGGCGCAGGCCGCGACTCAGGTGGCGCAAGCCGAGGTCGCCAAGTAGCGCTGCCAGGCATTGGATATCGACAGGCCCGCATGCGGGCCTGTTTTCGTTGGGCATGGTTGCCTTGAATCAAGCGCGTTGCCTGAGCACGCGGATAAGCTAGTTCATGCAGGCCGGCTGGGTTCAACCACCGTCGCCCGGCGAATGGCCGCCTGGTAGGCTGAAGCCTGCTTATTCGACTACAAGGAGCCCCGCGATGATCCAGACCCTGGCCGATATGCGCCGTGACTACACCCGTGACGGACTCAGCGAGGCCAATGCACCAGCCGAGCCGTTCGGATTGTTTCGTCAGTGGTTCACCGAGGCCACGAAAACCGAACAGGCGCCGGTGGAACCTAACGCGATGTCCCTGGCTACGGTCGACTCCGACGGCCGTCCTCACTGTCGCATCCTGCTTCTCAAGGCGCTGGATGATCGAGGCTTTACCTTTTTCACCAATTACGACAGCGCCAAGGGTGAGCAACTGAATGCTTCGCCCTATGCAGCCATGACTTTCTTCTGGCCGACACTCGAGCGTCAGGTTCGTATCGAGGGGCGGGTGGAGAAGGTTACTCAGGAGGAGTCGGATGCTTATTTTCAAGTCCGCCCCTTGGGTAGCCGGCTCGGTGCCTGGGCATCGCCGCAGAGCCAGGTGATTCGCGATCGCGCCGAACTTGAGCGTTTGCTGGCGGAAACCGAGCAGCGCTTTCTCGACACGGCACCCCATTGTCCGCCGCACTGGGGTGGTTATCGCTTGTTGCCGGAGCGTATGGAGTTCTGGCAGGGCCGGCCTAGCCGCCTGCATGATCGTCTCGACTATCGTTTGATCGCAAACAGCTGGCAGCGGGAGCGCTTGGCGCCCTAAATGGGCTCCCAGCAACGAACTAGTCCAGGCGCTGTTGCTCCAAACCTCTTGTACCGGAGAGCGGCGCTTTGCTGGAGCGCCAGCGGGTAAGCTCTCGCGCCGTGCTGGTAACCTTCTGTAACCAGCAAACGATCACCTGGTGCATAGGGATGTGCTTGCCGATGGTCAGAGACCCTGAAAGCGTGGCTTGTCTGTTCGGGTCTGATCTTCTGAAAGTGTCCGAATCAGAGGCCGGGGTAGCGTTGTACCTGCTGCTCCAGCCAGCTTTGTAGTTCCCGCCGCTTGATCTTCTGACTCTTCGCGTCAGCGAGGCGTTGTAGCATCCAGCTGCGCTTGTCTGGGTCGCTGCCGGCGATTGAAAGCGCCAGGTCCCGATCGGCCCAAAGTCGGAAGCGCATGATCAGCCAGCCGTGAAAAGCCAGGCCAGCTATGGTGGTGATGGCTATGATGAAGTAATCCATGGATCGTCTCGGCGAGAGGAACCGGTGCGCCAGGTTCGACTCGCATATGTATGCTAGGAAGGTAGTAAATGCTGAGTCAGGACGGAGAAGTTGCCAAGCGCTTTTTTGTCGCTACTGCTCATGCCGCCGTTCAGAACGAAACAGCTGTCCGCAGGAGAATTGCAATGCGTAGGTCCATTTATGTCGCTTCCTTTACAGCTCTGACGCTCGCTCTGGGTGGGTGCGCCTCCAGCCTGACCGGAGATACCTATTCTCGGGACGAGGCGCGAGCCGTACAGACCGTGCGTTACGGAACCATCGAATCGCTGCGTCCAGTGAAGATCGAGGGAACCAAGACCCCCATCGGCACCGGCGCCGGCGCAGTGGTTGGTGGCGTTGCCGGCAGTGGCATCGGCGGCGGCCGTGGCAGTGCGGTTGCTGCAGTGATTGGTGCGGTGGCAGGTGGCATGCTGGGGTCGGCGGCGGAAGAGGGGATTACCCGTACCCAGGGTGTCGAGATCACCGTGCGTGAGGATGACGGCAACGTGCGCGCCTATGTGCAGGCCGTGGAGCCCAATCAGGTATTTCGCGTGGGACAGCGAGTTCGCATCATGACCGTCAGTGGCACCAGTCGCGTGGCGCCCTGATCTTCATAGCAGCTGCCCGAGGCTGAAGTCAGAGCGCTGTCACAGCTCCGTGCACGGAGCGGTGACAGCGCTTTTTGTTTTTCGAAATACATGAATCCATGACGCCAGCATCATCGGTATGGATAATCGGGCACACATTTATGTGCTGTTTCAGGCAGTTGCTGTGCCTGCAAGGATAAGAATGCCTCCGCTCAGGTGGCTTAAGGGGTCTCGTTCATGGCGCTTGCGCTGATCATCGCTTTGCCATTTCTGGGCATCTTCCTGCCTTTGCTCCTGGAGCGGTTTGGTCGCTCCGCTTGTGCCTTTGGCGCGGGCCTGGCGCCACTGACAGCGCTGATTCTGCTGCTGACCAAACGGGCCGACGTATTTGCCGGCCAAACCGAAATCATCCATTACGAGTGGTTGCCGCAGCTCGGACTCAACCTGAGCCTGCGCCTTGATGGATTGGGCTTCCTCTTCGCCCTGCTGATTCTCGGCATCGGTCTTCTGGTCATTCTTTACGCTCGCTATTACCTGTCGAAGAAGGACCCGATGGGGCGATTCTTCGGCTTCTTCTTGCTGTTCATGGGTGCCATGCTCGGCGTGGTGCTGTCCGAGAATCTGCTGCTGATGCTTATGTTCTGGGAGCTGACGAGCCTTTCGTCGTTCCTGCTCATTGGTTACTGGAATCACCGCGCCGATGCCCGCCAAGGCGCGCGCATGGCGCTCGCCATCACCGGAGGCGGCGGTCTCGCCTTGCTCGCCGGTATTCTGCTGATTGGCCATATCGTCGGCAGTTTCGAGCTCACAACCGTGCTCGCTTCGGGCGATTTGATCCGTGCCAATTCGCTGTACCCGCTGACCTTGATTCTCGTGTTGCTCGGTGTGTTCACCAAGTCCGCGCAGTTCCCTTTTCACTTCTGGTTGCCACAGGCAATGGCAGCGCCCACGCCGGTATCGGCCTTCCTGCATTCCGCGACGATGGTCAAGGCCGGTGTCTTCCTGCTCGCTCGGCTGTATCCGGCGCTGGCCGAGTCGGAGTGGTGGTTCTACATGGTCAGCGTCACCGGGCTGGCGACATTGCTGCTGGGTGCGGTGATGGCGCTGTTCCAGCACGACCTGAAAGGCCTGCTGGCCTATTCCACTATCAGCCACCTGGGCCTGATTACCTTGCTCTTTGGCCTGGATTCGCGTCTTGCAGCGGTGGCGGCGATCTTTCACATCATTAACCACGCAACCTTCAAGGCTTCGCTGTTCATGGCCGCCGGGATCATCGATCACGAGACGGGCACTCGCGACATGCGCCGCATCAATGGCATGTGGAAGTACATGCCACACACCGCGGCACTCGCGATGGTGGCGTCGCTGGCAATGGCCGGTGTCCCATTGCTCAATGGTTTCCTGAGCAAGGAAATGTTCTTCGCCGAGACGCTCGATCAGCACCTGCTCGGTAGCTTCTATTGGACGATTCCCGCGGCAGCGACGCTGGCCGGTGCGTTCTCGGTCGCCTATTCGCTGCGTTTTGTTCACGACGTGTTCTTCAACGGCGAGCCGATCGATCTGCCGAAGTACCCGCCACACGAACCTGCACGCTACATGAAGATTCCGGTGGAAATCCTCGTGTTGCTCTGCCTGCTGGTGGGGATGCTACCGGCTTTCACCGTAGGCCCATTGTTGGCGGCGGCGGTGTCGGGAACGCTGAATGGCAACGTGCCTGAATACAGCCTGTCGATCTGGCACGGCTTCAACTTGCCGCTGGCCATGAGCTTTGCTGCGCTGATTGGCGGGATAATGATCTATTCGCTGCGCAAGTGGGCGTTCCGCTGGTACGAAGGGTTGCCCACGGTCGATTCGCTGGAGGTGTTCGAACGGGTGATGGGCGGACTGACCCTCGCCGCACGTCACGTCACCTGTCTGCTGGAAAACGGCTCGCTGCAACGCTACATCGCCCTCATGCTGCTCAGTACGCTGGTGCTCGTGGTTTTTGCGTTGACCCCGTTGGAAACGCTGCATGGGCCGGTCGCGCTGACGCCGCTTGATGGAATCACCGTGCTGGGTATGGCGATTCTGGCGCTGACTTCGCTGCTGACCGTGCTTTTCCATCGCCGCCGTCTGACCGCGCTGATCGTACTCAGTGTCGTTGGTCTCATGGTTGCGCTCGGGTTTGCCCGTTATTCCGCCCCGGATCTGGCGCTGACCCAGCTTTCGGTAGAGGTGGTGACGATCATCCTGCTGATTCTCGCGCTGTTCTTCATGCCCGACCGTACGCCGGCCGAGTCGAGCAGTCTGCGTGCCTTCCGCGATTTCGTTCTCGCGGGCGGCAGCGGCACCATGGTCGCGCTGCTTGCCTACACCGTGCTGACCCGGCCCTATGACAGCATCGCGTCGTACTTCCTCGAGAACAGTGTTTCCGGCGGCGGCGGCAAGAACGTCGTGAATGTGATCCTGGTGGACTTCCGTGGGTTCGATACCCTGGGCGAGATCGCAGTGCTGGCGATCGCCGGCGTAGGCATCTATGCGCTACTCAAAGGCCTGCGCCTGCCGCACCCGGTTCGCGACTACGGCGGGCGACCCTGGTCGGTTGACCGGCACCCCATGGTTCTGGATGCACTTGCCCGCGCGCTGCTACCGATGGCGCTGCTGATTTCCGCCTTCATCTTCCTACGCGGGCACAACCTGCCGGGTGGCGGATTCATTGCGGGTCTCATCACCGCGGTGGCACTGATTCTCCAATACATCGCGCATGGCGTGAGCTGGGCACAGGCGCGGCAACCGATCAGCTATCACGCACTCTGCGGCGCAGGCCTGCTTATTGCGGGGCTGACGGGGCTGGGCAGCTGGGCGTTCGGCTACGCGTTCCTGACGTCGTCATTCGGGTATTTCCATCTGCCTCTCGTCGGAGAGTTCGAGCTGGCGACTGCAATGCTCTTCGATCTGGGGGTTTATCTGGTGGTTGTCGGCGCGACATTGCTGATTCTTTCCAACATCGGCCAGGTCAGCCAGGACGATTCCAACAGGGAGGTGCTGTAGTGGAAGCGCTGTTCGCAATCACGCTGGGAATCATGACGGCCAGTGGCGTCTATCTGCTCCTGCGTGCCCGGATCTTTCCGGTGGTGATGGGGCTGACGCTGATTTCCTATGCGGTCAATCTGTTCATCTTTTCCATGGGCCGGCTGGCGACCGGCGTTCCGGCGGTGATAGGCAAGAGCGCGGAGTATGGCGATCCGCTGCCGCAGGCGCTGGTGCTTACGGCCATTGTCATCGGCTTCGCCATGACCGCCTTCGTGGTGGTGCTGGCGTTGCGCAGCATCGGAGAGCTGCGTACCGATCACGTCGATGGTGAGGAGCCGCGCAAATGAATCATGCGTTGATTCTCCCGCTGCTGCTGCCGTTGTTCATGGGGGCGCTGTTGCTGTTCGCTCATCGCGCCAACAAGTCGACCAAGCGCCTGCTTTCACTGGCGGCAACCTGGACCCTGGTCCCGATTGCGATATGGTTGGTGCTGCTTGCCGATGATGGCCAGCTGCGGATCTATGCGCTGGGTAGCTGGCAGCCGCCATTCGGCATCATTCTCATGCTGGACCGGTTGAGCGCGCTGATGCTGCTGGTGACGGCGGTGCTGGCTGGTTTCGCAGCGCTTTATGCGTGCCGTGGTGATGATGAGCGCGGGCCGAACTTTCACGCCCTCTATCAGTTCCAGCTGCTCGGCATCAATGGTGCCTTCCTGACCGGCGACCTGTTCAACCTGTTCGTGTTCTTCGAGATCCTGTTGATCTCTTCGTATGCCTTGCTGCTGCACGGCCATGGTCAGCGCAGGGTGCGCTCGGGTATGCACTATGTTGTGCTGAATCTGCTCGGCTCCTCGCTGTTTCTGATCGGCGTGAGCATGCTCTACGGACTGCTGGGCACCCTGAACATGGTCGACATGGCTGCCCGTGTGAGCGCGGCCGATCCGGCCGATGCGCCGCTGCTGGCGGCCGCCGGGTATCTGCTGCTGGTGGTGTTCGCGCTCAAGGGCGCAATCCTGCCGCTGTACTTCTGGTTGCCGCGGGCTTACGCATCGGCCACCGCGCCGGTCGCTGCGCTATTCGCGATCATGACCAAGGTCGGTCTGTACGCGATCATTCGTGTGTTCACCCTGGTCTTCGGCAGCGAAGCGGGCGAGTTGAGCGGCATGGTCGATGTCTGGCTCTGGCCGCTGGCTCTGCTGACGCTCGGTGCGGCCGTGATAGGCGCATTGGCCGCTCGCAGCCTGCAGGTGCTGCTGGCCTATCTGGTGGTCGTGTCAGTGGGCACGCTTCTGGCGGGTATTGCGCTCGGCAGCGAGGCCGGGCTTGCTGCGGCACTTTATTACCTGGTCCACAGCACGCTGGTTGCGGGCGGCTTGTTCCTGCTCGCCGATCTGATAGCTCGTCAGCGCGGAGACCTGGGGACCGATCTGATTTCGGCGCCTGCGCTGCGTCAGCCGCTGCTGCTGGGCACGCTGTTCTTCATGGGCGCCATCTCCGTGGCCGGTTTGCCTCCGTTCTCCGGCTTTCTCGGCAAGGTGATGCTGCTGCGCGCCATCGAGCTTGGCGCAGACGCTATCGCGCTGTGGGCCGTGGTGCTGGTCGGCGGGCTGGGCATGCTGATTTCACTGAGCCGAGCCGGCAGCCTGGTGTTCTGGCGTCCCAGTGCCGAGGCGGTGGGGCAGCCTGCCGATGCCATTCGGATTCTGGCGACGGTCGGCCTGCTGCTTGGTAGTGTGATGCTGGTTGTCGCCGCCGGCCCGCTGCAGGCGTTCGTGCAGGCCACTGCTGCGCAGTTGCTGGATGTTGCGCCTTATCTGCAGATACTTCAGGAAGGTGCGGCATGAAAGCGCGCTGGTTACCTAATCCCGCCCTGACCTTGATGCTGGCCATTCTCTGGCTGCTGCTCAACAACACGCTCAGCTTCGGGCAGTTCTTGCTCGGTCTGTTTCTTGGTTGGGCGATTCCACTTCTGGTTCGGGGGTTTCTCATCGAGGTGCCGCGCATACGCAAGCCGCTGCAGCTGTGCGTGTTCTCGCTCAAGGTGCTCTATGACATCGTCGTGGCCAATGTGCACGTCGCCAAGCTGGTGCTGGGGCCGAAGAAAAACCTGCGCCCTGCGTTCATCGAGGTGCCCATGGCCATCGAGAACGAGTTCGTCCTGTCCACCCTGACCAGCATCATCTCGCTGACGCCTGGGACGGTATCTGCCTGTCTGAGTCAGGATCGCCAGATGCTTATGGTGCATGCGCTGGACGTGCCTGACGTCGATGCGCTGATCGCTGACGTCAAGCGTAACTATGAAGCGCCACTGCTGGAGATCTTCGAATGCTCGCCTACGTGATTCCGTTCTGTATGGCCGTTTTGGGGCTGGCGGCGGTGTTGAATGTCGTTCGTCTGGTCCAGGGGCCGGACATGCCCGACCGAGTGCTCGCGCTCGATACGCTGTACATCAACGCGCTCGCGCTTATCGTGCTGTTCGGCATCTGGCTCGCCTCCGATCTGTTCTTCGAGGCGGCACTGCTGATTGCCGTGATGGGTTTCGTCAGTACCGTGGCAGTCGGTAAGCACCTGCTGCACGGCGACATCATTGATTGAGGGAAACGACATGCCATTCTGGATCGAAGTGCTGGTAAGCGTGTTCCTTATTATCGGCAGTCTGTTCGCGCTGATCGGTGCGATCGGCCTCTACCGGCTGCCGGATTTCTACACGCGCCTGCATGGCCCGACCAAGGCGACGACGCTGGGTGTTGGCGGTATCGTGATCGCGTCGATGATCTTCTTCAGCAGCCAGAACGATGGCTTGAGTCTGCACGAGCTGCTGATCACGCTGTTTCTCTTCCTTACTGCGCCGGTCAGTGCGCACATGCTGGCCAAGGCTGCAATGCAGCAGAAACTGCCAGCTGTCGAACAAACGCGGGGTCAGCCCTGGGATTGAGCCTGCCTCCTACCTGTCTTGCAGCGCCAGGTAGGTGAGCAGGCGAGGCCATTTCAGATCAGGATGCTGCTCGGTGAGGGTTGCTGTTCGTTCTCCTGCTGCAGCTCCTTGACGAGCGCCTGCTGCAGGCGCAGGCAGAACTGCGGGTCGGACAGCGGCTGGTTGTCTGCGTCGGTGACGAAGAATACGTCCTCCACGCGTTCGCCCAAGGTCGCGATCTTGGCGTTCTGCACCGATAGATCGAAATCGAGGAACAACTGGCCCACACGCGCCAACAGGCCGGGCCGGTCCGGTGCAATGATTTCCAGAATGGTCTGCGGTCGCTGTGTGTCGTTGTGGATGGTGACCTGCGGCGGGAAGGCGAAGTGTTTGAGTTGCCGTGGGACACGGCGCTGGATGATGGTCAGGTAGTCGTCCGGGTTGCGCAGGGCGGCGATCAGGCCGCTGCGAATCTCCTCGATCCGCTTCGGATTATTGCCGATCGGGCTGCCGTCGGCGTCCAGCACGATGTAGGTGTCCAGCGTGAACTGGCTGCTCGACGTCAGAATGCGTGCGTCATGGATGTTCAGGTTGAGCTGATCCATGGCCGCCACGGTTACCGCGAAGAAGTCATGCTGGTCTGGCGCGTAGATGAATATTTGCGTGCCTCCCTCAAACTCCCGCTGCGTGGTTTCCTTGATCAGCACCAGCGGCCCACCGTTGGCCGGGTGCTCGATGATCGCGTCGGTATGCCAGGCCACATCGGTGGCGGTGTGCCGGAGGAAATAGTCGTCGCCCAGCTGTGACCAGAGCTGCTCGGCGTCATCCGGATCGGTGCCCTGGCGCACCAGGTCATCCAGCGCAGCGCGTTGGGTCTGGCGGATTTGCTCTTCGCGCCCCAGCGGGTTTTCCAGCCCGCGTTTCAAGGCCCGCTTTGTTTCGGTATAGAGCTGACGCAGCAGGCTCGCGCGCCAGGAATTCCACAGGGTCGGGTTGGTGGCGTTGATGTCGGCCACGGTCAGGACGTAGAGATAGTCCAGGTGCGTCTCGTCGCCGACCAGTTGGGCGAAATCATTGATCACCTGCGGATCGGACAGATCCTTGCGCTGCGCTGTGGTGGACATGACCAGATGGTTTTCCACCAGCCAGACCACCAGTCGGGTATCCCACGCCGGCAGCTTGTGACGACTGCAGAATTGCTCGGCATCCACCGCGCCGAGTTCCGAATGGTCGCCGCCACGGCCCTTGGCAATGTCGTGATAGAGCCCGGCAATGTAGATCAGCTCTGGTTTGGGCAGCCTTTCGACCAGCTTGCTGGCCAGCGGATATTTCTCGGCGACGCCCGGCTTGGTCAGCTTGCGCAGGTACTTGATGACATTCAGCGTGTGCGCGTCGACGGTGTAGATGTGGAACAGGTCGTGCTGCATTTGCCCGACGATGTGGCCGAACTCCGGCAGATAGCGGCCCAGGATGCCGTAGCGGTTCATTCGGCGAAGGTTGCGGTGAATACCTTCCTTGCACTTGAACAGCTCGATGAACAGGCTGGTGTTGCGCAGATCCTGGCGAAAGATGTCATCGATCAGGTAACGGTGATCGCGGAGCAGGCGAATGGTGTCCGAGCGAACGCCCTGGATGTCGGGATGCTGGGCGAGCAGCACGAAGGTTTCCAGGATCGCGAAAGGGGTGCGTTTGAAGATAGCTGCGTTGCTCACCTCAAGGTAGCCGTCGCGTACCTGAAATCGGCTGTTTAGTGGCACGATCGGGCCTGACTCGCCTTCCCAGAGAATCACTTCGGCGAAGTGCTGACCGACAAGATCGCTGAGTTCGGCAATGCTCATGACGATCCGGTAGTACTTCTGCATGAAGCGTTCGATGGCCAGCTTGGCATCATTGTCTTCATAGCCCAGCAGCGCGGCCAAACTGCGCTGATGGTCAAACAGCAGGCGATCCTCGGCGCGACCGGCAAGCATGTGCAGGCCGTAGCGCACCTTCCAGAGAAACTCCTGGGCGGCGGTCAGCAGGCTGTGTTCACCCTCGGTAAGAAAGCCCTGATCGACCATCGCCTGCAGATTGAGCGTGCCGAACTCGCGACGGGCGATCCAGAGGATGGTCTGGATGTCGCGCAGGCCGCCGGGGGAGCCTTTGACATTGGGCTCCAGGTTGTACTCGGTGTTGTTGTACTTGGCGTGTCGTGCGCGCTGCTCGTTGCGCTTGGCGAGGAAGAATTCCTTGCTAGGCCACATCTGTTGGGTGCTGGTGACCCGCAGCATCGCTTGGCGCAGGCGCTCCGGGCCGGCGATCGTCCGGCTTTCCATGAGGTTGGTGATGACCGTGAGATCGGCGCGCGCTTCGTCGGCGCATTCGGCAACGGAGCGCACGGCCTGCCCGACTTCCAGGCCGATATCCCAGAGCAGGGTCAGAAAGCCCTCGATCGAGTCGCGAAAGATTTCCTGGTCGTTGGCGTCGAGCAGAATGAGCAGGTCGATATCGGAGTAGGGGTGCAGTTCACCTCGGCCGTAGCCACCCACGGCGACGAGCGCGATATCTGCGCCATTGTTCCAGTCGAAGCGATCCCAGGCCGAGCGCAGAATCTGATCGACGAACCAGGCGCGATCCTGAATCAGGCGACGGATGTCCCGACCTGCCTTGAACCGCTCGTCCAGTACCTGCCGCGCCTGGCGTATGGCCTTCTTGTACGCAGCGATGGGGCTGGCCTTCAGAGCCAGCTCCGCCTGAAACTGGCTGCGGTCAAACAGCTCCGGGTCAACCTGGGGCATGCGAACGTCCTCCCGTGGGGGCTGTGAAATCTCAGGCAGGGGTGCGAGCGATGGTGTCGTCGCTGCGCAGAGTGAAGATCTCGTAGCCGTCAGCGGTCACCAGGATGGTGTGTTCCCATTGCGCCGACAGCTTGCGATCCTTGGTGATCGCGGTCCAGCCATCGCCAAGCAGGCGGGTTTCCGAGCGACCCTGGTTGATCATCGGCTCGATGGTGAAGGTCATGCCTTCCTTGAGCTCCATGCCGGTGCCGGCACGGCCGTAATGCAGAACCTGCGGCTCCTCATGGAAGACCTTGCCGATGCCGTGGCCACAGTATTCGCGGACCACGGAGAACCCATTCTTCTCGGCATGTTTCTGGATGACTTCACCGATGTCCCCGAGTCGTGCGCCCGGGCGAACCAGCTCGATGCCTTTATAGAGGCATTCCTGAGTGACCTGGCAGAGGCGATCGGCCCACTCGGGCACCTTGCCGACCAAGAACATCTTGCTGGTGTCGCCGTGATAGCCGTCCTTGATCACAGTGATATCGATGTTGAGGATGTCGCCGTCTTTCAGCGGCTTGTCGTTCGGGATGCCGTGGCAGACAACATGGTTGATCGAGGTGCAGATCGATTTGGGAAAGCCCTTGTAGTTCAGCGGAGCGGGAATGGCCTGCTGAACGTTGACGATATGCTCGTGGCAAAGGCGGTCGAGTTCCTCGGTAGTGACGCCTGGCTTGACGTGCTCGCCGATCATCTCGAGAACTTCGGCGGCGAGGCGCCCGGCAATGCGCATCTTCTCGATATCTTCGGGCGTCTTGATGGTGACAGTCATGCAAAACCTCTTGTATGCCCGCAGGCGAAGGCAATAACGGAAAGTCGCGATGATAAACCAAAGCGCCTGCGGCCTGCAGGTCAGGGCTGATTGCACCGCTGAGCCTGTTGTAGAGAGTTCAAAGCAGTAGCCTCTCGATGGTCGTTGTGCTATAAAACGCGCCGCTCAGCGGGTAGACCCCGTCGAGCCTAACCCCACACACGTGTCGACACGGTATCCTGGGTGCTCGCAAGAGTTGGATATCGGGACGCGTGGAGGCCTAACCCGACTTATTCGAGGACTGATCATGTCTCAAGTCACTATGCGCGATATGCTGAAGGCCGGTGTGCACTTCGGCCACCAGACCCGTTACTGGAATCCGAAAATGGATAAATACATTTTCGGCGCGCGCAACAAGATCCATATCATCAACCTGGAAAAAACCCTGCCGATGTTCAACGACGCGCTGCGTTTCGTTGAGAAGCTGGCTGCAGGCAAGAACAAGATTCTGTTCGTTGGCACCAAGCGTTCCGCCGGCAAGATCGTTCGCGAAGAAGCTGCTCGTTGTGGCTCGCCGTACGTCGATCATCGCTGGTTGGGTGGCATGCTGACCAACTACAAGACCATCCGCGCCTCCATCAAGCGTCTGCGTGAGCTGGAAGGGCAGTCCCAGGACGGTACTTTCGAGAAGCTGACCAAGAAAGAAGCTCTGATGCGTACCCGTGATCTCGAGAAGCTCGAGCGCAGCCTGGGTGGTATCAAGGATATGGGCGGCCTGCCGGACGCCATGTTCGTCGTCGACGTCGATCACGAGCGCATCGCTATCTCCGAAGCCAACAAGCTGGGTATCCCGGTCATCGGCATCGTCGATACCAACAGCAGCCCGGAAGGCGTTGACTACATCATTCCCGGTAATGATGACGCCATCCGTGCCGTGCAACTCTACCTCGGCTCCATGGCTGACGCTGTTCTGCGCGGTCGCCAGAACGGTGCCGGTGGCGCTGACGAGTTCGTCGAGGAAGTTGCTTCCGAAGCGGCTCAGGGCTGAGTGCGGCGCACTGCAGCGTGACACCCGATGAACAAAAAGGGGGCTAGGCCCCCTTTTTGTCTCTTGCGAATTGATCACCCGTGTATTGGGTGAGTGGTTTAGAAACCAAATCGAGAGGATTCCCAACATGGCAGAAATCACTGCAGCCTTGGTCAAAGAACTGCGCGAGCGTACCGGTCAGGGCATGATGGAGTGCAAGAAGGCTCTGGTCGCCGCTGGTGGTGACATCGAAAAGGCGATTGACGACATGCGTGCCTCGGGCGCCATCAAGGCCGCCAAGAAGTCGGGCAACATCGCTGCCGAGGGCTCGATCGCCGTTCGCGTCGAGGGTGGCCGTGGTCTGATCATCGAAGTCAACTCGCAGACTGACTTCCTGGCTCTGCAGGATGACTTCAAGGCGTTCGTCAAGGAAAGCCTGGACGAGGCCTTCGAGCAGAAGCTGGCCGATGTGGCCCCGCTGATCGCTTCTCGTGAATCCGCGCGCGAAGCGCTGGTCGCCAAGTGCGGCGAGAACGTCAACATACGTCGCCTGACCGCAGTGGAAGGTGAAGTGGTTGGTGCTTATCTGCACGGTCACCGCATCGGTGTGCTGGTCACCCTGAAGGGTGGCGATGCCGAGCTGGCCAAGGATATCGCCATGCACGTGGCTGCCAGCAATCCTGCGGTTCTGAGCCCGGCTGATGTTTCCGAAGAGCTGGTTGCCAAGGAAAAGGAAATCTTCCTGCAGCTCAATGCCGACAAGATCGCCGGCAAGCCGGAAAACATCGTCGAGAACATGGTCAAGGGCCGTATCAACAAGTTCCTGGCCGAAGCCAGCCTGGTTGAGCAGGCGTTCGTCAAGAACCCGGAAATCAAGGTTGGTGAGCTGGCCAAGAAAGCTGGTGCCGAAATCGTATCCTTTGTTCGCTACGAAGTAGGCGAGGGCATCGAGAAGGCCGAAGTCGACTTTGCTGCCGAAGTTGCTGCTCAGGTCGCTGCGACCAAGAAATAAGGCCGCTTCGGTGGTTCTGGCAAAGAGGCTGCCCGCTCACGCGCGCGGCCTCTTTGTCGAATTGGGCAGCGGAATTGTTTTTTTGTCACGATATAGTCATCGCCTGGCACCAACCCCCGGTTGAGCTGTCAAAGCGCAGATATTTTTTGGTCTGAGTCATTCAGACTTGATCACAGCACGCCGCAGGAGATAACACGCCAATGGCTCAGCAGATGAGTGCACGCAATCCTCGCTATAAACGCATTCTGCTCAAATTGAGCGGCGAGGCCCTGATGGGCTCCGAAGACTTTGGCATAGATCCCAAGGTCCTTGACCGTATGGCTCTGGAAGTCGGCCAGTTGGTGGGCATCGGCGTCGAGGTCGGACTGGTCATCGGTGGTGGCAACCTCTTTCGTGGTGCTGCGCTCTCGGCGGCCGGTATGGATCGCGTCACCGGCGACCATATGGGTATGCTGGCCACTGTGATGAACGCGCTGGCCATGCGCGACGCGCTTGAGCGTTCGAACATCCCGGCGCTGGTCATGTCTGCCATTTCCATGGTCGGTGTGACTGATCACTATGACCGTCGCAAGGCGATGCGTCATTTGAAGACCGGCGAGGTGGTTATTTTCTCCGCCGGTACCGGCAACCCATTCTTCACCACCGACTCGGCCGCCTGTCTGCGTGCGATCGAGATCCAGGCGGATGTCGTGCTCAAGGCCACCAAGGTCGATGGTGTTTACACCGCAGATCCGTTCAAGGATCCGAATGCGGAGAAATTTGCCGAGCTCACGTACGACGAAGTGCTGGATCGCAAGCTTGGCGTGATGGATCTGACAGCCATCTGTCTGTGCCGTGACCACAACATGCCGCTGCGGGTCTTCAACATGAACAAGCCCGGCGCCCTGCTCAACATCGTGCTAGGTGGCGCTGAAGGAACCCTGATCGAGGAATCGAAAGAATGATCAACGAGATCAAGCAAGACGCGCAGGAGCGCATGAAGAAAACCCTGGAATCGCTGGACCATGCATTCGCCAAGATCCGTACCGGCCGTGCGCATCCCAGTATTCTCGATAGCGTTATGGTCTCCTATTACGGTTCCGACACTCCGCTGCGTCAGGTTGCCAACGTAATCGCCGAAGACTCCCGCACTCTGGCATTGACAGTGTTCGACAAGAGCATGATCCAGGCGGTAGAGAAGGCGATCATGACCTCGGACCTGGGGCTGAATCCGGCCACCGCTGGCACCACGATTCGTGTGCCGATGCCCGCGCTGACCGAGGAGACCCGCAAGGGCTACACCAAGCAGGCCCGCGCAGAGGCCGAGAACGCCCGAGTCGCAGTGCGCAACATCCGCCGTGATGCGATCGCGCAGCTGAAGGACCTGGTCAAGGAAAAGGAAATCAGTGAGGACGAGGAACGTCGTGGCCAGGATGACGTCCAGAAGCTAACCGACAAGTACGTTGCCGAGATCGACAAGGCCCTCGAAGCCAAAGAAGGCGACCTGATGGCCGTATAAGGCCGGCATCGAATCGCTGCTGTCGTGTCCTGAATCGGGGGGCCGGTTCGTGATGCGACAGTGCAGATGCCCCAGAGCTGTTGCTTGCAGCTTTTTCTTTTGGTTCGCAGCGTGTTTTAGCGCAAGTAGAGTTGTTCATGGAAAAGGTCAGGCAGATCGCCGGGCGGAATGTACCCCGTCACGTGGCGATCATCATGGATGGCAACAATCGCTGGGCGAAGAGGCGTTTGCTGCCCGGTGTGGCCGGGCATAAAGCCGGTGTCGACGCGGTTCGCGCCGTGATTGAGGTCTGCGCCGATTCCGGCGTCGAGGTGCTGACGCTGTTTGCGTTCTCCAGCGAGAACTGGCAGCGCCCGGCAGATGAAGTCGGTGCGCTGATGGAACTGTTCCTGTCGGCGTTGCGGCGTGAGGCGCGCAAGCTCGATGAGAACGGCATTCGCCTGCGCATCATCGGGGATCGTGCCCGTTTCCATCCCGAATTGCAGGCCGCGATGCTGGAGGTGGAAGAGATGACTTCCGCCAATCATCGTTTCGTCCTCCAGGTTGCCGCCAATTACGGTGGGCAGTGGGACATTCTTCAGGCGGCTCAGCACTTGGCTGCCGAGGCGCAGTCCGGGCGTCTGAATCCGGCAGAAATTACGCCTGCTCTGTTTCAGAGCTATCTGGCGACCGGCGACATGCCGTTGCCCGATCTGTGCATTCGCACCGGCGGTGAGCGGCGCATCAGCAATTTCCTGCTTTGGCAGCTCGCCTACGCGGAACTGTATTTTTCCGATCTTTATTGGCCCGACTTCAAGCACGTTGCCATGCGCAAGGCGCTCGCCGATTTCGCTACTCGACAGCGGCGATTTGGCAAAACGGGCGAACAGGTCGAAAGCGAGGTCAAGGCCGAATGCTGAAGCAGCGCATCATCACCGCCGCCATCCTTCTGCCCGTCGCGATCATTGGGTTCTTTCTCCTTCATGGACTCGCTTTCGCCATCTTCATTGGGCTGGTCGTTGCGCTAGGTGCCTGGGAATGGGCTCGGTTGGCTGGATTCGCGGGCCAGCCGGTGAGAATCGCTTATGCGGCGCTGGTCGTGGCGCTGCTTGCCGTGCTGTATCAATTTCCGGCACTGGCCCCCTGGCTGTTGGCGCTCGCCGTGCTCTGGTGGCTGACAGCAACCTATCTGGTGTTGACCTATCCGCAGAGCAGTCGTCTCTGGGGTGGCTCCGCTGGCAGTCTGGTGATCGGTCTGGCGATTCTGCTTCCGTCGTGGCAGGCACTGGTGGTGCTCAAGCAATGGCCATTGGGTAACTGGTTGATCCTTGCCGTGATGATTCTGGTCTGGGCTGCGGATATCGGGGCGTATTTCTCCGGCAAGACGTTCGGCAAGCGCAAGCTTGCACCGCAGGTCAGTCCTGGCAAGAGCTGGGAGGGGCTGATAGGTGGCCTGTTGACCAGTCTGCTGATCACGCTGGCGGTTGGCATTTACCGCGGCTGGTCGGTGCGAGAGCTGGTGCTAGCGCTGCTGGGTGCGGCGGTGGTGGTGTTGATCTCGGTGATCGGTGACCTCACCGAGAGCATGTTCAAGCGTAGCTCGGGCATCAAGGACAGTAGTCAGCTGCTGCCCGGGCACGGCGGTGTAATGGATCGCATAGACAGTCTTACCGCGGCCATTCCTATCTTTGCGGTGCTTCTTTGGCTTGCTGGCTGGGGCGTGCTGTGACGCGACCTCTACAAATAACCGTGCTGGGGGCGACCGGTTCGATCGGACTGAGCACATTGGATGTCATCGCTCGTCATCCCGATCGCTATAGCGTATTTGCGCTGACCGGCTTCAGCCGGCTCGTCGACCTGCGTTCGCTCTGCCTCAAGCATCGTCCGAGCTACGCAGTGGTCGGTGATGAAGCGCAAGCCGGCGTGCTGCGGGGGCAGTTGCAGTCCGATGGCGTTGCCACCCGAGTGCTGAGCGGCGAGGGCGGTCTGAGCGAGGTGGCGGGCCATCCCGAGGTCGATGTCGTGATGGCTGCAATCGTCGGTGCCGCTGGGCTGAAGCCGACTCTCGCCGCCGTGCAGGCAGGCAAGCGAGTGTTGCTGGCGAACAAGGAAGCGCTGGTAATGTCCGGCGCGTTGTTCATGCAGGCACTGCACGATAGCGATGCGGTGTTGCTGCCGATCGATAGCGAACACAACGCGATTTTTCAATGCTTGCCATCCGATTATGCCCGCGGGCTTGGTGCTGTCGGTGTGCGGCGGATATTGCTCACCGCTTCTGGCGGGCCGTTTCGAGATATTGCGCCGCAGAATCTGGCGGATGTATCCCCGGAGCAGGCCTGTGCTCATCCCAACTGGTCGATGGGGCGCAAGATTTCCGTGGATTCGGCCAGCATGATGAACAAGGGGCTTGAGCTGATCGAGGCCTGTTGGTTGTTCAACGCGCGACCAGATCAGGTCGAGGTGGTGATTCACCCGCAAAGCGTTATCCACTCTATGGTGGACTACGTGGATGGTTCGGTGCTCGCGCAACTCGGCAATCCCGACATGCGTACGCCGATTGCGCATGCGCTGGCATGGCCGGAGCGAATCGATTCCGGTGTGTCGGCGCTGGATCTGTTGCAGGTTGGGCGACTGGATTTCCAGGCTCCGGACAACCTGCGTTTCCCTTGTCTGCGGCTTGCTCGCCTGGCCGCGGAGACCGGTGGTACGGCGCCGGCGATGCTCAATGCCGCGAACGAAGTGGCGGTTGACGCCTTTCTCAATCGACGCATCCGCTTCACCGAGATCGCGAGTATCATCGACGACGTGTTGAATCGAGAGGCATCGGTTCCGACTGTCTGCCTTGAAGATGTGCTGGCAGCTGACAACCAGGCTCGTGAAACTGCCGACCACTGGTTGAGCTGCCGCGGGCGATAGGGTCTGCCGGCCTCGCGGCTTGCAGCGAAACGTCAACAGACCCACTCCCGGAGGAAAATATGGGCGCGCTCTACATGATCATCGGCACCCTCGTTGCGCTCGGGGTGCTGGTGACCTTTCACGAATTCGGTCATTTCTGGGTTGCCCGTCGCTGTGGCGTGAAGGTGCTGCGATTCTCCGTTGGCTTCGGTAGTCCGCTGCTTCGCTGGCATGACCGGCAGGGCACCGAGTTCGTCATCGCTGCGATACCGCTTGGCGGTTACGTCAAGATGCTCGACGAACGTGAGGGCGACGTGCCTCCCGCTTTGCTCGACAGTGCATTCAATCGCAAGAGCGTCCGCCAGCGCTTCGCTATCGTATCCGCCGGGCCGTTGGCCAATTTCCTGTTAGCTATGGTGTTCTTCTGGCTGCTGGCGATGCTTGGCAGCGAACAGGTGCGGCCTGTTGTCGGTGCTGTCGTGCCAGGCAGTCTCGCTGCTCAGGCGGGGATGGCGGTCGATCAGGAGATCGTTGCGGTCAATGGCAAGCCAGTCAGTGGCTGGTCCGAGGTCAATCTACAGTTGGTACGGCGCCTGGGCGAGAGCGGTCAGCTCGATATGACGGTGCGAGAGCTTGGCGGTTCTGGCGAGCAGCACTTGCAGATCCCGTTGCAGAATTGGCTGAAAGGCGTGGAGGAGCCGGACCCGATCACCTCGCTCGGAATCAGACCCTGGCGCCCTCAGATTGCCCCAGTGGTCGCTCAGTTGGACCCTGAAGGCCCGGCGCAGGCCGCAGGTATTCGTCTCGGTGACCGCCTGTTGAGTATGGATCAGCAGCCACTGGACGATTGGCAGCAGGTGATCGACGCAGTCAAGGTACTGCCCGGTGAGCCGGTATCCCTGCATGTGGAGCGCGCCGGTGAGCGACTCGATGTGTCGTTGACGCTGGCCGCGCGTGGCGAAGGCGATGCGCGCCGCGGTTATCTGGGGGCGGGTGTCGAAGGTGGTGAATGGCCAGCGGAAATGCTGCGCGAAGTCAGCTTCGGTCCTCTTGAAGCGGTGGTCGAAGGCGTAAGGCGCACCTGGACCATGAGCCTGCTGACCCTCGATTCGCTGAAGAAAATGCTCTTCGGGGAGCTCTCGGTAAAAAACTTGAGCGGTCCGATAACCATTGCTAAAGTGGCGGGCGCTTCTGCCCAGTCGGGGCTGGGGGATTTCCTCAATTTCCTCGCCTATCTGAGCATTAGTCTGGGGGTTCTCAATCTATTGCCTATCCCGGTGCTCGATGGCGGCCATCTGCTCTTCTATCTCGTCGAGTGGGTCCGCGGACGTCCTCTGTCGGAGCGGGTACAGGGATGGGGAGTACAGATCGGCATCAGCCTGGTGGTTGGGGTGATGCTGCTTGCACTGGTCAATGACCTTGGCCGTCTGTAATGCCGAATCCGTAGTGTCGCCATGCCGAATCGCCGGTTCATTTATCAGGTTTGAATAAGAAAGGACTTCATGAAACGTCTGCTGCTACCTGCGGTTATCTCCGCATTGATGATCGCCGAAGTTCACGCTGAGTCCTTCACTATTTCCGATATCCGGGTCAATGGCCTGCAGCGGGTTTCCGCCGGCAGCGTATTCGGCGCTCTGCCTTTGAACGTGGGTGAGCCTGCCGATGACAATCGCCTCGTCGATGCCACTCGTGCGCTCTTTCGAACCGGTTTCTTTCAGGATATTCAGCTGGGGCGGGATGGCGATGTGCTGGTCATCAGCGTAGTCGAGCGACCATCCATTTCCGGCATCGAGATCGAAGGCAACAAGGCGATCAAGACCGAAGATCTGCTGTCAGGTTTGCAGCAGTCCGGTCTGGCCGAAGGGGAAATCTTTCAGCAGGCCACGCTCGAGGGTGTACGTAATGAACTGCAGCGCCAGTACGTTGCCCAGGGGCGCTATTCGGCGACCATCGAAACCGAGGTCATTTCGCAGCCGCGTAATCGGGTGGCGTTGAAGATCAAGATCAACGAAGGCTCGGTGGCGGCGATCAAGCACGTCAATATCGTGGGCAATTCTGTCTTCGCGGACGAAGATCTGGTGGATCTGTTCGAGCTGAAGACCACAAACTGGCTGTCGTTCTTCCGCAACGACGACAAGTACGCGCGTGAAAAGCTCTCCGGTGACCTGGAACGCCTGCGCTCGTATTACCTGGATCGCGGTTACATCAACATGGATATCACCTCGACCCAGGTATCCATAACGCCAGACAAGAAGCACGTCTATGTCACCGTGAACATCGACGAAGGCGAGCGCTATACCGTGCGCGACGTCAAGCTGAGCGGTGATCTCAAGGTTCCGCAGGAAGAGATCAAGGCGCTGTTGCTGGCAAAAGAAGGTCAGGTGTTCTCGCGCAAGGTGATGACTACCACCTCCGAGCTGATTACCCGGCGCTTGGGTAACGAAGGCTATACCTTTGCCAACGTCAACGGTGTTCCTGAAGCTCACGACGAAGACAATACGGTGTCGATCACGTTCGTCGTCGATCCGGGTAAGCGTGCGTACGTCAATCGCGTCAATTTCCGCGGGAATACCAAGACCGAAGATGAAGTGCTGCGTCGCGAGATGCGCCAGATGGAAGGTGGTTGGGCGTCGACCTATTTGATCGACCAATCCAAGACTCGTCTCGAGCGCCTGGGCTTCTTCAAGGAAGTGAACGTAGAAACGCCGCAGGTTCCAGGTACGGATGATCAGATCGACGTCAACTACAGCGTCGAGGAGCAACCGTCCGGTTCGATCATGGCCAGCATCGGTTTTGCGCAGAACGCAGGCCTGATTCTGGGTGGCTCCATCAGCCAGAACAACTTCCTCGGTACCGGTAACCGGGTCTCCCTGGGCTTGACTCGCAGCGAATACCAGACGCGTTACAACTTCGGTTTCGTCGACCCCTACTGGACCGAAGACGGTGTCAGCCTGGGGTATAACGCCTTCTATCGCACCACCGATTACGACGAGCTCGATTACGACGTTTCCAGTTATTCGGTGGATAGCCTTGGTGGCGGCATCAACATCGGCTACCCGATCAGCGAGACGTCTCGACTGTCATTCGGCCTGACTGTGCAGCAGGATGATCTTGATACTGGCCGTTATACCGTGGACGAGATCTTCGACTTCATGGAGGAGGAGGGCGACAGCTTCCTCAACTTCAAGGCATCTGCAGGTTGGTCCGAGTCGACCCTCAATCGCGGCGTGCTCGCCACTCGCGGCCATTCGCAGAGCCTGGTATTCGAAAGTACTATTCCGGGTAGCGACCTGTCTTTCTACAAACTCGACTACAACGGCCAGCTGTTCGTACCGATGAGCAAGGATTACACCCTGCGCATGCATACGCGCCTGGGTTACGGGGACGCCTATGGCTCGACCTCGAGCCTGCCGTTCTACGAGCATTACTATGCCGGCGGCTTCAATTCGGTACGCGGCTTCGAGGATAGCAGCCTCGGCCCCCGTAGCACGCCGAGTGACGGGTCGCGCCCAGGCACCATCGCCGACCCGGATCAGGATCCTCTACCGTTCGGTGGTAACGTACTCATCCAGGGAGGCTTGGAAGTGCTGTTCCCCATGCCGTTCGTCAAGGATCAGCGCTCGCTGCGTACCTCGGTGTTCTGGGACGTAGGTAATGTGTACAACACCAATTGCCCAACAGAGTCGAGTAATTGCAGCGATATCGACTTCGGCGATATGGCCAGCTCGGTGGGTGTCGGTCTGACCTGGATTACCGCAATGGGCCCGCTGAGCTTCAGTCTGGCTATGCCGGTGGTCAAGCCGGACGAGGCCGATACTCAGGTATTCCAGTTCTCGCTGGGACAAACGTTCTAACATTGCGGCGTGATGCCTCAGTGCTTTCTTTCAGGAGTGGTGTTTACCGTGCGTAAGTTGACTCAACTGTTTCTCGTCGTTGCCGCGCTGGCAGCGACCCCAGCATTTGCCGAAATGAAGATCGCCGTCATGAACTATCAGATGGCGCTGCTTGAGTCGGATGCGGCCAAACGTTACGCGGTCGACGCGGAGAAGAAGTTCGGCCCCCAACTGAGCAAGCTGAAGACACTCGAAAGCGACGCCAAGCGTATTCAGGATCGCCTGGTCAAGGACGGCGACAAGATGCAGCAGGCCGAGCGTGAGCGTCTGGAGCTCGAATTCAAGCAAAAGGCCCGTGACTTCCAGTTCCAGTCCAAGGAATTGAACGAGGCAAAGGCTGTGGCGGATCGGGACATGCTCAAGCAGCTCAAGCCGAAGCTCGATCAGGCTGTCGAAGAAGTCATCAAGAAGGGCAACTACGACCTGGTGTTCGAGCGTGGTGCCGTGGTGGATGTCAAACCGCAGTTCGATATCACCCGCCAGGTCATCGAGCGCATGAATCAGCTGCGCTGATATGGCAGGCGCAGTCTATACACTCGGCCAGCTGGCCGAGGAACTGGGTGGCACCCTGCGCGGCGATGCTGACCAGACTATTAGCGGGCTCGCTACCCTGCAGGAGGCGGGCCCGGCGCATTTGAGCTTCCTTGCCAATGCTCAGTATCGCAAGTACCTGTCGACCACCCAGGCCGCCGCGGTGTTGTTGGCTCCCGCTGATGCCGAAGGCTACGAAGGCGCGGCAATTGTCGTTAGCGACCCCTATCTGGCTTATGCGCGCGCGTCGCACCTGTTCGAGACTCGACCGGTAGCGAATAGCGGCATTCACCCGACGGCGGTGGTCGCTGCCGATGCTTATGTAGATTCGTCGGCCAGCATTGGTCCCTATGTGGTGATCGAGTCCGGCGCAACCATCGAGGCGGATGTGGTGATCGGTGCGCAGTCATTCGTCGGCGCCCGTAGCCGAATCGGCGCTGGCGGGCGACTCGCACCGCGAGTCACGCTTTATCACGACGTGCAGATCGGTAAGCGCGTGGTGATCCAGTCCGGTGCCGTGATCGGTGGTGAGGGGTTCGGCTTCGCCAAGGAAAAAGGTGCCTGGCAGAAGATCGCTCAAATCGGCGGTGTGCGTATCGGGGATGATGTGGAGATTGGCTCGAATACCACCATCGACCGCGGCGCCCTTTCCGATACGCTGATTGGCAACGGCGTGAAGCTAGATAATCAGATCATGATCGCGCACAACGTGCAGGTCGGTGACAACACGGCGATGGCTGGCTGTGCCGGCATCTCCGGTAGCACCAAGATCGGACGCAATTGCATGATCGCCGGTGGCGTCGGCATGGTTGGGCACATCGAAGTGTGCGACAACGTGTTCGTGACGGGTATGACGATGGTCACGCGCTCGATCACGGAACCCGGAAGCTACTCCTCGGGCACGGCGATGCAGAATGCTGCCGATTGGAGAAAGAGTGCGGCGCGTATTCGTCAGTTGGATGACATGGCTCGCCGGCTGCAACAGCTGGAGAAAAGCCTGGCTACCGTGACTCAGGGTCAGAATCCGGCTTCTGATGCCTGAGCTTACCGTCTGATCCGGTTTTTTTCGGGGTTAATGCCTGTCAGTGCTCGCGCGGGCTTTCAGCGCAGGCGGCCCTATACTTTTTTACAGGCTCTTTCCTGACATGATGGATATCAACGAGATTCGCGAATATTTGCCTCACCGCTACCCGTTCCTGCTGGTGGACCGTGTGACGGAGATGGACGTCGAGGCCAAGCGCGTTCGTGCCTACAAGAACGTGACCATCAACGAACCGTTCTTCAATGGGCATTTTCCACAGCATCCGATCATGCCAGGCGTGCTGATCATCGAAGCCATGGCGCAGGCGGCCGGTCTGCTTGGTTTCAAGATGATGGGCGTCAAGCCAGCCGATGGCACGCTTTACTATTTCGTCGGCTCTGACAAGCTGCGCTTCCGTCAGCCGGTGGTTCCGGGCGATCAGTTGGTGCTGGAAGCTTCCTTCATCAGCGCCAAACGCGGCATCTGGAAGTTCGATTGTCGTGCCAGCGTCGAGGGCAAGCCGGTCTGCTCGGCAGAAATCATCTGCGCGGAACAGAAGATATGAGTTTGATCGACCCTCGCGCCATCATCGACCCTGCGGCTCGCTTGGCGGATGACGTCCAGGTCGGCCCATGGTCGATCATTGGTCCGGACGTCGAAATTGGCGAGGGTACGGTGATCGCGTCGCATGTGGTCATCAAAGGGCCGACCCGTATCGGTCGGCACAATCGCATCTATCAGTTCTCCTCGGTTGGCGAAGATACGCCGGATCTGAAGTACAAGGGTGAGCCGACGCGCCTGGTGATTGGCGATCACAACGTGATTCGCGAGGGTGTCACCATCCATCGCGGCACCGTGCAGGATCGCTCCGAAACCACCCTCGGTGATCACAACCTGATCATGGCTTATGCTCACATCGGCCACGACAGCGTGATCGCCAATCATTGCATTCTGGTCAACAACACCGCGCTGGCCGGGCACGTCCATGTGGGCGACTGGGCCATTCTCTCCGGTTACACCCTGGTGCATCAATTCTGCCATATCGGCGCCCATAGTTTTTCCGGCATGGGCACGGCAATCGGCAAGGATGTACCGGCGTTTGTCACTGTGTTCGGCAATCCGGCGGAGGCGCGCAGCATGAACTTCGAGGGCATGCGTCGTCGTGGCTTCAGCGCCGAAGCCGTTCACGCCCTGCGCAACGCTTACAAGGTCGTCTACCGCAAGGGGTTGACCGTGGAGGCCGCACTCACCGAGCTGGCCGAAAGTGCAGCGGCATTCCCCGAGGTTGCGATCTTCCGCGACTCGATTCAGGCTTCAACTCGTGGGATCACTCGCTGAGATGAACCGGCCGCTCAGGGTTGCCTTGGTAGCCGGGGAGTCCTCCGGTGACATCCTTGGTGCGGGCCTGATGCAGGCGCTGAAGGCTCAGCACGCGAATGTCGAATTCATCGGCGTCGGCGGCTCGCGCATGCAGGCCGAAGGGTTGCAGTCGTACTTTCCGCTCGAGCGTCTGGCAGTGATGGGCCTGGTCGAAGTGCTCGGTCGTTTGCCGGAGCTGCTGGCCCGCCGCAAACGCCTGGTGGACACGCTGATCCAGCAGCGGCCGGATGTATTCATCGGCATCGACGCGCCGGACTTCAATCTCGGGCTTGAGCTCAAGCTGCGTCGGGCCGGAATCAAGACCGTGCACTACGTCAGTCCGTCGGTCTGGGCCTGGCGTCAGAAGCGGGTACTGAAGATCCGTGACGCCTGCGATCTGATGCTCACGCTGTTTCCGTTCGAGGCTAGGTTCTACGACGAGCACCAGGTACCGGTTCGCTTCGTCGGTCATCCCCTAGCTGATGCCATTCCGCTTTGCGCCGATCGTGCCGCGGCACGGCAAGCGCTCGGATTGCCAGCGGATGGCCTGGTCGTCGCGCTGATGCCCGGTAGCAGGGGCGGCGAAGTCGCTCGACTGGGGGATCTGTTCCTTTCCGCTGCCGAGCGGTTGCGCGCCATGCGTCCCGGGATTCGTTTTGTCATGCCTTGCGCCAGCCCCGAGCGGCGGCTGCAGCTTGAGCAGATGCTGGTTACGCGTGATTTGCCGCTGACCCTGCTCGATGGCCGGTCCCATGAGGCATTGGCCGCCTGCAACGCCGTGTTGATTGCTTCCGGTACGGCAACGCTTGAGGCGCTGTTGTTCAAACGCCCTATGGTGGTGGCCTACAGCGTAGCGCCAATGACTTACCGCATCCTCCGGCGGCTGGTGAAGAGCCCCTATGTTGCGCTTCCCAACCTGCTGGCCCAGCGTCTGCTGGTTCCCGAGTTGCTGCAGGACGCCGCTACCCCCGAAGCGCTTGCGCAGTCTCTGTCGCCACTGCTGGACGATGGTGACGTGCAGACCGAAGGCTTCGACAGTATTCATCGCACCCTGCGTTGCGATGCGTCGAGTCAGGCCGCCGATGCCGTGTTGCGCCTGGTTGGAGTTCGTTGATGCAGTTCGGACTCGATTTCAATCTGGTCGAAGAGCTGGTTGCCGGCGTCGACGAGGTCGGGCGCGGGCCGCTGTGTGGTCCTGTAGTGACCGCCGCAGTGATCCTCGATCCGGCGCGTCCGATCGAAGGCCTCAACGACTCGAAAAAGCTGAGCGAAGCCCGTCGTGAAGCGTTGTTCGACGAGATCTGCGAAAAGGCGGTGGCGTGGTGCATTGCCCGAGCCGAGGTCGAAGAGATCGATCAGCTGAATATCCTTCACGCCACGATGCTCGCCATGCAGCGTGCGGTTGATGGACTGAGTGTCACGCCGCGGCTGGCACTAATCGATGGCAATCGGCGCCCTCAGCTGAACGTGCCCAGCGCACCGGTGATCCAGGGCGACGGTCAGGTGCCGGCTATCGCTGCGGCATCCATCCTGGCCAAGGTCAGTCGTGATCGCGAAATGCAGGTCCTGGATCTCTGCTATCCGGGTTATGGGCTGGCCGGGCACAAGGGGTATCCGACTCCAAGCCATCTGGAGGCGCTTCGTCGGCTTGGGCCAACGCCCATTCATCGGCGCTCTTTCGCCCCCGTGCGTACGCTGCTTGAGCAGGCAGTTGTCGAGACCGACATCCCGGCCAGCGTGCTGCTGGTCTAGCTGGTAACTGTACGCGGGCCAGCCAGGTGCTTCATGAGGTCCTGGGCCGCCGAACACCCTTTTGCCGTGTCGGCTACCGTTAGCGCGGTCGCCAGCCCGTCCGTGCTTTCCGGTACAATCCCGCGCTTGTCGTTCTGCCAGCTCAAGGTCTTTTCATGCCTGTTTCCTTCGTCCATCTACGTCTGCATACCGAGTACTCGCTGGTCGATGGGCTGGTTCGGGTCAAGCCGCTGATCAAGGCGGTCGCGGCAGGTGGCATGCCGGCGGTGGCGGTGACCGACATGAGCAATATGTGCTCGCTGGTCAAGTTCTATAAGGCCGCGCAGGGCGCCGGCATAAAGCCGATTTGCGGTGCCGATATCTGGATGGCCGGTTGTGACGAGGACGGTCCTCTCAGCCGCTTGACCTTGCTGGCGATGAATCCCAAGGGGTATCGCAATCTCACCGAGTTGATCTCTCGCGGCTGGACCGAAGGCCAGCGCAACGATCTGGTGATCATCGAGCGTGACTGGGTCAAGCAGGCCGCCGAAGGTGTGATCGCCTTGTCTGGCGCCAGGGAGGGAGAGGTCGGCCAGGCGCTGCTCAATGGCGACGAAGCACTGGCCGAATCGCGTCTGGCTGAATGGCGCGATGTGTTTGCCGACCGCTTCTACCTGGAAGTTCAGCGCACCAGCCGGGTCAATGACGAAGAGTATCTGCACGCTGCAGTCGCGCTCGCCGAGCGCAGCGGTACGCCGCTGGTCGCGACGAACGACGTGCGTTTCCTCAAGCAGGAAGACTTCGAGGCCCACGAGACCCGCGTATGCATCGGTGAAGGCCGAACTCTGGACGATCCGCGGCGGCCGCGTACCTATTCCGATCAGCAGTATCTGAAAACGCCCGAGGAAATGTACGAGCTGTTCAGTGACCTCCCCGAGGCGCTGGAAAATACCGTCGAGATCGCCAGGCGCTGCAACATCGAGGTGCAGCTGGGCACCTACTTCCTGCCCGATTTCCCGGTGCCGGACGGCATGACCATGGACGATTACTTTCGCAAGGTCTCGTTCGATGGCCTCGAAGAGCGGCTGGAAGTGCTGCTGCCCCGCGATACGCCCGATTACGAGGCGAAGAGGCAGGTCTATGTCGATCGGCTGAATTTCGAGCTGGATATCATTATCCAGATGGGCTTTCCGGGTTACTTCCTGATCGTCATGGACTTTATCCAGTGGGCCAAGAGCAATGGGGTGCCTGTAGGGCCAGGCCGTGGCTCGGGTGCCGGCTCGCTGGTGGCTTATGTGCAGAAAATCACCGACCTGGACCCGCTGGCCTACGATCTGCTGTTTGAGCGCTTCCTCAACCCTGAGCGGGTTTCCATGCCCGACTTCGACGTCGACTTCTGCATGGATGGCCGCGACCGGGTCATCGATTACGTGGCTGAGAAATACGGTCGCAATGCGGTGAGCCAGATCATCACCTTCGGCACCATGGCGGCCAAGGCGGTGGTGCGTGACGTGGCGCGGGTGCAGGGCAAGTCCTACGGGCTGGCGGATCGCCTGTCGAAGATGATCCCCTTTGAAGTAGGCATGACGCTGGAAAAAGCCTACGAGATGGAAGAGCCGCTGCGCGACTTCCTTGCCGTCGATGAAGACGCCAGGGAAATCTGGGACATGGCGCTCAAGCTCGAAGGCATCACCCGCGGCACCGGCAAGCATGCCGGCGGCGTGGTGATTGCGCCGACCAAACTCACCGATTTCGCCCCCATCGCCTGCGATGACGAGGGCGGCAGCCTGGTCACCCAGTTCGACAAGGACGACGTCGAGTCTGCCGGTCTGGTCAAGTTCGACTTTCTCGGCCTGCGCACGCTGACCATCATCAAGTGGGCGTTGGAAACCATCAACCGCGAACAGGCACGTAAGGGTCTCGAACCGGTCGACATCGACTTTATCCCGCTGGATGACAAGCCCACCTACTCGCTGCTGCAAAAGGCCGAAACCACGGCGGTGTTCCAGCTCGAATCGCGTGGCATGAAAGAGCTGATCAAAAAGCTCAAACCCGACTGCCTGGAAGACCTGATCGCACTGGTGGCGCTGTTCCGTCCCGGTCCGTTGCAATCGGGCATGGTGGACGACTTCATCAACCGCAAGCACGGGCGTGCCGAAGTCTCCTATCCACACCCGGACTACCAGTACGCCGGGCTGGAGCCAGTGCTCAAGCCTACCTACGGCATCATCCTGTACCAGGAACAGGTGATGCAGATCGCACAGGTCATGGCCGGCTATACGCTGGGTGGTGCGGACATGCTGCGCCGCGCCATGGGCAAGAAGAAGCCCGAGGAGATGGCCAAGCAGCGCGGTGGTTTCATCGAAGGCTGTTCCAACAATGGCATCGACAAAGAACTCTCAGGCAACATCTTCGACCTGGTAGAGAAGTTCGCCGGTTACGGTTTCAACAAGTCGCACTCGGCGGCCTACGGTCTGGTTTCCTACCAGACGGCCTGGCTCAAGGCGCACTACCCGTCGCCGTTCATGGCTGCCGTGCTCTCGGCGGATATGCACAATACCGACAAGGTGGTGATCCTCATCGAGGAATGCCGCAGCATGAAGCTGCGCATCGACCCGCCCGATGTGAACATTTCCGAGTTCAAGTTCACCGTCAACGATGACGGCCGTATCGTCTATGGCCTAGGTGCAGTCAAGGGCGTGGGCGAGGGGCCGGTCGAGGCCATCGCTGAATGTCGTGCCGAAGGTGGGTCATTCAAGGACCTGTTCGACTTCTGCGCGCGGATCGACCTGAAACGGATCAACAAGCGTACCCTTGAGGCGCTGATTCGCTCCGGTGCGCTGGATCGTCTGGGTCCGTATTTCTTCGAAGAGGTCAAGGCCTATCAAGCCAACATCGACCGCAATCGGGCGGTTTTGCTGGCGGCGATGGAAGAAGCGGTGCAGGCCGCGGAGCAGACGGCGCGCAGCGCTGAGAGCGGCCACATGGACCTGTTTGGCGGCTTGTTCGCCGAGCCCGAAGCTGACGTTTACGCCAACCACCGCAAGGCGCGTGAGCTGTCTCTGAAGGAGCGTCTGAAAGGTGAAAAGGACACCCTCGGCCTCTATCTCACTGGTCACCCGATCGATGAATACGAGGGCGAGGTGCGGCGCTTCGCCCGCCAGCGCATCGTCGATCTACGTCCGGCGCGTGGCGAGCAGACCATTGCCGGCCTGATCGTCAATCTGCGGGTAATGAAGAACAAGAAGGGCGACAAGATGGGTTTCATCACCCTGGATGACCGCTCGGGGCGCATCGAGGCGTCACTGTTCGCCGAGGCTTTCAATACTGCTCAGGCGTTGTTGCAAACCGATGCGCTGGTCGTGGTGGAGGGCGAGGTAAGCAACGATGACTTTTCCGGTGGCCTGCGGTTGCGCGCCAAGCGGGTTATGAGCCTGGAAGAGGCGCGCACCGGGCTTGCCGAAAGTCTACGGGTCAAGGTCGCTGGTGAAGCGCTCAAGGGTGAGCGCATGCGTTGGCTGGCCGAGGTCTGTGGCCGTCATCGCGGGGCCTGCCCGATTACGCTGGAATACACCGGTCGCGACGCGCGTGCCCTGCTGCAGTTCGGTGAAGCCTGGCGGATCGACCCGGCCGACAACTTGATTCAGGCATTGCGTGACCAGTTCGGACGCGACAACGTCTTCCTGCAATACCGATAGAGGGCCGAGGCCCGGAAGGTCGCCGATGGCGCTTTCCGGGTCAGGCCCGAACGGCCCGGTGATGACCGGGTCATGGTTCAGAACAATTTTTGTTCGACCTGAATGCGCCCGTCCCGTAAGGTAAGGCGCAAAAAACGGAACAGCCTCCCGGCCGCCTGGCCGTCGACGCATGACGGATGCCTATGAACCCGAATTTCCTGGATTTCGAACAGCCGATCGCCGACCTGCAAGCCAAGATCGAAGAATTGCGCCTGGTTGGTAACGACAACTCGCTGAACATCGGCGATGAGATTGCCCGCCTGCAGGACAAGAGCGAATCGCTCACCGAGAGCATCTTCGGCAATCTGACCAGCTGGCAGATCGCCCGCCTGGCTCGCCACCCGCAGCGCCCCTACACCCTCGACTACATCAATCACCTGTTCACCGAGTTCGAAGAACTGCACGGTGATCGCCACTTCTCCGACGACGCCGCCATCGTCGGTGGCATTGCGCGTCTGGACGACCAGCCGGTGATGATCATCGGCCACCAGAAGGGCCGTGAAGTCCGCGAGAAGGTACGCCGCAACTTCGGCATGCCGCGTCCGGAGGGCTACCGCAAGGCATGCCGTCTGATGGAGATGGCCGAGCGCTTCAAGATGCCAATCCTCACCTTCATCGACACCCCCGGCGCTTATCCGGGTATCGACGCCGAAGAGCGCAACCAGAGCGAAGCCATCGCCTGGAACCTGCGCGTGATGGCGCGGCTGAAAACGCCGATCATCGCCACTGTCATCGGTGAAGGCGGTTCCGGTGGTGCACTGGCCATCGGTGTCTGCGACCAGCTGAACATGCTGCAGTACTCCACCTACGCGGTGATCTCGCCGGAAGGCTGCGCCTCGATTCTCTGGCGCACCGCCGACAAGGCACCCGAAGCGGCCGACGCCATGGGCGTGACTGCCGAGCGCCTGAAGGACCTCGGGATCGTCGACAAGGTGATTTCCGAGCCCCTGGGCGGCGCGCATCGCAACCCGGCCGTCACCGCGGCTTCGCTGCGTGACGAACTCAGGACTCAGCTGGAAATGCTCAAGGCGCTGGATACCGACGCGCTGCTGGAGCGCCGCTACGCGCGCCTGATGAGCTACGGTATCGCCTGATCGGATGCCGTTTTGTCCGCTGCAGAAACCCCGCCTACCCGGCGTGGTTTTTCGTTTCCGGGCCTGTTCAGACGGGGTCCAGCAACAGGCGCAGCGGCATCATCGGCGAGCGCTGAACCCCTGGCGTATGTAGCTTTATAGGGCGGGTGAAACCCGCGCGGTTACACCTCACCGCCCGACAAACGAAACCCTGCCTCGCGGCGGGGTTTCGTTTTTTCTGGGCCTTGCATCGCTCTTACAACAAGGCGGAGGGCCACGTTCGGCGGGTGTCACCCGCTCTACGTCCTGCAGACCATGCGACACGTGACTGGGTCAGGCCTTTGTTGCGGTCCCGACAGGAGTTACAAGCTCTTCGAAACCGAAACCACGAAGGTCGCGTCGCAGTAGTCGTCCTTGCCGACGAAGCCTGCGCATTCGCTGCCGCTCAAGCTGGTGTCGGAGTAGGTCAGGCCGAAGTCCAGACCGGCCATGGTCTTGCTCAGGCCGACCGACCAGTCGTTGTAGGTATCGTCGTTGCCGAAGGTGGCGTCCTTGAAATCGTACTTGCCGTACTGCAGGGCCAGACCGACGTCGTAGGGCAGGGCGTATTCGTAGCCGAGATAGGAGTACAGGGTGGTGTCGTCGCCGGCGAAGTCGTCGGAGTAGGCCGCGCCGGCCGTGAAGCCGTAGGCGCTCAGGCTGCCGTAGTACTCGCTGAAGTTCAGCGCGCTTTCGCCCGGGTAGTCGTACTTGATCCAGCCCAGATCGTAGGAGATGTTCTCGGTGATGTTGTTACCGAAGCCCAGGTAGTAGTCGAATTCCACCGAGGCGTCACCGCCGAAGTCGACGTTGGACGCCCAGGTGCCAACGTACAGGCCGCTCTCGTGGGCTACGTCCAGACCGCCCTGGATGGCGCCGTTGCCCTGGGTTTGCGAGATACCGCGGAACATGTAGTCCGAGGTCAGGCCGACGTTCATGCTGACGTCGAAGTCGCCAACGGGGCTGGAGACGGTTTCCGCGACGGCGAAGCTGCTGGCAGTCACGGCGCTGGCGGCGGCGATGGCGAGGGTCAGTTTCTTGAGCATGGTGGTATGTCCCTAAAGGTGGCGCCGGGTATTCAGTAGCCCGGCTGGTAAGTCAGCAACAGCTTTTGGAATAAGCTGAGCGGACTTTTGCATTTCCCTTGCCAACTACGAGAAAGCCAACGATTACAGAGGCCTAGCTCGAATTTGAATGCCTCGATCTGTTTGCGGCGATCTCAGATAGCCATGGGTGTGCACTGTTTTGGAGCGGCGCGGTGCGGAGGGCGTCAACGAAGGTGCGCCGCTGTGTTTGCGTCGTGC
Source organism: Stutzerimonas stutzeri (assembly GCF_000935215.1). GTDB lineage: Bacteria > Pseudomonadota > Gammaproteobacteria > Pseudomonadales > Pseudomonadaceae > Stutzerimonas. Next base: position 44,429 of record NZ_JXXD01000156.1, read on the forward strand.
TCTTGAAAGGTGCGCACCGCTGGCGGCTGTAGTCGTGGCGTGCGCTGCCTTATGCTGGCCGCCTTGCCTGAATGAGTCGATTTCCATGCCGGTCGAATCCAAACTGCTCGATGCACTGCGCCCGTGGCTAGCCGCGCGGCGCTGGCTGGTCGGCTTTTCCGGCGGGCTCGATTCGACGGTGCTGCTGCATGCACTGGTGCGACTGACGCAGGGCCGAAGGTTGCCGCCAATCAGCGCCGTCCATGTGCATCACGGCCTGCAGGCGGTCGCCGATGCCTGGCCGGAGCACTGCCGGCAGGTTTGCGAGGGGCTAGGCGTGCCGCTCGAAATCGTGCGGGTGCAGGTCGCGCACGGCGCAAGCCTGGAGCGTGCCGCGCGGGATGCGCGTTACGCCGCCTTCGCTGAACGCCTCGGCGAAGGTGATCTGCTGCTGACCGCGCAGCACCGCGACGACCAGGCCGAGACGCTGCTGTTTCGTCTGTTGCGTGGTG
>NZ_JXXD01000157.1 GCF_000935215.1 Stutzerimonas stutzeri
CTCTTTGCCGCACTACTCTGGCCCGCCCTGCCCGCCCGCGTACTGGAACTGCAGGACCGTGGCATGCCGCCGATCCCGGCGATGCAGGAAGCGGCGCACGACATCATCTGGGAGCAGTGCCAGCGCACCGCGATTCCGAAACGCTTCACCATCCCCATGCGCGAGATCTGGGACATGCAGGAGCGCCTGCCGCGCCGCCAGGGGCGCCGCGCCGATCAGTTGCTGGAAAATCCGCGCTTCCGCGCCGGCTACGATTTCCTTCTGCTACGCGAAAGCGCCGGAGAGAAAACCAACGGCCTCGGCGACTGGTGGACCGGATATCAGGAAGCCAGCGACAGCGAACGTCGCAACATGATTCGCGGCCTCAGCAACAAGGAAGAAGCCGGCGGAGCGAAGAAGCGTCGTCGTGGGGGGCGCCGCCGCCGTGGTCCGGGCGACAACGCCGCCAACCCGGCCGAGTAAAATGGAGCGCGTCTACATCGGCCTGGGCAGCAACCTGGCCGATCCGCAACAGCAACTGCGCGGCGCCCTGCAAGCGCTGGCTGACCTGCCACAGAGCAGTCTCGCAGCAGTATCGTCACTCTATGCCAGCGACCCACTCGGACCAGCCGACCAACCACGTTACGTCAACGCCGTGGCCGCACTGGACACCAGTCTCGCGCCGCTCGATCTGCTCGACGCCCTGCAACGCATCGAGCAGGCCCAGGGCCGTGAGCGCAAGGCGGAGCGCTGGGGTCCGCGTACGCTGGATCTGGACATCCTGCTGTTCGGCGATCGCCTGATCGCAGAACCCCGTCTGCAGGTTCCGCATTATCACCTGCAAGCCCGCGCGTTCGTGCTCTACCCGCTCGCTGAAGTCGCTCCGGCGGAGTTGCTGCTGGCCGATGGTCGCCGACTCGTCGACCTGCTCACCGCCTGCCCCTTCAGCGGTCTCGAGCGGCTTGGCGATGACGGTGTCACCGCCGCGGTAACGAACGTAACGCGCGGGTAACACTCGCGATTGACTTACTCTGTCGCCGCCGGGACTATAAGCGCCCTCTGCCATCCGCGGCCCCATGCACCCAACCGGTGCGCCGCGCGGCAACCCTGACCTCCGAGGCTCGAAGAGGACGGCATTCATGCCAGACGTAACCCTGACCACGCTGCAAGGGCTCAAGCAGAAGGGCGAAAAGATCGTCATGCTCACCTGCTATGACGCCACCTTCGCCAAGACCGCCTGCGATGCGGGCGTCGAGATGCTTCTGATCGGCGATTCACTCGGCATGGTCCTGCAAGGTCACGACAGCACCCTGCCGGTCACCGTTGCCGACATGGCCTATCACACCGCCAGCGTCAAACGCGGTAATCGTGGCGCGATGATCGTCGCCGACCTGCCGTTCATGGCCAACGCCACCACCGAGCAGACCCTGAACAATTCGGCCGTGCTGATGCAGGCTGGCGCACACATGATCAAGCTGGAGGGCACCGCCTGGCTGGCCGAGTCGATCCGCCTGCTGGCCGAGCGTGGCATTCCAGTCTGCGCACACATGGGCCTGACGCCACAGGCGGTCAACATCTTCGGCGGTTACAAGGTACAAGGCCGCGAGGAAGCCCAGGCACTTCAGATGCTGGAGGACGCCAAGGCGCTGGAAGCCGCCGGTGCAGCCATGCTGCTGCTCGAGTGCGTACCCAGCGAACTGGCTGCGCGCATCACCCGGGCGGTGCAGATTCCGGTGATCGGCATCGGCGCCGGCAGCGACACCGACGGCCAGGTGCTGGTGTTGCACGATATGCTCGGGCTCTCGCTCGGTGGCCGCGTACCGAAGTTCGTCAAGAACTTCATGCGCGAGCACGGTGACATCCCATCCGCCATCGCCGGCTACGTGAAAGCCGTCAAGGCCACCGAATTCCCCGCAGTCGAACACGGTTTCTCCGCATGAACATCGTCAAGACCATCGCCGACCTGCGTGCCGCAGTGTCCCGCGCCCGTGGGGAAGGCAAGCGCATCGGCTTCGTGCCGACCATGGGCAACCTGCACGCCGGCCACATCGCGCTGGTGAAGAAGGCCGGGCAGCGCGCCGACTTCGTGGTCGCCAGCATCTTCGTCAATCCACTGCAGTTCGGCCCCAACGAAGACCTGGACAACTACCCGCGCACCCTCGCTGCGGATCAGGACAAGCTGTTCGAAGCCGGCTGCCACCTGCTCTTTGCGCCGAGCGTCGAAGAGATTTATCCGCACGGCCAGGCCCAGCAGACCATCGTTCGCGTGCCCGGCGTTTCCGAAGGTCTCTGCGGTGGCAGCCGCCCCGGGCATTTCGACGGTGTATCCACCGTGGTCAGCAAGCTGTTCAACATGGTGCTGCCGGACCTCGCCGTATTCGGTCAGAAAGACTTCCAGCAGCTGGCGGTGATCCGCACCATGGTCCGCGATCTGAACATGCCAGTGCAGATCCTCTCGGAGCCGATCGTTCGCGCCGCCGACGGCCTGGCGCTGTCTTCACGCAACGGCTATCTGAGTGCAGACGAGCGCGCCACGGCTCCATCGCTGTACCGCACCCTGAGCCAGCTGGACGTAGCGATCCGGGGCGGTCGCCGCGACTACCCGGCGCTGATCGCCGAAGGCCTGAGCGCTTTGCAGGCTGCCGGCCTGCGTCCGGACTATCTGGAGATTCGCAACGCAATCGACCTGCAACCGGTCAGCGAGCGCTCCACCGAGCTGGTCATCCTCGCCGCCGCCTACCTGGGCAAGACGCGACTGATCGACAACCTGCTGGTGGACATCCACACATCGGCCTGATCCCAGCCATTTGCCCGCAGCCTTGATCACGTTCGAGGCTTAAGGCACACTCTGCGCCGCTTGCGCACCCGGAGGACCCCGCCATGCACGCCATCATGCTCAAGGCCAAACTGCACCGCGCCCAGGTAACTCACTCGGTGCTCGATTATGAAGGTTCCTGCGCCATCGACGGCGAATGGCTGGACCTGGCCGGCATCCGTGAATACGAACAGATCCAGATCTACAACGTCGACAATGGCGAGCGCTTCACCACCTACGCCATCCGCGGCGAGGAAGGTTCGAAGATCATCTCGGTCAACGGTGCCGCTGCTCACAAGGCCGGTGTCGGCCACCGCCTGATCATCTGCGCCTATGCGCACTACAGCGAGGCCGAGCTGGCCAGCTTCAAACCGCATGTGCTCTATATGGGCGCAGAAGGCGAGCTGAGCCATACCAGCAACGCCATCCCGGTTCAGGTCGCCTGAGTCACCGTTCAGGTGTCGTCGAATAGAAGCCCGAAGTGTTCTGCACTTCGGGCTTTTTCGTTTGAACATGGCTGAACGGCCGATAGGTGGACGAACCAAAGTACAGGCCGGGCAGAATAGAAGGCAATGGCCCGGAACGGAGTGGGGGTTTCCCCTGTCTGAGCTGACTCTGATGGCATAGGATGTGCCTTCACCGGCTCGGTGAAAGCCGGGTTCGGCCAGCATCCGCAGCATTCAGGAGGAGTGCCGGCGCGCCCGCACGGTCATACACATTACTGAATCCCGTCGCGACCAACGCGCGCCTGCGCGTGCAACAGCAGGGGTTCAGCGGCCTGTCAAAGCAAAGGAAGCCGCATCACCATGAGCTACTACCAGCATCCGCTCGATGTCACCGGCCTGCCGTCCTGGAAGGCCCTGGAAGAACACCGCCTGGCCATGCAGAACTTCAGCATGCGCGAAGCATTCAAGGCCGACCCGACGCGCTTCGATGATCTGTCGGTTTCCTGCAGCGGCCTGTTTCTCGACTACTCGAAGAACCTCATCACACCCGAAACCCGCACCCTGCTGGTGAACCTGGCCCGCGAGGCCGGCGTCGAGCAGGCGGCTCGCGCCATGTTCGACGGCGAGCGCATCAACGCCTCGGAAAACCGTCCCGTGCTGCACACCGCCCTGCGCCGCCCGATGGGCGAATCGGTGATGGTCGACGGCAAGAACATCATGCGTGACGTGCACACCGCGCTGGCACAGATGACCGACATCGTCACCCGCATCCACAACAACCTGTGGCGCGGCTTCAGCGACAAGACCATCACCGACGTGGTGAACATCGGCATCGGCGGCTCGTTCCTCGGCCCGCAGCTGGTATCCGAGGCGCTGTTGCCGTTCACCCAGCACGGCGTACGCACGCACTACCTGGCGAACATCGATGGCAGCGAATTCCGCGAAGTGACCGCCAAGCTGAACGTCGAAACCACGCTGTTCATCATCTCCAGCAAGACGTTCGGCACCCTCGAGACGCTGAAGAACGCCCAGGCCGCACGCACCTGGTATCTGGGCAAGGGCGGCACCGAAGAGAAGCTCTACCGCCACTTCATCGCCGTCACCAGCAACAAGCAGGCGGCGGTCGAATTCGGTATCCGCGAAAAGAACATCTTTCCGATGTGGGACTGGGTCGGCGGTCGCTATTCGCTGTGGTCGGCGATCGGCTTGCCCATCGCCCTGGCGATCGGCATGTCCAACTTCAAGGATCTGCTGTCCGGCGCCTACAGCATGGACCAGCATTTCCTCAGCGAGCCGTTCGAAAGCAACATGCCGGTGCTGCTGGCGATGCTCGGCGTCTGGTACCACAACTTCTGGGGTGCACAGAGCTACGCGTTCCTGCCTTACGACCACTACCTGCGCAACTTCGTCAAACACCTGCAGCAGATGGACATGGAGTCCAACGGCAAGAGCGTGCGCCAGGACGGCACACCGGTGTCCTGCACCACCGGCCCGGTGATCTGGGGCGGTGTCGGCTGTAACGGCCAGCACGCCTACCACCAGCTGCTGCACCAGGGCACACCGCTGATCCCGGCCGACTTCATCGTGCCCGTGGTCAGCCACAACCCTGTCGCCGATCACCACGAGTGGCTCTACGCCAACTGCCTGTCGCAGAGCCAGGCCTTGATGCGCGGCAAGACGCGCGAAGAAGCCGAGGCCGAACTGCGCGCCAAGGGCCTCAGCGAGGCCGAGGTGCAGCGTCTCGCCCCGCACAAGGTGATCCCCGGCAACCGCCCGAGCAACACCGTAGCGATGGAAACCATCAGCCCCGGCCGCCTCGGCGCACTGATCGCGCTGTACGAGCACAAGGTCTTCGTCCAGGGCGTGATCTGGGGGATCAACTCCTTCGACCAGTGGGGCGTGGAGCTCGGCAAGGATCTGGGCAAGGCCGTCTACAACCAGATGACCCGCTTCGATGCTGCGCCCGCAGAGGATGCCTCCACCCAGGGCCTGATCGACTTCTTCCGCGGCCGCCACCGCGGCTGATATCGTCCCTCGACCGGACAACAGTGCGGCGCTGCTGTCCGGTCTCTCCTCCTTCCCCCGTTACCACCGCCAATTGGCGAGCCCTCTGCGTCTGTTCAGGTAACATCGCCGCTTGCCAAGCCAACAGCGCTGTCGCCATGGAATTCATTCGCCGTCATATCGAAACCCGCGTGCTCAGCCTTACCGGGCTGGCGATCGGCGGTGTCGATTACGAAAATCCTCCGGGCGATCCCGGCCTGTTCGGGCCTGAGTCCGTGTGCTGGCGCGTGCATGGCGACTTCACCTCGATGATGGTTGGCGGAATCTCCGCACTTTTATTGCAGGCGCTGCACCCGTTGGCGCTGTCCGGTGTGTGGGATCACTCTAATTTTCGCGAGGACCTGCTCGGCCGCCTGCGGCGCACCGGGCAGTTCATCTCTGCCACTACCTTCGGTAGCCACGCCGATGCGGACCGACTGATCGAGCGGGTCAAGCGGATTCATGCAGGCGTATCCGGTACGGCGCCGGATGGTCGTCCCTACGCCGCGTCGGATCCCGACCTGCTGACCTGGGTGCACGTCGCCGAGGTCAGTAGCTTTCTCAAGTCACACTTGCGCTACCTCAATCCGGATCTACCCCCTGCCGAGCAGGATCGCTATTACGCCGAAGTGGCGCTGATCGCCGAGCGCCTCGGCGCCGGTGACGTGCCGCGTTCGCGCGCGCAGATCGAGGCTTATCTCGAGCGCACCAGCCCCCAGCTCCGGAGCGACGAGCGTGCGCTGGAAATCCTGCAGATACTGCGTACCGCCCCGGCGCCCAGCCCCCTGCTCAGGCCCTTCGGAACGCTGATGCTGCACGCTGGTGTCGAGCTCTTACCCGAATGGGCTCAGGAAATGCTTGGCCTGACACTGAGCGAAAGCCGACGCCAGCTGATCCGCACCGGGGTTCGCAGCACCGCGCCGGTAGTGCGCTGGGCCGTACGCAGCGGCTCGGTACACCGCGCGCGTCGACGCATGGGCCTGCCGCCACGCTAGCGCCAGGCAACCAGCGCAGCGATTCTTGATAGACTGCGCGCCCTTCTATTTCGAGTCGCCGCGCATGTCATCCCTCGTCCAGGCGCTGCGCGCCGCCTTCGATAGCCGCCGCCCACTGCTCGACGAATTGCAGCAGCAAGGCACCGATTGCTACCGGCTGTTCCATGGCAGCCAGGAAGGCGCGGCCGGCTTGACGGTCGATCGCTACGGCCCGCAGCTGATGGTGCAAAGCTTCCATCAAGCGCTCGACGCGCAAGCGCTGCAGAGCATCCATGACGAAGCCACCGACTTTCTCGGGCAACCGCTCCAGCTCATCTACAACGATCGCTCGCAGAGCAACTCACGGATCGATCGCAGCAACCAGGCGCATCAACCGGAGGACGTGGCGCTGGAAGATCAGGTCGCCCATGAGTGGGGCCTGCGCTATCGCGTGCGAGGCCGCCACAGCGGGCAGGACCCACTGCTGTTCCTCGACCTGCGCAACGCCCGCGGCTGGGTCAAGCACCACAGCGCCGGCAAGTCGGTGCTCAATCTGTTTTCCTACACCTGCGGCGTCGGCCTGTGCGCCGCCGCAGGCGGAGGGGCGGAAGTCTGGAATGTCGATTTCGCCGAGCGCAACCTGGCAGTGGGCCGGGAAAACGGCGAGCTGAACCCTTCCCTGCCGCCAATGCAGTTCGTACATTCCGACTACTTCCCGGCGATCCGCCAACTGGCCGGTCTGCCGGTCAGCGCCCGTCGCGGACGAGCCTTGCCGGACTACCCGCGCCTGGTACAACGTCAGTTCGATCTGGTACTGCTCGATCCGCCCGCCTGGGCACGCAGCGCCTTCGGCACGGTGGACCTGCTGCGCGACTATCAGAGCCTGCTCAAGCCGGCGTTGCTGGCAACCGCTGAAGATGGGGTGCTGATCTGCTGCAACAACCTGGCGAAGGTATCGATGGATGAGTGGCGGCCCCTGGTGCTGCGCTGCGCCGAGAAGGCCGGCAGGCCGGTACGCGAATGGCAGGCGCTGGCACCGGCTGCCGACTTCCCCTCGCGCGATGGGCTGCCCCCACTGAAGACCCTGATTCTGCGGCTTTGACCGCATTGCCCGTATCGCTCGATTCGGGGAACCGCGTACGCGTGCCATACTCCAAGGCAACCATCCGCCAGGAATACTTCCGGTCATGCCCAATGGAATGAAGCGTGCGTTCACCGGGGTGGCGCTCGTGCTGATCTGCTACAGCCTGCTTGGCTTTCTGATCCTGCCGGGTATCGCCCAGCGCATCGCCAATCAGCAGCTTGCGGCCTACGCAACCGTGCCGGCCAGCCTGCAACGTATCGAATTCAACCCCTTCAGCCTCGAGCTCTCGCTGTTCGGCCTGCGCATCGGCGAGCAGGATGATCGTCAGCTGGCCTTCGAGCGGCTCTTTCTCGACCTGCAGTGGGACAGCCTCTGGCAACGCACGCTGCACCTGGCCAATGTCGAGCTGATCGAGCCGGACGTCGAGGTGCGCTTCGCCGAAGATGGCACGCTCAATCTCAGCCAGCTGTTCGAGGTGCCTGAATCAGAGCCGACGGCCAGCGAGGACGCTGACACCTTTCCGCTGCGCATGGATCGTCTGCAACTGGCAGGCGGCCGCCTAACCTTCATGGACCAGCGTCCGAGCGAACCCATTGCCCTGGTCTACGATTCACTGGATTTCGAACTGCACAATCTCGCCACCCGCAGCGACGGCAGCGCCGATGCCCGTCTAACCGCCAGCGGGCCGAGCGGTGGGCGCATCGACTGGCAGGGCGATATCAGCCTGCAACCACTGACATCCAGCGGTCAGTTGCAGATCAGCGATCTCCAGCTCAAGGACCTGTGGCCCTATGTGCGCGATGCCGTGCCCCTGACACTCAAGGATGGCAGTCTTGAGTTCAGCACGAACTATCGCCTGGACCTCAGCGATGACCTCGCGCTACGACTGGAGAATGCCAAGGCCGCACTCAGCCCACTGGCCCTCGACAGCCCCGATGGGCACAAGCTGATCCGCATGGAGCGACTCGAGCTGAGCGAAACGTCGCTGGACCTGGCCAGGCAGCAGATCAGTATTGGCAAACTGCGCAGCCGCAATCTGGAAACCTGGGCGGCCCGGGAAGCGGACGGAGAACTCGACTGGCAGAAACTGTTCGCCTCGACCAGCGACAAGACAGATGCCGACGCGCCGGCCACGGACGACACAGCAAAGGGAGCCAACGCACCCTGGCAGGTGTTGTTACGCGACGCTCAGTTGCGCGACTACCGGGTCCATCTCGTCGATCGCGTCCCGGACGATGAAGTCGCGCTGGAGCTGGGCCCGCTGGATTTGAACATCCGCGAGTTCGACAGCCTCGGCACCAGCCCCTTCTCCCTCGAACTGGAAACCGGAGTCGGTAAGCAAGGCGCCATCCAGGCCAACGGGCAACTTCAGATAAGCCCCGTGAGCGGCAAGCTGGCGGTGACGACGCGAGATATCGACCTGCGCATCGCTCAGGCCTATCTCAGCCCACTGGTCCATCTGGAAGTGCGCAGCGGCCTGCTGGCCAGCGAACTCGAGGTCGAGCTGAAGTCCACCGAGCCGCTGGCCTTCAGCGTTCGGGGCAGCGTAGACGCCACTCAGCTGCATACGCTGGACACGATCAACAATCGCGATTTCGTCAAATGGCAGCGCCTGCAACTCAGCGGCCTCGACTACCAGCACCCGAGCAGCCTGGCAATTGAGCGCGTCGACCTCAGCCAGCCTTATGCGCGCTTCATCATCAACCCGGACCTGAGCACCAACATCAACGACCTGCTGGTCGAGCGCAGTGAGGCTGGGGATGACAACGCACAGGCACAAGACTCCTCCGAGCCGCTGGCTATCCGTATCGGCGGCATTGCCATTGCCGACGGCTCGGCGAACTTTGCCGACTTCAGCCTGCGACCGCCCTTCGTCACCGCCATCCAGTCGCTCAACGGAGATATCGGCACCCTGGACAATCTCGAGCAGAAAGCCGCCTCGGTAAATGTCGCCGGCAAGGTGGATCAGTACGCGCCGGTCAGCATCAAGGGCAGCCTGACGCCTTTCGATCCACTGCAGAGCCTCGACATCGCCATGAGCTTCCGCCAGGTCGAGCTGACCACGCTGACGCCTTACTCCGGCAAATTCGCCGGCTACCGGATCCGCAAGGGCCGCCTCAATCTGGATCTGCATTACCGGATTGAGCAGGGTCGTCTAAACGCAGAAAACAAGGTCGTTCTGGAGCAGCTTCAGCTTGGCGAGAAGGTCGACAGTCCTGACGCCGTGGATCTGCCTGTTCGGCTAGCGGTCGCCCTGCTCAAGGACAGCAAGGGCACCATCTCCATCGAATTGCCGGTGCAGGGCAACCTGAACGACCCGCAGTTCAGCGTCATGCCGATCGTCTGGCAGACGCTGCGCAATCTGGTGGTTCGCGCAGCCCAGGCGCCATTCAAGTTCATAGCCGGACTGGCCGGCGGAAGCGACGCCGACCTCAGCCATGTCGGTTTCGAACCGGCCAGCAGCGAGCTGGATAGCGAAGCGCGCAAACGTCTGGAGGTGGAAGGCATGAGCGCCGCTGCCGTCGATGGCGCGCTGCTGGCCGAGCAACGCCTACAGCAGGAGTTCCGCGAAACCCAGTATCGAATCCTGCAGCGTCGTGGCGACAAGGTGCCCGCGGACGCCAGTCAGATCCAGGTCGAAGCGGAAGACGAGGCCGCGTTGCTGGAAGGCATCTACCGCAGTCGCCTCAAGCAGCAGCCGCCAGCCGAGTGGCGCGAACTGGACGACGAAGAGCGCGCCGCACAGATGCGCAAGGCCGTGCTCGATTCCTGGAGGGACAGTGCAGCGTTGCTGCGCCGCCTCAGCCGCGAACGTGCGGCCGCGATAAAGGGCTATCTGGTAGACGTGGGCCTGGACTCGGAGCGGGTGTACCTGCTGGACACCGGCACAACCGAACAGGGAAGCGACGGTAAGGTCGCGACGGCGATGCACCTGGGGAGTGAATGATGATCTCGCGTAAATACGTTGTTGCTTGTGTACTGCTGGCCGCGTTTTCCGGGGCTCACGCCGATACCCTTCGTTGCGGGAGCCAGCTCGTCACCACGGGTGACCGCGCCTTCGAAGTGGAAAGCAAGTGCGGCGTGCCGCAGCACCGCGATCTTGTCGGCTACACGCTCAGCCGTAACGACCGCCAGGAGTTCGCGCTGGAGGAATGGGTTTACGGTCCGCGTAATGGCATGCTCAGCATCCTGACCTTCGAAGGCAACCGCCTGGTTCGCATTGAAACCCGCAGAGCCAACTGATCCCCTGGAGCCATACCGATGGACCGTCGCGTTCCCGCCACACTTCTGCTTTGCCTGTTGCTTGTCACCCTGCAAGCGCAGGCCTCTTCTACCTATCGCTGCAACAGCCGCCTGGTGAGCCTGGAAGCCACCACGGCCGAGGTTCGCAGCAAATGCGGCGAGCCATCCAACGCCGCCTTAGTAGGTTACAAGGAGATCGTTGATGATCATGGCTACCAACAGGAGGTGCCTGTCGAGGAATGGGTCTATGGGCCGAACAACGGCATGCTCCATTTCCTGCGATTCGAAGGCAATCGTCTCCGGCAAATCACCAGTGAGCGAGGAAACTAGGACACAAAAAACCCCACTATAGAGTGGGGTTTTCTGATTTGCGCCCCGCCAGCGACTGGCGAGGAGAACTCTGTTACTCGGCGGTTTTCAGGCCGTCGGCAGAGACTTCACGAACGCCTTTGATGCCCTTGGCCTTGGCCACGGCAGCTTCTTTCTCGGCTTCGGTAGCTACGGTCCCGGACAGCGAGACGACGCCATCCTTGGTTTCCACTTCTATGTCCATGCCGGGAGTCGCGTCTTCGGCCAGCAGGGTGGATTTCACCTTGGTGGTGATCCAGGTATCGGAAGCAGCATCACCGGCATCGTCCATAGTGTTGGCGGCCAGCATGACGGTATCGTTCTTGTCGATGGCAGGCGTGGTATCGGCCAGAGCGGCGCCGGCGAACGGCAGGCTAAGAGCAGCGGCGATGGCAGCGGCAGTAAGTGTCTGAGTAGTCTTCATAGATGTCACTCCTGTTCTCGTGGTTTCTGGGGCATGACTCCGGCCTCAGATGCACGAATAACAGCGCAAGCGTTGTGCCAACTTGAATTTATTTTTTTATCCTTAATAATCAATAAGTTATGCATGGCAGCAATTAACGGTTTACTTGCACATTGCAAGTTTCCCCCGGCCGCTGCGTGCATCTTGCAATCTCGTACAGGCATTGAATAAATATCACGACCAAACAAAAAGGGCCCGAAGGCCCTTCTGTTCAACTGCCAGCTGTCAGACGCCAGAGGCTTCAGCCGCGGCAACGTCCTTGATGGAGAGCTTGATACGGCCGCGGTTGTCCACGTCCAGCACCAGCACCTTCACTTCCTGACCTTCTTTAAGCACATCGGTGACTTTCTCGATACGCTGATCGCTGATCTGCGAGATGTGCACCAGGCCATCCTTGCCCGGGAGGATGTTTACGAACGCGCCGAAGTCGACGATGCGCTCGATCTTGCCGACGTAGATCTTGCCGATTTCGGCTTCAGCGGTGATGCCCAGTACGCGCTGCTTGGCCGCCTCTGCCGCTTCCTTGGTTTCGCCGAAGATCTTGATCGAGCCATCGTCTTCGATGTCGATCGAGGCCTTGGTCTCTTCGCAGATAGCGCGAATGGTGGCGCCACCCTTGCCGATCACGTCACGGATCTTGTCTTGGTCGATCTTCATCGCCAGCATGGTCGGGGCATTGGCCGACAGCTCGCTGCGTGACTGGGCGATGACCTGGTTCATCTGGCCGAGGATGTTCAGGCGAGCTTCCAGAGCCTGCTCCAGCGCCTGCTCCATGATCTCTTCGGTGATTCCCTGGATTTTGATGTCCATCTGCAGCGCGGTCACGCCCTTGGCGGTACCGGCTACCTTGAAGTCCATGTCGCCCAGGTGATCTTCGTCACCGAGGATGTCGGTCAGAACGGCAAACTTCTCGCCTTCCTTGACCAGACCCATGGCGATACCAGCCACCGGAGCCTTCATTGGCACACCAGCGTCCATAAGGGCCAGGGAAGCACCGCAGACGGAAGCCATGGAGGACGAACCATTGGATTCGGTGATTTCCGACACTACACGGATGGTGTAGGGGAATTCGTCGGCGCTCGGCAGCATGGCGGCGACGCCACGACGGGCCAGACGACCGTGGCCGATTTCGCGACGGCCAGTAGCACCCATCCGACCACACTCGCCCACCGAGTACGGCGGGAAGTTGTAGTGCAGCATGAAGGGGTCTTTCTTCTCGCCTTCGAGGGTGTCGAGCAGCTGTGCATCACGGGCGGTGCCTAGAGTGGCAACTACCAGAGCCTGGGTCTCACCACGGGTGAACAGCGCCGAACCGTGGGTCTTGTCGAGTACGCCGACCTCGATGTTCAGCCCGCGGACGGTGCGGGTGTCGCGACCATCGATGCGTGGCTTGCCATTGACGATGTTCTCGCGAACGGTGCGGTATTCGATCTCACCGAAAGCGTCCTTCACTTCGCCAGCAGACGGCTGGCCTTCTTCACCGGAGAACTTGGCAACGACCTGGTCCTTCAGCTCGCCCAGGCGCGCATAGCGGTCCTGCTTGATGGTGATGGTGTAGGCCTGGGAGATGGCTCCGCCGAACTCGGCACGGATGGCGTCCAGCAGTGCGGTATTGGCCTGCGGAGCGGTCCAGTCCCAGCGCGGCTTGCCGGCTTCAGCGGCGAGCTCTTCGACCGCCTTGATCACAGCCTGGAACTCGTCGTGGGCGAACAGGACGGCGCCCAGCATCTGATCTTCGGTCAGCTCTTTGGCTTCCGATTCGACCATCAATACAGCGTCTTTGGTGCCGGCTACGACCATGTCCAGGCTGGAGGCCTTGAGCTGCTCGTAGTTCGGGTTCAGCAGGTAGCCAGTTTCAGGATGGAAAGCCACGCGTGCGGCACCGATCGGGCCATCGAACGGAATGCCGGAAACAGCCAGAGCGGCCGAAGTACCGATCATCGCGGCGATGTCCGGGTCAGTCTTCTTGCTGGTGGAAACGACGGTACAGATGACCTGCACTTCGTTCTGGAAACCTTCCGGGAACAGCGGACGAATCGGACGATCGATTAGACGAGAGGTCAGGGTTTCCTTCTCGGAAGGACGCGCCTCCCGCTTGAAGAAGCCGCCAGGGATCTTGCCGGCTGCATAGGTCTTCTCCTGGTAATGCACGGAGAGCGGGAAGAACCCCTTGCTCGGATCGGCGGTCTTGGCACCGACCACGCTTACCAGCACGGTGACGTCGTCATCGACGGTGACCAGCACTGCGCCGGAGGCCTGGCGGGCGATACGACCCGTTTCCAGGGTTACGGTCGACTGACCGAATTGAAACTTCTTGATTACCGGATTCACGGTTTTTCCTTCTCTTTGTTGCCTTGGGGAAATTGGCAGAACGTTCGGGAGTCGGCCCGAAACGACCTGCAAGAAAGCCAAAAGCTGGAAGACCGAAGCTGATCGAGGGATACCCCACTTTCAACTTCAGGCTTCCAGCTTCCGGCTTCCAGCGCGGGCGCGTCTTAGCGACGCAGACCCAGACGACCGATCAGGGTGCTGTAACGAGTGGTGTCCTTACCCTTCAGGTAATCCAGCAGCTTGCGGCGCTGGTTAACCATGCGGATCAGACCACGACGCGAGTGGTGGTCTTTGCCGTTGGCCTTGAAGTGGTCCTGCAGCTTGTTGATGTTGGCGGTCAGCAGGGCTACCTGCACTTCCGGAGAACCGGTATCGCCTTCAGCTTGCTTGTACTCGTTAACGATCTGGGCTTTTTCTTCAACGCTCAGTGCCATGATAGGGCTCCTTGAGTGAACAGGCCGGGAATCATCCCGTGTTTAATAAAGAGAAATGACCGTGCCTGCTGACAGCCACCCTCTGACGCAACGCGCGAACGCGCCGCGTAACGGTCATTCCGACCGAATCAACCGACGTGGCGCGATGCGCCCGTCTTCGCTCACTTCACCGATGCCGATGAAGCGACCATTGTTATCCTGTACGCGAACCATGCCGTACTTGGGAGCTTCTGGCGCCCGCACCGGTTGTCCATGCAGCCAGTAATAGGCACTGTGCTCGGACAGCTGCAACAACGGCCAATGCTCAAGCCCGCTGTCCACCGGCTGCAAGAGACTATCCAGCGCCTCGGCACCACCCTCACCATGCAACTGCTCAAGCGTCTCGAGCGTTACCGTCTGCGACAGGTCGAACGGCCCGGCCTGGGTTCGCCGCAGCTCGGCAACGTGCGCACCACAGCCGAGCAACTGGCCGATGTCTTCGACCAAGGTGCGGATATAGGTGCCTTTGCTGCATGCAACGGCCAGTCGCGCCTTGTCGCCGTCGAGCGAGAGCAACTCCGAGCGCGCAATATTAACAGAACGCGGCTCGCGCTCCACCACCTCTCCGGCACGCGCCAGTTTGTACAGCGGCTGGCCATCGCGCTTGAGTGCCGAATACATCGGCGGCACCTGCAGGATGTCACCGCGAAACTGCGGCAACAGCGCCTCCAACTGCTCGACGGTAACCGCTACCGGCTTGCGCTCCAGAACCTCACCTTCGGCATCAGCAGTGGTCGTGGTGACCCCCAGCTGCATGACCGTCTCGTAGGCCTTGTCCGCGTCCAGAAGGTACTGCGAGAACTTGGTGGCCTCGCCAAAACACAGCGGCAACACACCAGTGGCAAGAGGGTCGAGACTTCCGGTATGCCCAGCTTTTTCCGCGTTGAGCAACCAACGGACCTTCTGCAACGCAGCATTGGAGGTGAACCCGCGCGGCTTGTCGAGCAGGATGATGCCATTGACGTTACGGCGTACACGCTTGACCTGTGCCACGCTTATTCTCCGCGCTCGTCGCTGTGCTTGCGATCTTCCGCCACTGCGCGCTCGATCAGCGAGCTCAACTCGACACCACGACGAATGCTGGCGTCGTAGTTGAAATGCAGTTGCGGAACAGTGCGCAGCTTCATGCTCTTGCCCAGCTGCATGCGCAGGAATCCGGCAGCGTCGTTAAGGATGCGCAGGTTGCCCTTGACCGCCTCCTGGTCGTCATCTTGCCCCATGATGGTGATGAAGATCTTCGCGTGGGAAAGATCACGACTGACGTCGACCGCAGTGATGGTGACCAGACCCAAACGCGGATCCTTGATCTCACGCTGAATGAGCAGCGCCAGTTCGCGCTGCATCTGATCGCCGATACGCTGGGTACGACTGAATTCTTTGGCCATAAATTTCCACCCGTTTAAAAGCCGAAAGCTGGAAGCTCGAAGCAGTGACCGCATTCAGGCGGCCACCGACTCCTTGCTTCCAGCTTTCAGATTGACGCTTGCTTACAGCGAACGCGCCACTTCGACCTTCTCGAACACTTCGATCTTGTCGCCGACCTTGACGTCGTTGTAGCTCTTCACGCCGATACCACACTCCATGCCGGCACGGACTTCCGCGACGTCATCCTTGAAGCGGCGCAGCGATTCCAGCTCGCCTTCGAAGATGACGACATCGTCGCGCAGGACGCGGATCGGGCGATTGCGATGCACCAAGCCCTCGGTGACCATGCAACCGGCGATGGCGCCGAACTTGGGCGAGCGGAACACGTCACGAACTTCGGCGATGCCGAGGATGTTCTCGCGAACGTCGCTGCCGAGCATACCGGTGAGCGCCTTCTTGACGTCCTCAATGATGTCGTAGATGACGTTGTAGTAGCGCATGTCCAGACCTTCGGCCTCGACGATCTTGCGCGCCCCCGCATCAGCTCGAACGTTGAAGCCGAACAGCACGGCGTTGGAGGCCAGTGCGAGGTTTGCATCGGATTCGGTGATACCACCGACACCGCCACCCACCACACGAACCTGCACTTCGTCGTTGCCCAGACCGTTGAGAGAGCCCTGCAGCGCTTCGAGCGAGCCGCGCACGTCTGCCTTGAGCACGATGTTGAGCGTCTTCTTCTCGTCCTGACCCATGGTCTCGAAGATGTTCTCCAGCTTGCCGGCATGGGCACGAGCCAGTTTCACTTCGCGGAACTTGCCCTGGCGGAACAACGCAACTTCACGGGCCTTCTTCTCGTCGGCCACAACGGTCAGGTCGTCACCGGCTTCCGGCGTACCATCCAGGCCGAGGATCTCGACCGGAATCGACGGGCCGGCTTCCTTAACAGGCTTGCCGTTCTCGTCGAGCATCGCACGAACGCGACCGAAGTTGACGCCACACAGGACCATGTCACCCTGACGCAGGGTACCGTCCTGAACCAGCACGGTGGCTACCGGACCGCGACCCTTGTCAAGGCGCGACTCGACCACCACTCCGCGACCAGGCGCAGACGGCGTTGCCTTGAGTTCGAGGAGCTCGGCCTGCAGCAGAACGGCTTCGAGCAGTTCGTCGACGCCGGTACCCATCTTCGCGGAGACCGGAATGAACGGCGTGTCGCCGCCCCACTCTTCCGGAATCACGTCGAGCGCGCCCAGGCCGTTCTTGATGTTGTCCGGATTCGCATCCGGCTTGTCGATCTTGTTCACCGCGACCACGATCGGTACGCCGGCAGCCTTGGCGTGCTGGACGGCTTCCTGCGTCTGAGGCATCACGCCGTCATCCGCCGCGACCACCAGGATCACGATGTCGGTAGCCTTGGCACCACGAGCACGCATGGCGGTAAACGCCGCGTGACCAGGGGTGTCGAGGAAGGTGACCATGCCACGCTCGGTTTCGACGTGATAGGCACCGATATGCTGGGTGATACCACCAGCCTCGCCGACAGCCACCTTGGCGCGACGAATGTAGTCGAGCAGCGAGGTCTTGCCATGGTCAACGTGACCCATCACGGTCACGACCGGCGCACGCGAGACCGACTCACCTTCGAACTTCAGCAGCTCGGCCAACTGCTCTTCCAGAGCGTTGTCGCTGACCAGCTTGACCTTGTGGCCCAGCTCTTCGGCAACCAGCTGAGCAGTTTCCTGATCCAGCACCTGGTTGATGGTGACGGGCGAGCCCATCTTGAACATGAACTTGATGACTTCGGCCGCTTTCACCGACATCTGCTGGGCCAGTTCGGCCACAGTGATGGTTTCGCCGATCGACACTTCGCGCACTACAGGTCCTGTTGGGCTCTGGAACCCATGCTGATTACGCTTCTTGAGCTTGGACTTGCCGCGACCGCCGCGACGGAAACCATCGGCCTCGTCTTCACCGGTACGTACGGTACGCGCCAGCGGAGCCTTGGTCTTGAGCGAAGGACGATGCTGCGCATGCTTGCGATCACGACGCTCGTCGTCATCACTGCGTGGCTTCTCGACACGACGAGGCTCTTCCTTCTTACGCTCAGGCGCAGGAGCTACAGGCTCGACCGCAACCGGTGCAGGTTCGGCGCTCACCGCCGGCTCAACAGCTGCTGGCGTAGAGGCCTCGCCCTGAGGCTTGACCGACTCAGCCTGACGGCGTGCTTCTTCTTCGGCACGCTCGCGCGCGTCCTGCTCGGCCTTCAGGCGAGCAGCCTCTTCAGCTGCGCGCTGCTCCTCGGCTTCGCGACGCTGTTCGGCTTCGATTTCCTCGGCGCTGCGCTTGACGAAGGTCTTCTTCTTGCGCACTTCAACGCTGATGGTCTTGCTACCGCCAACCTTGAGTTTGGTAGTGGTCTTGCGCTGCAAGGTGATCTTGCGCGGCTCGTCCACTTTCGCCCCGTGGCTGCTTTTCAAATGGGCCAACAGGGCCTGTTTCTCGTTATCGGTCACTACTTGCTCGGCGCTGGTGTGCGACAGTCCTGCCTCACGCATCTGCTGAAGCAGTCGCTCGACCGGTGTGGCGACCACCTGGGCCAGTTCTTTCACCGTGACTTGCGTCATGCATTTCTCTCCTCAGGCCGCTAATTACTTACTCGAACCAATGGGCTCGGGCGGCCATGATCAGCTTGCCGGCACGCTCTTCATCGATGCCGTCTATGTCGAGCAGGTCGTCTATCGACTGCTCGGCCAGGTCTTCGCGGGTGATGACGCCCCGCACGGCCAACTCGACCGCCAGTTCTTTATCCATGCCATCGAGTGCCAGCAGATCTTCAGCCGGCTGAGCATCCGCAAGCTTCTCCTCGTTGGCGATGGCCTTGGTCAGCAGGCGATCTTTGGCCCGCGTACGCAGCTCATTGACGATGTCTTCGTCGAAGCCTTCGATGCCAAGCATTTCCTCCATGGGGACATAGGCAATCTCTTCGAGGGAGGTAAAGCCCTCTTCCACCAGCACCTGTGCAAGTTCCTCATCAACGTCCAACTCATCAATGAAGTTGCGCAGGATGTCACCGGTTTCTTCCTGCTGCTTGGCCTGGATGTCCGCTTCAGTCATGACGTTGAGCGTCCAACCACTAAGCTGACTGGCCAGACGCACATTCTGACCGCCACGGCCGATCGCCTGCGCCAGATTGTCTTCGGCAACCGCGATATCCATGGCGTGAGCGTCTTCGTCGACGATGATCGCGGCCACTTCAGCCGGAGCCATCGCATTGATGACAAACTGAGCCGGGTTCTCATCCCACAGGACTATATCGACGCGCTCGCCGCCGATTTCGCCAGAGACGGCCTGAACCCGCGAACCGCGCATGCCGATGCAGGCGCCCTGCGGATCGATGCGCTTGTCCTTGGAGCGAACGGCGATCTTGGCCCGCGAACCAGGATCACGCGACGCACCCATGACCTCAATGAGGCCTTCGGCGATTTCTGGCACTTCGATGCGGAACAGCTCGATCAGCATTTGCGGCGCAGTACGCGACAGAATCAACTGCGGGCCGCGGTTCTCAGTGCGAATTTCCTTGAGCAGTGCGCGAACACGGGCACCGACGCGGAAGGTTTCACGCGCAATGATGTCTTCGCGAGCCAGCAACGCTTCGGCGTTATTGCCGAGGTCGACGATAACGCTATCGCGGGTCACTTTCTTGACCGTGCCGGAGATGATCTCACCCAGACGATCACGATAGGCTTCTACCACCTGCGCACGCTCGGCCTCGCGCACTTTCTGCACGATGACCTGCTTGGCGGTCTGCGCCGCAATACGGCCGAACTCGATGGACTCGATTTTCTCTTCGAACACATCACCAAGCTTGGCGTCGGGATTACGCGCCTGAGCCTGATCCAATGCCAACTGATGGGCCGGATCTTCAAAGTGCTCATCGTCTACGACAGTCCAGCGACGGAAGGATTCGTAGCTGCCATTGTGGCGATTGATTTCCACACGCAGATCAACTTCGTCCTCGTAGCGCTTCTTGGTAGCCGTGGCCAAGGCCAGCTCAAGCGCTTCGAAAATCACACTCGCCGGTACGCCCTTTTCATTGGACACCGACTCCACAACCAGCAGTACTTCTTTGCTCATCGTACGCCTCGCCTTTCGCAATCCATTGGGTTCCGCGGGATCCGTTCTCAGTCAAAACGGGGAATGATGTTGGCCTTATCG
The DNA here is from genome assembly GCF_000935215.1 of Stutzerimonas stutzeri. Taxonomy (GTDB): domain Bacteria; phylum Pseudomonadota; class Gammaproteobacteria; order Pseudomonadales; family Pseudomonadaceae; genus Stutzerimonas. Next base: position 19,780 of record NZ_JXXD01000157.1, read on the forward strand.
ATCATGTCGATCGGCAGCAGGTACTCATGGTCGTCCACCTGCACCACGACATCCTGCTCTTCCACCCCACGGAGAAGACCCTGGAAATTGCGCCTGCCCTCGAAGGGCGAGCGCAGCTTTATTTTTACCTGATCACCGATATGGGCCGTGTACTGTTCGATCGTGAACAGCGGCCGATCCATGCCAGGAGAAGAAACCTCAAGGGTGTAGTCCACGCTGATTGGATCTTCCACATCGAGCACACCGCTCAATTGACGACTGACTTTCTCGCAATCGTCGATGAGGATGCCATCGGCATGGTCGATATAGACACGCAACAGTGAATGCCGCCCCTGGGAAATGAACTCAATACCCCAGCACTGATAGCCAAGCGCCTCAACCACCGGGGCCAACAAGTCCTGCAACTGTTCTAGCTTGCTCGACATCGAAGTCCCTCGCGCATGCTGTACAAATGAAAAATGGGCGAAACGCCCATCCCTTTGACCGCCTGTAAATGCCGGCGACCTGGCCTCAAGCTAATAAAAAGCCCCTGTACAGGGGCTCTTTATTGACTGGTTGCGGGGGCTGGATTTGAACCAACGACCTTCGGGTTATGAGCCCGACGAGCTACCAGACTGCTCCACCCCGCGTCAAACTGGGCACGAATTATACGACCCATGCCTAATACAGGTCAACCGAAACCCTTAAGCACAAGAAAGCCCGCACTAGGCGGGCTTGCTTGTTTGGTACCGAGGAGGGGACTCGAACCCCTACAGCCTATGGCCACTACCACCTCAAGGTAGCGTGTCTACCAATTCCACCACCTCGGCAAAAACCTTATTGCCCTTCCTCCACCTCAGGAAGATCACCAGCAGCATCCGCCGACTTGCGCTGCTCGAGCACAGGGACGTCTTCGACTGCTGGCTTGCTGGCCGGCACTTCCAGCACAGCTGGATCCGGCAGC
>NZ_JXXD01000158.1 GCF_000935215.1 Stutzerimonas stutzeri
GCTACGCGGGCAATGCGCGGCTGATCGGCAAGCCGTAGGCGAGGACGCCTGCCGCGCCGCCGCCGAAGCCTTCCGGCGACGCTTCTTCGCCGGCCACACCGGGCCGGACGAATACGAATCGCTGACCGAACTGCCGCCGATTCCGCCGAGCTTCGACACGCCCACCGACGACATGCCAGCGCCGCTCACCTCGCCGGAGAACACGCCATGAACGACGTGACCATCATCGACCGTTTCCTCGATACGTTCTCGCGCTACATCGACTCGGGCTTCGGGCTGCTACAAGGCGAAGTGGCGTTTCTCACCGCCACGCTCATCGTCATCGACATGACGATCGCGGGCCTGTACTGGGCCATGAGCCACGCCACCGGCCAGGGCGAAGACGTGATCGCCAAGCTGCTGCGCAAGGTGCTCTACGTCGGCGCCTTCGCCTACATCATCGGCAACTTCAACTGGCTGGCGAGCATCGTGTTCCGCTCGTTCGCCGGCCTGGGAATCACGGCCACCGGATCGGCCATCACGATGGAGAATTTTCTTCAGCCGGGGCGGCTGGCGAAAACCGGCATTGACGCAGGAGCACCGATTCTGGAACAGATCGGGGACATGGCCGGGTTCCCCGAGGTGTTCGTGAACATCGACCCCATCGTGGTGATGTTCCTCGCCTGGCTGGTGGTGATCCTCTGCTTCTTCGTGCTGGCGGTGCAGCTTTTCATCACGCTGATCGAGTTCAAGCTGACCACGCTCGCCGGCTTCGTGCTGGTGCCGTTCGCGCTCTGGAACAAGACGAGCTTCCTGGCGGAAAAGGTGCTCGGCAACGTGGTGTCTTCGGGCATCAAAGTCTTGGTGCTGGCCGTCATCGTCGGCATCGGTTCGGGTCTGTTCGCCGAGTTCCAAGCGCATCCCGATGAACCATCCATCGACCATGCGCTGGTCGTGATGCTGGCCTCGCTCGCGCTGCTGGCGCTGGGCATCTTCGGCCCCGGCATCGCCACCGGCCTGGTGTCCGGTGCGCCTCAGCTTGGCGCGGGCGCGATGGCCGGTGCT
>NZ_JXXD01000159.1 GCF_000935215.1 Stutzerimonas stutzeri
CCTGATTGAGGCTGCGCTCCAGCGCAAGGCGCTGGAGCAGGAATGGCGTCTTGGCCGCAAGCGGCAACAGCCGCCCGCCGAGATTCACCAGATGGGCACGTGGATTCAGCATAATCCGGCCTCCTCGGCGCGCAGCATGCCCGGCTGGCCATGCCAATACCCATTGCAACCGTCCACCGCCAGCGGCGGCAGCGCGCCCTTGCGCACCGCATCGAAGGCAGCGACCACCTCGTCCATACCGGCAGCGCGCGGGCTCAGGCGCAGCAGATCGGCACCGCTGTCGACCAGACCCGCGTAGTCGGCGAGCAGGTTGCTGACCGCTGCAGACATGGTCTGGATACCGTTGATCGTGAACAGCGCCTCACCCTCCTGGCTCAGCAGCGGAATGCCCTCGGGATAGTTCTGGCAGCAGAACTGGCAGTCGTCCTTCGGCCGGTTCTCGGCACGGGCGGTGAAGCAGCGCGCCGAATAGGCCAGTGGCAGATGACCATAGGCGAATATCTCGATTTCCGGCAGTGCCACGCCCAGCTCCTGCAGTTGCGCGCGGGCACTCTTGATCAGCTTGCCGGAGGCTTCCACCGGCGGCACCCAGCGGGTCATGCCGCTGGCCACCAGCTCGGCCAGGGCGTGGCCGTTGTATAGGTTCAGCGCCGGGCCGCCAACGAAGGGCAGCTTGCGCTCGGACATCAGCTGCACCGCGCCCATGTCATTGGCTTCCACCAGCAGCTCGCCGTTGTCACACAGGCGGCGCAGGCTGGATAGCTCGGAAGCGGCTTCGACCAGGGTCAGGCCGGACAGCACCAGCTGCGCCGAGGAGGCTTCAGCCAGATCGCGGGCCAGACCAAGCCAGTCGTCGAGCATCAGCGCGCGGCGCTTGGAGCAAACGGTTTCGCCGAGGTAGATAACATCCAGCGGCTGGCTGGCCATGTTGGCGTAGAAGTCCAGCGTCTGCTGGCGATCCCAGTAGAACAGCACCGGGCCCAGAGAAAGTTTCATGGGTGACTCCTCGTTCATTGCCAGGCCCGATGGTAGGCACCCAGGGTGGTTTGCGAGCCTTCGGAGAGACCGTCCAGCACCTGCCGCCAGCCGGGTTCGACCGCGTAGCGCTGCGGCGCCTTGAGATAGCTGTCCAGCGCCGCGCGCCAGACCCGAGTGACCTGCTCGACATAGGCCGGGCTGCGCTGGCGGCCCTCGATCTTCATCGCGGTGACGCCGATGGCGGAAAGCTCGGGGATCAGATCCAGGGTGTTCAGGCTGGTGGGTTCTTCGAGCGCGTGGAAGCGCTGACCATTGACCATGAAGCGCCCTTTGCACAGCGTCGGGTAACCAGCCGATTCGCCTTCGGCGTAGCGGTCGATCAGTACGTTGTTGAGGCGCGAGGTCAGCCCTTCCGGCTCCTCGCTCCAGCGCACCGCCTTGGCCGGCGAGCAGACGCCACAGAGATTGGGTGATTCGCCGGTAAGGTACGAAGACAGATGGCAACGACCCTCGGCCATGATGCACAGGCTGCCAAAGGCGAACACTTCGATCGGCACCGGGCTGCTCGCCGCGACCTGCTTGACCTGCTTGAGCGAAAGCACCCGCGGCAGCACAGCGCGGCTGATGCCGTAGCGCTGCTGATAGAAGCCCAGCGCGGCGGCATTGGTAGCCGACCCCTGCACCGACAGATGCAGATTGAGTTTGGGATGGCGCTTGCTGGCATAGCCGAGCACGCCGGGGTCGGCCGCGATCAGCGCATCCACGCCCATGTCGGCGGCCTGATCCACGGCGCGCTGCCAGCGATTCCAGCCGTCCGGCTGGGCATAGGTGTTGACGGCGATATACAGCTGCCGGCTCTTCTCGCGGATCAGCTGCAGACCCTTGTCGAGCTGCTTTTCATCGAGATTGAGGCCGGCGAAATGGCGGGCGTTGGTGTCGTCGCGAAATCCGACATAAATGGCATCGGCGCCCTGCTGGACGGCGGCCTTGAGCGCGGGCAGGCTTCCTGCCGGGCAGACCAGGTGCATGACAACTCCTAGACATTCGGGTACATGCGCGCCACGCACCGATGGCGTGGCGGTCGTTCGGCTGAACGGAAAACAGCCGGCAGTCTAGGCAGCTGACCATTGGCCAGCATTGATAGGGGTCAAGTTTGCTCGGACGTCGCGACTGCGACGAAATGCAGCGGAAGGTGCGCGCCAGCTGTGCCATGGCTGGCGAGCAATTGCCTCAAATGCCCTCGTCGCCCTCGAATTCCTCGGTGGCACGGGCGACCATCTGCCGCCACGCGCCGGACTCCTCACCAAGCAGGCGTATGGCCTTCAGGCTCGCAGCGAAGGCGTCGCGATAGTGCAGCGGATTGTTTTCGCTGGCGGCGCGTTCGGCGAAGGCCTGCGCCTCGCTCAACAGCGCTTCGAATTCGTTCTGGTCCAGTGCCATGGAGCTCTCCTCGGTTGTGTTATGAGGTTAGACCATGGCAGGTCGTCTGCGACTCTCGCCGGCCGACGGGCGCTACTTGAGCTTCAGCCGTCGCGCCAGCTTGTGCAGGTTGCTCGGGTCGACATCCAGCAGACGGGCGGCTTGCGCCCAGTTCTCGCCGCTGGCCTCCAGCGCCCGGACGATGGCCTGGCGCTGGGCAGCATCGACGGTGTAGCGCAGCGGCAGCACCTCGTCGGCGACTACCGGCTCATCGGCTACCTGCGCCGCGACCGCACCGACAGCATGGCTGTCCAGGTCCAGCAGATCGGGCTCCAGCGTCAGGATCTCGCTGCGCGACGCGCCACGGCTGAGCAGGCGCAGCGCCGCGCGGCTGACCACATGCTCCAGCTCGCGCACGTTGCCCGGCCAGGAATAGGCCAGCAGAGCGCGCTCGGCGGCCGGCGACAGTCGCATGCTGCGCAGCCCCAGCCGCGCGCGATTGAGTTCGAGGAAGTGCCCGGCGAGGATCAGCACGTCGTTGCCACGCTCGCGCAAGGGTGGAATCGGCGCCGGATAGACCGACAGCCGGTGATAGAGATCGGCGCGAAAATGCCCGTCACGCACGCTTTCGCGCAGGTTGCGGTTGGTCGCGGCGATGATGCGCACATCGACCTGGCGCGGTTTGTCCGCACCGAGGCGCTGGATCTCGCCATTCTGCAAGGTGCGCAGCAGCTTGGCCTGCACCGTCAGCGGCAGCTCGCCAACCTCGTCGAGCAGCAGCGTGCCGCCATTGGCGGCGTCGAAACGACCGGGCCGATCGGTGGTGGCACCGGAGAACGCGCCTTTGACGTGGCCGAACAGTTCGCTCTCGGCCAGGGATTCCGGCAGTGCCGCGCAGTTGACGTGCACCAGCGGCTTGTTGCGCCGCCGCGAATGCCGATGCAGCCAGCGCGCGAACAGCTCCTTGCCGACACCGGTCTCGCCCAGCAGCAGCACTGGCAATTCGGAATCGGCCACCACCTGCAATTCGCGCAGCAGTTCGCGGATCACATCGCTCTGACCGAGAATTTCGCCATCACCATGATCGAGTGCGGCTTCCATTACGTCGCTACGCGCCAGGCGCAGACCGCGATTCTCATGCTCCAGCCGGGTAACCCGCACCGCGGCCTCGATCACCAGTGTGTAGCGCTGCAGGTCGCAGCGGGCGTCATCGCCAAAGGTGCCGGCATGCAGCGCATCCAGCGTCAGCGCACCCCACAGCTTGCCTTCGACGTAGAGGCTGACGCCCATGCAGTCATGCACCGGCAACGGCTCGCCGATGTGCTCGTCGAGCAAACCGTCATAGGGGTCCGGCAGGCGGCTGTCGGGCTCGAACCAGGTCGGCTCGCGCTGGGAGAGGATCGCCGCCAGACGCGGATGCTGCGCTACGACGAAGCGCCGGCCCAGCGCCTCCTGCACCAGCCCTACCGCCGCCAGTGGCCGCAGGCTGTCCTCGTCGAGGCGCAACAGCACGACGGCACCGCAGCGAAAGTGCTGGTGCAGGGTGTGCACCAGACGTTGCAGGCGCACCGCGTTGGGCAGTTCGGTGGTCAGGTCGGCAAGCAGTGCGTCAGCCATCATGGTGCTGGATACCCTCATGGTTTTTCGAACCATAACCGCTTCGGGTAATTTCCACCAGCAGCGTGTCGCAGCCGCCAGTTTCCGCGGTGTCGGCGCCTGGCACGGCTGTTGCGATGGACGGGTCATATCCATCAGGACCACTGCCATGACCACCGACCTAATCGACCAGACCCTCGGCAATCTCGCATGTTCGGTGCCGGGTGCCACCCGGGTATTCCGCCAGTTCCGCCTGGACTTCTGCTGCGGTGGCGACCTGCCGCTGAGCGAGGCCGCGGCGCGAATCGATGTCGATCCGCACATCATCGCCGACGCACTGCTCGCCCTCGAGCCGGAAGAGTCCGAGAAGGACTGGCGCGCCGAGCCCGCTGGCCAGCTGATCGAATACATCCTGGCGCGCTTCCATGAGCGGCATCGCGACCAGTTCCCGGAGCTGATTCGCCTGGCCAGCCGGGTCGAGCAGGTCCATGGCAGCCGCCCCGAATGCCCCAACGGTCTCGCCGAACACCTGTGGCACATGCAGCAGGAGCTGGAAAGCCACATGCTGAAGGAGGAACAGATTCTCTTCCCGATGCTGCAGCGCGGCATGCGCTTCCCGCAGGCACAGGGGCCGATCTCGGTAATGCGCTACGAGCATCAGGAGCACGGCAATGCCCTGGAACAGTTGGCAGCGCTGACCAACGACATCACCCCGCCGGCCAACGCATGCAATACCTGGCGCGCGTTGTATCGCGGGCTGGAGGAGATGCGCAGCGACCTGATGCAGCACATCCACCTGGAGAACAACGTGCTGTTCCGTAACGCGGAAATGACCGCGCCGACAGCGAGCGATGAAGGCGTACAACGTATTGAGGTGGCTCAACCATGAAACAGTATCTGCAACCTATCGCCTGGGGCGTGGCAATGGCCTCGGTCGTCGCCCTGGCCAGCAGCTTCGCCCTGAGCATGGCCGTCGGCACGGCGCAGGCGGCCACTGCACACGATCACAGCCACCCAACGCCCGTCGCCGCCCAAGCTACGCCAGGCGAGCGCTGGGCCACCGACGCCGCTCTGCGCGAAGGCATGACCCGTATCCACGAAGTCGTACAACGCAGCATGCCAAGTGCCCCCGGCCAGCCGGTCAGTGACGAGTCGGCGGCCGCGCTGCAACGCGACATCGAAGCGGCGACCAGCTATCTCATCGCCAACTGCAAGTTGCCGGAAGCCGCTGACAATGCGCTGCATGGCCTGTTGATCGACCTGCTCAAGGGCGCCGAGGCGCTGTCCGACGCCGAGCAGCGTGAACAGGGCCTGCAGCGCATTTTCGAGGCACTGGAACGTTATCCGCAGCTGTTTGCCGAGCCGGTATGGCGTGAAGGATTCGTCGCGCATCTGCACTGATCGCCTACGCGGTACTGAGCCGCGTATGGCCAGATCATGACCGTCATCAACTTCTAACCTGCGTCATCGCCCATCACATGCGCTAGGCTGAAGGCCGACGTTTGTTGTTGTTCAATTGAAACAGGACGCCTTGCATGGTGCTTCACCGCGTACACCACCAGATTCTCCGCAGCCACCACCTGTTCGAACCGTTGAATGAAGAGCAGATGGAAGAACTGCTCAATGCCAGCCAACTGCTCAACCTCGACAAGGGTGACAACCTGTTCCACCAGGGCGAGCCGGCACACAACTTCTACTTCGTCATCTCCGGTGCGGTTAAGGTCTACCGCCTGACGCCCGACGGCCAGGAGAAGGTCTTCGAGGTCATCGGCAACCGCCAGACCTTTGCCGAAGCCATGATGCTGATGGACACGCCCAACTACGTGGCCTCGGCCCAGGCGGTCTGCCCGTCGCAGGTCTACCGGTTCTCCAACGCGGCCTACATGCGCCTGCTGGAAGCGAACCAGCGCCTCACCTTCGCCCTGCTCGGCAAGCTCTGCGTGCGCCTGCACCAGCGCATCAACGAGATCGAAACGCTGTCGCTGAAGAACGCCACCCACCGCGTGGTGCGCTATCTGCTGACGCAACTGGCGCGAGTGAAGGACGGCAGCAACAGCTTCGAACTACCGATGGCCAAGCAGCTGGTGGCCGGGCACCTGTCGATCCAGCCGGAGACGTTCTCGCGGATCATTCGTCGACTGATCGACGAGAGCATCATCACCCAGGAAGGCCGGCAGATCGCCATCCTCGATCGCCAGCGACTCGAGCAGTTCGAGTGAGTTGATCGTCGTCAAAGCCCGCGGATTTTCCGCCGTGTCAGGCTTTACCGACCGAGAGGAGCGCCGCCATGCCCAGATGCCTGTACTGCCAGCAGGACAACCCGCCGAAGCAAGCCGAATGCGGCAACTGCGGCATGCCGCTGCCGGAACACGCCGACAGCGCCCCGGAGCGCCGGCAGCGGCGCTTCCTGTGGTTCTGCATTGGTCTCAGCATCTTCTGCGCGGTGATGATCGTCTGGCTGCCGCGCCATCTGTTCTGATGGCGCCCCACCCAATGATGTCTACAGCGGATAGTCGCTTCGCAGTGAAACGCCGCCCCGTGCTGAAGCGGATGTGCCGCGAAACAGCTCAGCGACCACCCGCAGCAATCCTTCAGCGTGGCCCCATGATCTGCGCCAGCGCATCCGGCTGCGGCGCACCCTGGTGCTGCTGCAGGCGGTCGTTGTCGTCGAGATAGAAGATCGCCGGAGTCGCCTGGGCGCCCAGTTCGCTCATCAGCATCAGGTTGTCGGTGAGCTGTTTCTCCAGAGCTGCCGGGATCTTCTGCAACGGCTTCAGCTTGCTCGCCTTGCCGGCCGCCTCGTGCTCGTTGAGCGCTGCCTGCGGATCCTTGGCGCTGAGCAACGCGGCGGACTTGCCGGCACTGTCGGCGCGCAGCATGCCGACCATGATGTGTCGCAACTGCACCTTGCCGGACTCGACCCAGGGCCGGGCCTGCTTCCAGAACATGTTGCAGTACGGACAGTTCGGGTCGCTGAACATGTAGATGACGCGCGGCGCGTCGGCCTTGCCGTCGGCGATCCAGGTGCTGTTCTCCATGCGCGTCCACATTTCCTTGCCCAGCGGTTCGTAGACCAGCTTCTCCAGGTGCGCGCGGGTCAGGTCCTCACCCTTGGCATCGAGCAGGCTGCCGATCAGCACGTGCTCGCCATCCGGGGTGAGATACAGCGCCATGCCCTGTCCGTTGTAACGCGCGGCATAGCCCTTGAGCCCGCCGGGTGCCGCGAAACTGCCGACGACCTCGGCGCCACGCGCCTCGACGGCCTTGATCGCCTCCGGCAATTCCTCGGCCTGCGCCATGGGCAGGGCCAGCAGGCTGACGCCGGCCAGCAGGTAGGGTAACGGCTTGAATCGAATCACTGCGCAGCTTCCTCTTTCAGTTTTTCCAGCGCGCGCGCCAGGCTGGCGTGCGAGAGTTCGCCGAGATGGCTGCTGACCTGGCGGCCATCGGCGTTGTAGAACAGCGTGGTCGGCAGCGCCGTGGAGCCCACGTGCTGGCCGAGGCGCCCGCCACTGTCGAGCAGGACGTTATCGAGACTCAGCCCCGCGGTTTCCAGGAAGCGATTGATCTCCCCCTCCCCCTCGCCCTGATTGACGAACAGGAACAGGGTGTCGCTTTCCCGGGCTTGGGCGTCGGCGAGCACCGGCATCTCGCGCCGGCACGGCGGGCACCAGGTCGCCCAGAGATTGATCACCAGCGGCTGGCCGGAGTAATCCTCCAGCGCCACCGGGCGACCCTGGTTGTCGCGCAGGGCCATTTCCGGCAGCCGCGTGCCCTGCTCGAAGGAGTGCCAGGCCAGGTTACTGAAGCCCCAGCTGAGGATTCCCACCGTCAGCGCGATACCCAGCGGCTTGCGCAGTTCGCGGTCGCGCCAGCCCCACCAGATGCCCAACGCCAGCGCAGCGACCAGCCCGGGCCAGGCGATGAAGCCACCGTCACGGATATCGATGACGCTTAGCCAGTCATCCCGGTAGTACGCCCAGTACAGCGTGACAAAGGCCAGGCGAGCCACCAGCAGCGCCACCAGCAGCAGGCGAAACAGCTGCCGCTCCGGGTTGCGCTCGCTGCGGCGGCCGACCCACCAGCCGGTCAGGGTCGCCAGCAGCAGGCTGCCCAGCAGCAATACATGGGGCACCGCCAGGGCCAGCGGCCCGATATTCACAGTCAGCATCAACCTCGCTCCCGGGTCTGGTTCCAGTTCTGCAGAAAGTCCCCGGCACCGACCTCGCCGGTGATACGGCGTTCGCGGCGCTCGACGCCATCCGGGCCGATCCACAGCAGCGTCGGCGGGCCGAGCACCTGGTAACGGTCCAGCAATTCGCGGCTGGCGGCGTCGCTGCGGGTCACGTCGGGGCGCAGCACGCGCACGCCGTCCAGGCTCGCCTGCACCTCGGCATTGCCGAAGACCTCCTTCTCCATGACCTTACAGGAGACGCACCAGTCGGCGTAGTAATCGATCAGCACCCACTGGCCCTGCGCTTTGGCCGCTGCCAGCTCACGATCCAGCACCGCCGGATCGCTGAAACCGAGCGCGTGAGCTTCGGCGGAGATGGCACCCGTTCCACCGCCGGCATAGATCGCCAGCGGCCGACGCGGATCATCCGCGCCGCCGGCGGCACCGAGCAGCATCGCTGCGCCCCACAGGCCCAGCAGAATGCCGCTGGCCTGACAGAGCACGCGCTGGCGTTGCACTGCCTGCGCCACATGCAGCAAGGCGGTGGCGAGCACCACCAACAGTGCGCCCCACAGGCCCAGCCACAGCCAGTCGGCCAGCAACGGACGCGCAACGAACAGCGCTGCCGCGAGGAAGAGAAAGCCGAATACCACCTTGACCCGGTCCATCCAGGCGCCCGGCTTGGGCAGAAAACGCTGGCCGACCGTCACCAGCAACAGCAACGGCGTGCCGATGCCCAGGCCCAGCGCGAACAGCACCAAGCCACCCTGCAGCGCACTGCCGCTCTGTGCGATGAACAGCAGCGCGGCGGCCAGCGGTGCGGTCATGCAGGGGCCGACCAGCAGGCCGGAGAGCACGCCCAGCGCGCCAGCCCCGGCGAGGCTGCCCCCGCGCTGGCGATCACCGACACGCTGCAGGCGATCACGCAGCGTCACCGGCAATTGCAGCTCGAACAAACCGAACATCGGCAGCGCCAGCAACACGAACAGCACGGCGAAACTGGTCAGCAGCCAGGGCTGCTGCAGCGCCGCCTGCAGGTTGGCGCCGAGCAGCGCCGCCAGTACACCGAGCCCGGCGTAGACCAGCGCCATGCTGACTACGTAGGTCGCCGCCAGGGCAAAACCACGGCGCGAGGTGGCACCGCTGCCGACCACGATGCCCGCCAGGATCGGCAACATCGGCAGCGAACAGGGAGTGAAGGCCAGCAGCAGACCGAGGCCGAAGAACACCAGCAGGCTCCAGGCCAGTGCCTGGCTTTCGAGGCCGCTGACCAGCGCCTGATCTTCGGCCAGCCCAGGCGCTGCCGCCGTGCCGTTGCCAGTCAACGACACCTCGCGGGTCTGCGGCGGATAGCAGAGTCCTGCATCGGCGCAGCCCTGCCAGCCGAGACGCACACTATTCTCCGCGCCCGGCGGGATCAGCAGTTCGAGGCTGTCGCGGTAGATCTGCGAATTGCCGAAGAACTCGTCGCTGTAGGGCTCGCCCTCGGGCAGCGGCGGCTGGCGCTCCGGCGGCAGGCCGTCGAACTGCAGGCGCTGCTGATAGAGGTAATAGCCCGGTGCGATCCGCCAGTGCAGCAGCGTCGCGCCGTTCTCCTGCGGGCTGACCGTCAGCGCGAACGCCTCTTCCACCGGCAGAAAATCATCCTGCGAGCCGCCGCCAAACAGCCCACCGGCCGGCAGCGCCAATCCGGGCGCCAACAGAAACAGCAGAAGAACCAATATGCGCATGAGAGTCCTGGCCGAGAAATGACTGCCGCGCAGCATGCCGCGACGGGATTAACGCGCCATTAACAGGCCGTTGAAAAACGTAGGCGAGGCCGCCAGCGCGAGGCAAAACAGGCGAAAAAGCGCAGTTTACGAACGGTAAATGAGCATTTTGAGCCTGTTTTTAACGCTGCGATGGCAACGCAGGTAGTTTTTCAACGGCCTGCTAACGCCAGCGCACGGCTGCATAACGTTGCCTTAATCGCTAAGGTCCATCCTTGAGCTTTTTCTGCGGACCCTCCCATGCACGTGCTGCTTGCCGAAGACGACGCGCTGATCGCCAGCGGTATCGTCGCCGGGCTCAATGCCCAGGGCCTGATCGTCGACCACGCCGCGACTGCGGCGGATGCCGAAGCCCTGCTGCGTACGGCGCACTTCGATGTGCTGATCCTCGACCTCGGCCTGCCCGACGAAGACGGCATCGTCCTGCTGCGACGCCTGCGCCAACAGGGCCTGGAACTACCGGTGCTGGTGCTCACCGCACGCGATGCGGTCAGCGACCGGGTCACCGGCCTGCAGGCGGGTGCCGACGACTACCTGCTCAAGCCGTTCGACCTGCGCGAGCTGGCCGCGCGCCTGCACACGCTGATGCGGCGCATGTCCGGCCGCAGCGTCAACCTCATCGAACATGGCCGGTTGAGCTACGACCCGAGCCGCTGCGAAGCACGCCTGGACGGCCGCCTCGTCGACCTGTCGCGCCGCGAACAGGCACTGCTGCAGGCGCTGCTCAACAACCAGGGCCGGGTGCTCAGCAGCGAGCAGCTCAAGGACGCGGTCTACGGTTTTGCCGACGACGTCGAGAGCAACGCCCTGAACGTGCATATCCACCATCTGCGCCGCAAGCTCGGCAGCGGCATCGTCGAAACCGTGCGGGGCCTCGGCTACCGTCTCGGCCTCGCAGGCGACGAGGACGCGCCATGAGCCTGCGTCTGCGCCTGACCCTGATGCTCGGTTCGGCCTTCGTGCTGCTCTGGACGTTGGCTGCGACCTGGATGCTGGTCGATCTTCGCAGCCAGATGATGCTCTCGCTCGATCAGCGCTTGGCCGCCTCGGCGCGCATGGTCGCCGGTCTGCTGGTGCAGTTGCCGCAGCCGGTGCCCGGCGACGGCCCGCCGCAGCGTCTGAGCGCCGAGCAACTGGGCATCCCCAACGGCCTGGCCTGCCAGGTCAGCTCGCTGCGTGGCGAGGTGCTGGCGCGCAGCCACAGTGCGCCCGACCAGCAGCTGGACGCCGAGCAGAACGGCTTTCGCGACCAGTTGATCGACGGCGTGCCCTGGCGCAGCTTCACCCTGGTGCAAGGCGAGCTGCGCATCACCACGGCCGACCGCCTGGATGAGCGTGCCGCGCTGAAGCGCTCGGTGTTGCTGGCGGCGGCGCTGCCCGTGGCGGTCGCCCTGCTCGGCAGCCTGGGTCTGCTCTGGCTTGGCCTGGGCCGAGGGCTGGCGCCCGTGCGGCGGATTCGCGAGGCACTGACCCGACGCAGCGCCGACTCCCTCGAACCCTTGCCGGTCGAAGGCCTGCCGCCGGAGCTGCTGCCGCTGGTGCAGACGCAGAACCAGCTGTTCCAGCGCATCGCCCAGGCCATCGAACGCGAACGCCGGCTGACCGGCGACGCCGCCCACGAACTGCGCAGCCCGCTGACAGCGATCAAGACCCACCTGCAGGTAGCACGCATGACAGAAGGCGCCACCGCCGAACAGGCGCTGGCGAACGCCGAGGCCGGCGCCGACCGCCTGCAGCGCACACTGGAACAGCTATTGTTGCTGGCCCGGGTGGAAGGCAGTCTGGATTTCGACGATGGCCTGCAGTGCACGGCCGCCGAGGTCGCGCGACTGGCGATTCAGGACGCCAGTGGCGGTGACGGCGCGCCAATCCTGTTGCAGGTCCCGGCGGACCTGCCCGACACGCCGCTGGCCATGCCGCCGGTGCTGGCCATCGCCGCGCTGCGCAACCTGCTGGAAAATGCCCAGCGCCACACCGCGCCGGGCAGCGCCGTCACGCTGACCCTGCAGCCTGAAGCCGAGCGAGTACGCTTCGAAGTACGCGACCAGGGCCCGGGCATCGCCGCCGAGCATCTCGAGCACCTGACCCGCCGCTTCTGGCGACACGCCGCCAGCAGTGGCAGCGGCCTGGGCCTGGCCATTGTCCAGGCGATCGCGCAACGCTGCGACTGCACCCTCGGCTTCGACAGCCAGGCCGGCGGCCTACGCGTATTGCTGACGGTGCCGCTGCAGCGCTGAGCACGCGCTTAGCCAGGGAATTCCAGGTGGAAGGTCGTCCAGCCCTTCTGCGACGTACAACCGATCGCACCCTGATGGGCCTGAACGATCGAACGGGTGATCGCCAGGCCCAGCCCGGCATTGCTCGGGCTGCCTTCGCGGCGCGCCGGGTCGACCCGGTAGAAGCGGTCGAACAGTCGCTCCAGATGCTCGGGCGCTATGGTCGCCCCGGGATTGCTCACCTCAAGCGTCACGTGACCTGAGCCTCGCTCGATGGTCACCCGGATCCGCTCGCCGTCGGGCGTGTAACGCAGCGCATTGGACAGCAGGTTCGACAGCGCCCGGCGCAGCATCAACAGATCGCCCTGAATGGTGCCGGCACCGGAAAGCTCGAAACGCACCCCGCGCTCGTCCGCCGAGAGCTGGTAATAGTCCAGCAGCTGCGCGCACAACGCATCCAGCGCGACGGGCTTGGCGTCCGGCACGATCAGCCCGTTATCCGCCTTGGCGAGGAACAGCATGTCGTCGATCATCCGCGACATGCGCTGCAGCTCCTCCAGATTCGAATGCAGGTTGTCCTGGTACTGATCCAGCGTACGCGCGCGGGTCAGCGCCACCTCGGTGTGGGTCATCAGGTTGCTCAGCGGTGTGCGCAGCTCGTGGGCGATGTCGGCGGAAAAGTTCGACAGCCGCACGAAGGCGTCCTCCAGTCGCGCCAGCATGGCGTTGAACGCCTGCACCAGCTGCTGCAGCTCGGCCGGTGTCGACTCGTCGGGGATGCGCTCGCGCAGCGACTTGGCCGAGACGGACGCGGCCACCTGGGTCACATCGCGCAACGGTCGCAAGCCGCTGCGCACCAGCAGCCAGCCGAGCAGCCCGCTGAGCAAGGCACAGAGCACCAGCGCCGACCATAGCCAGCCGCTGAACGTATGGAAGAAGGCCTTGTGCGCGGTGACATCGAGCAGGATCAGCAAGGTCAGCCGCTGTGCGCCGATCGCGAGATGCCCGGCCTCGCCACGCCAGACGTGGCCGTCCAGTGTCAGCTCTCCCGCCTCCCGGCCGATCAGCCCGAGTAGCGGCGGTTCCGCTTCATCAACGCCCGGCTGAGGAAACAGCTGTGCACCGCGTTCATCGAAAATGAAACCGCGCATCTCGCTGTGCCCGCCGAGCAGCGCCTGCAGCTGTGGGCGAACGCGCTCGAAGTTCTGCAGGTCGTCCAGCTCCCCCAGCAGGCGTCGGCTTGCCTCGAGCTTTTCGTGCAGCGTATGGCGGTCCAGTTCGTCGAAGTGATGTTCGCTGAGCTGGCTGAAGAAGTAACCGGCGGCGGCCAACACGCCGGTCACCGCCAGCATGAACATCAGGCTCAGCCGCGCGGTCAGCGACAGCCGCTTCATGGCGCGTCCGGCTCGTCGAGCATGTAACCCATGCCCCGTGCGGTGTGGATCAGCTTGGGCTCGAAGCCATCGTCGATCTTCACACGCAAGCGACGGATCGCCACCTCGATGACGTTGGTGTCACTGTCGAAATTCATGTCCCACACCTGGGAAGCGATCAGCGACTTGGGCAGCACCTCGCCGCGCCGACGCAGCAGCAGTTCCAGCAGGGCGAATTCCTTGGCAGTCAGGTCAATACGCTGGCCAGCCCGCACCGCGCGGCGCTTGAGCAGATCGACCTCCAGATCGGCGATCTTCAACTGGGTCTGCAAGGCCGCCGCGTTGCCTCGTCGCAGCAGGGTGCGCACGCGCGCCAGCAGTTCGGAGAAAGCGAACGGCTTGACCAGATAATCGTCGGCGCCCAGCTCCAGCCCCTTGACGCGATCCTCGACGCGATCGCGCGCGGTCAGAAACAGCACCGGCACCTCGTTGCCCGACGCCCGCACCAGGCGCAACACTTCCCAGCCATCAAGGCCCGGCATCATCACGTCGAGAATCAGCAGGTCATAGGGCGTACTCAGCACATGCTGCAGCGCGTCGGTGCCGCTGGTAACACGGTCGACGGTGAAGCCGGCCTCGCTCAGCCCCTGCTGCAGGTACATGCCGGTTTTCGGTTCGTCTTCAGCGACCAGCAATTTCATGGCGGCGAGTTCCTTCGGTGGCGACGCCGCAAGTGTGGCAGTGCCCGCAGCTGGGACGCCACGAAGCTGACAAAAAAGTAATCTTCCGATCAGCCTCTTGTCAGGCCGCCGGGGTTAGCGTGGTACTCAGAAAAATGATGCTTGACCTTGCCATCGCGTCAAGGTTGAGCATCAAGCCAGTGCTACCAGACTGGCTAACCGAGGACCATCCCATGACCAGCATTCAACTCAAGGTATCCGGCATGACCTGCGGCGCGTGCGTCCGGCATGTAACCGCGGCACTACAGCCCTTGGCGGGTGTCGAGCGCGTCGAGGTCGATCTGGCCGCCGGGGTCGCCCGGATAGACGGCACGGCCGATAGCGCGGAGCTGATCGCCGCACTCGACGAAGCCGGTTACCCTGCCGAGGTCACCACCGACTCGCCTGCCCCGACGCCCCGCAAAACCGGATGCGGTTGCGGCTGCAACTGAACATCGCTCTGGAGAAGCCCATGAAACTCTACCTCACCGCACTCGCCGCTCTGCTGATGTCCGGCATGGCCCACGCCGCGGACGTCATCGATGTGCATCGCGATGCCAACTGCGGCTGCTGCAAGGACTGGATCAAGTACCTGGAGGCCAACGGTTTCGAGGTGCGCGATCACGTCGAAAGCAACATGTCGGCGGTCAAGCAGAAGCTGGGTGTCGCGCCTCGCCTGGGCTCATGCCACACCGGTGTGATTGACGGCAAGTTCGTCGAAGGCCACGTTCCGGTTGCGGCGATTCATGAGCTGAAGAAGCGCGACGATCTCGCCGGTGTTGCCGTACCGGGCATGCCGGCGGGCTCGCCGGGCATGGATTATGGCCAGCCGCACCAGCAGTACCAGGTGATCGGCCTGACCACCAAGGGCCGCGATCTGGTGCTCGGCGACTACCTCGGCGCGCAACCGGTTCGCTAAGCCGCGCTGCCATCAGGACAGGCGATGCCGTTCGGCATCTCCGGCAGGG
>NZ_JXXD01000160.1 GCF_000935215.1 Stutzerimonas stutzeri
ACCATCATCCCGACGCGATTAAACGTAACGTTACCGATTATGCGAAACAAGACCTTGCGCCTTAGGCGTTACCCACCACCAGATCACCTCCAGCTTGTCGCCTCAAAATCTCCAAAGCGCTTCAGCTCTCAGGTGAATCCTTTGCCTGCGCATGCTGGCTGTTCGGCTGACTAGTTTCCGCATTTCGAAACGCCGAGCGAAATTCGCTGGGTTTGAGTCCGGTCTGCTTGCGAAAGAAACGGCTGAAGTATGCCGCGTCGTCGAACCCCAGGTCGCGGGCGATCTGCTGGATGTCGAGCGTGGTATACGCCAGCTGACGTTGTGCTTCGCGAACGACTCGCTCGTTGATGATCGCAGTCGGTGATTCACCCAGACCTTCGCGGGTGGCTCGGCCCAGTGTGGCTGGCGTGATTCCCAGCGCTTCGGCGTACAGACCAAGCGGCCAATGCTGTCTGAAATGCGTGTCGACCAACGCGCGAAACTGAATCAGCAGCTGGGACCGCCTGCCATTGGCTGGGCGAGCTATCGGCACTGGCTGTTCCAGCCGGACGACATGTACGAGCAGCGCGAGCAACAATGCGTGCCCGGCGGCGACATTGCCGCGTTCCTGACTGTGCGCTTCCGCCTGGATCAGCTGGATCAGCGGCCATATCGGCTCTTCGCCGTCTGCATCCCACGGCAGCGGCACCACTGCCGGACGTTGCATCAAGGCCAGCAGGTCGCTGGACAAAATCCGCGCCATCGACTCCAGCGGTCGCTGTGCTGCCGTGATGACCGGCCCGTCGGTTTCGGGACTGTAGCGAAAGGCATGCACGGTGCGCTGCGGCAGCAGGATCAGGCACGGCGCACCGAAGCCCATGCGGCTGTTCTCCAGGGAAACTTCGCCCTCGCCACTTCGTACATAGACGATCTGCAACAGTGAGTCATGCTGATGCGGCTTGATTTCGCGCTGATGCATGTCGCCGCGTTCGTTGATCCATTCCAGATGCAACAGGTCCTGCCATACGGGCAATGCAGCCTGGCCGTACAAGGCGTAGTTGGGAATGCGTTTGCTCATGAATTCCTGCCGTGGTGCCGGTATCCGGCGCGGAAAAAAATGCACTAATCGTCCTAGTGGTTGTTCAGTCTGTCATACGTCTTTGACGTTAAATGTAACCATCTGTGTTGCAGCGTGACGGCCGCGCCCTCTCCCGCCTCTGGCCCACGCCCCAAAAAACGAACTCTATGAATATGCCAACCTGGCGCGAATGGCTGTTTTCGGCCAAGGCGCTGCTTGCCGCCCTGCTTGCGCTGTACATCGCTCTGGCGATACCGCTGGAAAACCCTTACTGGGCCATGGCCTCGGTTTACGTCGTGTCGCATCCGTTGTCCGGGGCGACACGTTCGAAGGCGATCTATCGCGCGCTGGGCACGCTGCTCGGTGCAGCCGCATCGGTCGTGCTTCTGCCGACGTTAGCTCAGCAACCGGTGATGCTGAGCCTGGCGATCTCGTTGTGGATCGGCGCCCTGCTCTTTCTCTCATTGCTGGACCGCTCGCCACGCAGTTACATCTTTCTACTCGCCGCCTATACGGTGCCGCTGATCAGTCTCGCCGAGGTCAATCACCCATCGACCATCTTCGATGTCGCCCTGGCGCGTTCCGAGGAGATTCTGCTCGGTATCGTCTGCGCCAGCGTGGTAAACGCCGTGCTGTTTCCCAGCCGCATCGCGCCGACCCTCGCGGCGAAGATGCACCTGCTGCTGCGCGATGGGCGCGGTGCCGTCAGCCGGATGCTCAATACCCAGCACCTGGGCGAAGCCGACCAACGTGCGCTGAATGCGCTGTTGGTGGATGTGATGGGGTTGGACGCAATGATCAGTCATCTGAGCCACGACAGCAGCAGTCATCTCTCCACCGTCCATGCTCGCGAATTTCGCGCGCGTATGGCGATGTTGATGCCGCAGCTGATCTCCACCGCGGACTCGCTGCACCGGCTTCAGGCTGAGCTACAGGGCTTGCTGCCGGAACTGGTGGATTACCTGCAGGAGGTGGATTGCTGGATTCAGTCCGATGCCGAGGCTGGGCACGGCGAGCATCTGCGCGAGCGCAGCCTGCAGCTGGCAGCCTGGCTGGGCGACAGCCATCCGGCGCACGCCCTGGCGATCGACAGCGGCCTGCGCCAGCTACGCGCGTTGATCGACCTGTGGCAGGACTGCCTCGACCTCTACCAGCAGTTCCATGAGGGCCATCCCGAGGCGGCACCGGCGCTGCGCTATCACGTACAGCAACTGGTCGGCGGGCCACGCCACTATGACTACGGCCTACTGGCATTCACCGCGGCTTCGGTAGCGCTGTCGGTGTTCTGCCTGAGCATGCTGTGGTTCGTTTCCGGTTGGGAGCACGGCTATAGCGGCGTTTTCATCGCCGCGGTGGCAGGCTGTTTCTTCGCCAGTCAGGACAATCCGGCGCCGTTCATCAAGTCGTTTCTGGTCGCCACGCTGATCTCCTCCACGGCCGCCGGCATCTACCTCTTCGCGTTGCTGCCCAATGTGCACGATTTCGGCAGCCTGGCCATCCTGCTCGCCGTGCCGCTGCTGTTGCTCGGCACCCTCGCCGGTCGACCGCAACACGCCGGGACAGTGATCGTGATTGCGGTGCAGACGATCTCCAACATCACCCTTCAGGACAGCTACCGCGCCGATTTCCAGCTGTTTGCCGACATCGCTCTGTCCACTGCGCTGGGCGTGCTCTTCGCCTTCGTCTGGGCTCGCCTGACCCGGCCGTTCGGTACGCTCTGGGCTGCGCGGCGATTGGTACGCCACGGCTGGCTGAGCCTGGCGGCGCTGGCAGACCTGCGACGTTGGCGCAACGAAGCCGATGATGCCTCGAGTTTCATCGACCGTATCGCCCAGCTGCTACCACGCCTGGCTCAGCTGGATGACGATCGTCTGGCGCTGAATGACGCCACGCGCGAGCTGCGCGTCGGTTTTCGCCTGCTGGAACTGCGTGAACTGCGGCCGGCACCCGCCATCGAGCAGAAGCTGGAGCCGGTGCTGGGCATGATCCGCGCGCATTTCCTTGCCTGCGCCACCGCGCGTAGCCAACTGCCGACACCGGAGCCCTTACACGACGCCCTCGAGGCCGCATTGCAGGATCTGCAGCGCGATGCTTCGCCCAGCGCACACCGGGCGGCCCAGGTGGTGCACGGCTTGCGGCTGGCGCTTTTCGCCGACGCATCGGCCAGCGTGCGTGCCGCACCGGGAGGCCCGCCACCCGCAGCCGGCCTCTCCCCCGCTGGAGCGCACGCATGACCGGTCACCTCGATGTGTACGGCGTCTATGTGCCGGTCCTGCTGGTTGCCATGCTGGCCGCCTATGGCATCAAGAGCCTGCTCGCCACCGTGCTGCAGCGTACAGGCTTCTACCGCTGGGTCTGGCATCCGCCGCTGTTCAACCTCGCCCTGTACATCATCGTGCTCGGGGCCCTGTTCAATCTCCTTCCCCGGATGTGAATCGTGAAGAAATGGATACCCGCCGCCGGCTCGGTGCTGCTGACCCTGCTGGCGGTCGTCATCGCCGTCGTCGTCAGCCTGCACCTGTGGGATTACTACATGGAGGCGCCCTGGACCCGCGACGGCCACGTGCACGCCGACATCATTCAGGTCGCACCGGATGTTTCCGGGCTGGTGACCGAACTGCACGTGCGCGACAACCAGAAGGTCAACCGCGGCCAGGTGCTGTTCGTGATCGACCGGGCACGCTTCGAACTGGCGGTCGACGAAGCCCGCGCCACAGTGCTCGAACGCCGCGCGCAGCTGGACCAGGCGCAACGCGAAGCCAGGCGTAATCGGGTGCTGAAAGACCTGATCGCCGCGGAAACCGTCGAGATCGGCGACACCCAGGTCAAGCGCGCCGCTGCTGCCCTGGCCACGGCTGAGGCCGCCCTCGGCGTGGCGCGTCTGGATCTCGAACGCACCACCGTGCTCAGCCCGGTGGATGGCTATCTCGGCGACCAGACGATGCGCGTGGGCGATTACGTGAAAACCGGTACACCGGTGCTGTCGATCGTCGATACCGATTCACTGCGCGTCGAAGGCTACTTCGAAGAAACCAAGCTGCACGCCATCGAGATCGGGCAGCCGGTGGACATCCACATCATGGGCGAAGCGCAGCATCTGCGTGGCCATGTGCAGAGCATCGCCGCAGGCATCGAGGATCGCGACCGTGTGCGCGGCAATTCGCTGCTGCCCAATATCGACCCAAGCTTCAACTGGGTGCGCCTGGCGCAGCGAATTCCGGTTCGCGTTGTGCTGGACGACGGCCAGCAGAGCGACATCCGCCTGGTGGTCGGCCGTACGGCGACGCTGTCCGTGCTGCCGTGGTCGTGCGACACATCGGCGACGGTCAGCCGATGAGTCGCGCGGCATACGCACTGCCGTTCGCGCTGACTGCGCTGCTCGCCGCATGCAGCGCGGTGGGCCCGGACTACCGCGTGCCAGACCAAGCCGTGGCCTTGCAGGCCGCTGCGCAGAAACCCTTCGATCTGGCCGGCAACGAGCGGGTCGAACAGGCGCCGCTGCCGGACGACTGGTGGCAGCTCTATGACGACCCGACGCTCGATCAGCTGGTGAGTGAAGCCCTGATCGGCAATGCCGACCTGCGCCAGGCCTATCACAACCTGCGTCGCGCCTATGAAGGCTTCCAGATGGCGCACCACGCGCAGGAGGTCGTGGTCGGCGGCAACGGCTCGGTTGCACGCGGCCAGCTGTCCAGCGAAGCCCTGGCCCTGGAGGAAAAGCTTCCAGTGATGAACCTCGCCGACGCCGGCCTCAGCATTGGTTACCAGCTCGATCTGTTCGGTCAGCTGCATCGCGCCGCGGAAGCTGCGGGGGCCGATGCCGACGTCAGTGCGGCGCTGCTCGACACGGCCCGCATAACTGCAGTGGCCGGGGTGGTACGCAGCTACATGACGGCCTGTCATGCCAGCGAGGAACTGACGATAGCGAAGCATTCACTGGCGATTCAGCAGCAACAGCTGGATGTCGCCGAGCGTCTGTTCGAAGGTGGTCGTGGCAACGAAGTCGATGTGGCCCGCGCCCACGCCCAGCTGGAGGCTCTGCGTGCCGAGCTGCCGCCATTCGAATCGAAGAAGGCGGCCGCGTTGTATCAGCTCGCCGCCCTGCTCGGCCGCACGCCCGGAGC
This sequence comes from Stutzerimonas stutzeri, assembly GCF_000935215.1. Taxonomy (GTDB): domain Bacteria; phylum Pseudomonadota; class Gammaproteobacteria; order Pseudomonadales; family Pseudomonadaceae; genus Stutzerimonas. The sequence goes on from NZ_JXXD01000160.1 coordinate 5,182, forward strand.
CCTTCCCGAGACGGTTACCGCCTGCAGTCACGCACCTCAGCTGCGCCAGGCGATGCCGTTGGGTGATGGCACAGCCCTGCTCAAGCGCCGCCCGGACATCCGGGCGGCCGAGCGCGCACTCGCCTCCGCTACGGCACAGATCGGCGTCGCCACGGCGATGATGTATCCGCAGGTCAGTCTCGGCGCTGCGGCCGGTTACACCGGAATGCTCGAACACCTCGGTAATCCGGTAACCCGCCGCTGGGAATTCGGCCCGTCGATCGGCTGGCATTTTCCGACTCGGGTCGATCGCGCGCGCGTTCGCGCCACCGAGGCCGGAGCCGCTGCCGCCCTCGCCCGCTTCGACGGAGTTGTGCTCGACGCACTGCGGGAAACCCAGACCCTGCTCACGCACTACTCTCACGACCTGCATCGTGACCAAGCGCTGCGCGAAGCGCGCGATGCCGCGCGAGACGCCGCAGACCACACGCGCCGTCTGTATCAGGAAGGACGACTGGCCTATCTCGACAGCCTCGACGCCGAGCGCACCCTCGCAACGGCCGAAGCCGCCCTGGCGGCGTCCCAAGCCCAACTGTCGCAAGACCAGGTGAACCTGTTCCTCGCGCTGGGCGGCGGCTGGCAAGGCACGCAAACCGCATCGGCGCACGCTGAAAATCCATCGCCGGGCGTGCCTGGCCAATAACCCACAGAGGCCTTACTCGATGGACATGCTGCAAGCGATGCGGGTATTCGTCCGGGTAGTCGACGCCGGCAGCTTCACCGCCGCGGCGAAGCTGGCCGACACGTCCACCGCGCAGGTTTCCCGCCTGGTGGCGGAGCTGGAGAACCACCTCCACGCGCGCCTGCTCAACCGCACCACGCGGCGTTTGGCGCTGACCGAGGTCGGCGCACGTTTTCTCGAACGATCGCGCGAGATCCTGGCTCAGCTGGACCAGGCACAGGAGGAAGCCTGCGGGGCCCATCTGACCCCGCGCGGGCGCCTGCGGGTGCACTCTACGACCGGTCTGGGCATCCAGCTGCTGGCGGGACTGGCGGGTAGATACGGTGAGCGCTATCCCGACGTCAGCCTCGACCTGACCCTTTCGCAACATCAGCCCGACCTGCTGGAAGCGGGCCTCGACGTCATCATCACCCTTTCCCGCGAGCTGCCTGATTCGGAGCTGATCGCCCAGCGGCTGGGCGAGGTTGGCAACGTTGTCTGCGCGGCGCCCGGTTATCTCGAGCAGCATGGCGTGCCGCGGCGGCCGAGCGACCTGCAGCGGCACCGCTGTCTGCGCTTGGCAGACCCGGTATTCGCAGATGAATGGCGCTTCTTCGCAGATGGTATCGAGGACGTGATTCGCCCTGGCGAAGCGTTCAAGGTCAACGTTGCTGAGGCCATGGCCAGCGCAGCAGAAGCCGGCATGGGTATCTGCCTGCTGCCCGACTATGTCGCTGCTCCGGCCCTGCAGCGCGGAGCACTGCTGCGCCTGTTGCCCCGCTATCGCCTGCAGGAAAAGCAGATCCACGCGCTCTACCCGTCCCGGCGGTTTCTCGACGCGAAGATCAAGACCTGGGTCGACTTTCTCGCCCTGGAGCTGCCACGCGCATTCGCCAGCTATCACGGCATCCTGCAGAACCCGGCGCATTGGGCCTGAACGATTGTTGCGCGGCGGGTAAAGGTGCTTCACCGCTGGCGCGGTTTTTCCCCTTCTGGTCGCCCACTAAAATCCACGGGTGGCAACGGACGCTAGAAGCAGTCCGCTCCTTCTTCGGTCGAGTGCTCCTTCGATCGGCCGTCCTGCCACCTTTTGGCTGCTTTCCCTCGTGGCAGCCTCGTTTATTTCCCGACGCCTGCCATCCTGCGGGCGCTGCATGCAAAGAAATGCCTGCCCTCGCCGTCACAACGATCTGGGCGAGCAGGCGCTCTGGAGGTTATCTGTGAACAAACTGATCTGGATTGCCGGCCTGGCCCTCAGTGCCCAGTTGGCGTATGCCGCCGATGAACCCAAGGCCTATCAATATGGCGACAAACTCGACATCGCCAAGGTCATATCCATGGAGGTACCTGCCGGCGGCTGCGAGGTCGTGACGGCCCGGATGACCTATGTGGACTCCAAGGGCGAAACCCACGAAACGACGTACCTGCGCCAAGGGCCTGACTGCCACGATTTCTAGGGCGGCGCGGGCCGGTGCGTTTAGGCGTACGCCGATGACGGCGTGTCACAACGTGGTGCACGCTTGTGTTCGGCGAGCGCGCCAAACGGTTTAGAAAAGCGGTTTCTGAAAGAGCCAGAACGGTTTCGGCTGTTTTACGGTCCGAGCCCAAGGTACCCATCACATTCAGGACCGCATGACCATTCCGCTTTCAACCTGCCGCACAGCGTGCCCGGACCCATCCGGCCGGCCTTTCGCTACCCGACCAGTTCGCCACTCGCTCCTGACGGCAATCGTCGCAGTGGCGTTGCTCGGTCTTGCCGGTTGTGGAACCCAGCAGCCGACGACTCCGGCGCCCAAGCCGGAAGAAGTCCGGGCCAGGATCGCTCGCCTGATCCCCGCCAACATTCCCGATCGTCAGGGTTGGGCTCGGGACATCTACACAGCCTTCGATGCGCTGGATATTCCGCCGAACGATGAAAATATCTGCTCGGTGTTGGCCGTGACGGTGCAGGAATCGACATTCCAGGCGACCCCGCCCGTGCCCGGCCTGGCGAAGATCGCGCGAGAGGAAATCTACCGTCGTGCCGGCCGCCTGCACGTCCCGCGGTTCGTGGTGGATGCGGCGCTGGACGTGAAGTCGCCCAACGGCAAGACCTATAGCCAGCGTCTCGCGGCCGTGCGCACCGAAGAGCAGTTGAGTGCGATCTTCGATGACTTCCTCGACATCATGCCGCTCGGCAAGCAGTTGTTCGGCACGCTCAACCCGGTCAAGACCGGCGGCCCGATGCAGGTCAGCATCGCCTTTGCCGAAGACCGCAGATGGACCTACCCCTATGAACGGGAAGGCTCGATCCGCGACGAAGTCTTCACGCGCCGCGGTGGCATGTATTTCGGCATCGCCCACCTGCTCGACTACCCGACCAGCTATCGCGAGCCGCTGTACCGCTTCGCCGACTTCAATGCCGGCTGGTACGCCAGTCGCAACGCCGCGTTTCAGGCCGCGGTGAGCCGTGCAAGTGGCATCAAGCTGGCTCTCGACGGCGACCTGATCATTCACGGCAGCAGCAAGGCTGGCCAGACCGAGCGTGCAGTTCGCGCGCTGGCAGGCAAGCTGGAAATGAGCGATACGTCGATTCGCAACGCACTGGAGCGCGGTGACACCCATGGTTTCGAGAAAACCGACCTCTATGAAAAGGTCTTCGCACTGGCCGAAAAGCGTGCGGGTAAGCCGTTGCCTCGGGCGGTGCTGCCGGGAATCCGGCTGGAAAGCCCGAAGATCACCCGCAACCTGACTACCGCCTGGTTCGCCAACCGGGTCAATGACCGCCACCTCGCGTGCATGAAGCGCGCCCGCAACTAGCGAAAGCCTGCATGGCCGGCGACTGCTGCATGGCACCACACTGAAATTGTCACTGGCCCAGGCCGTAGCGCGCATAACGAACGCTACGGCAACCGATCTTGCGGAACGTAGCGCGGCCGTCTGACGGCCGCATCAGCGCGGCTCAGCGCTGGGTTATGGACGTGCTGTTGCCAGTGCCGTTCTGGATGATGGCGGCGCTCGGCGGCGCGGCGAATTCCGTCAGTTGATTGAGCACGGCGACGTTGGCATCGCCGGTCTGGCTGATCGAAGCGGTGCCATAGGCGGCATGTTGCACCACATCGATCTCGTTGGCCGAACCGTTCTGCGCGATGTCGAGCACCGGGCCGTCGAAACTCTGGTCAATGTTGACGCGATTGTCGTTGCCGGCCGAGGTCCCTCGAATCGTTCCGGTGCGCGTGCCCTGCCTCGCCGTCAGCTCGTTGCCGATTCCGTTCTGGGTAAAGCTGAAGTTGCTGAACCCCGCCCATTGCACCACTTGCGCACTGTTAGCGCTGCCGACCTGCGCCAGGTTGACCTCGCCCGTGTGGTAACGGCCACCCACCTGGGTAACCGCGGCCTCGTTGAAGGCGCCGTCCTGATCAACGGTGACTCCCCCGCCATAGGCGAACACGTTCTGGTCGATGGTGATCCGGTTGTCGCTGCCGACCTGCTGGGTAGTGGCGGTCGCAGCACCGTTCTGAGTGACTTCGGTGAGATTGTTCGTGCCGAATGTGCGACTTTCCAGCCCGTTGGCATAGAACAGCTGCTCGACCCGATGGATGTTGCGTGCGCCCTGCTGGTGGATGGTCGCTTGGGAGCCGTTACCGTCGGCCTGCACGACTTCGGCGACATTCTCATCTCCCAGCTGTACGACCGCCGCCGAATGCCCGAAGTTATAATCGCTTGCCTGATACACCGTCGCCTGGTTGCCCATCCCCCGCTGGTGGAGCTCCAACTGCGTGGGCTGCAGCGGGGTTTCGCCGCCGCCCTGCTCTACTCGCGAAAAGTTCGCATCCCCTTGCTGCAGCAATAAGGCCGAATTCGAGCCCCCACGCTGCTCGAGGATGACCTCGTTATCATTTCCGGTCTGGGTGGTTACGGCCTGTGCCGAGGCCAAGCCCGGCAACGAGCCGAGCAGGAAACAGGCGATAAGCGGTTTATGCGCGAACATGCGGGACACTCCTTTGAATATTGTTGTTGGCCGACATCATGCTGGCCTTGTCTGGCGCCTCCCTCACCATTACCGCTCCCCTGAACGGGCCGATTGTTTGCCCGGTGGCGCCACCCGACTATCGCCCTATCGGTGTAGACCGACTAGCGTTTAGACGGACGGCGACTTAAGCCGGCATGCCCAGACGCTCGCGCATCTGCGCGGTGATGGTCTGCCTGACCCGCGTCATATCCGCCCAGGGATCGTCGTCGCCCAGTTCCTGCAGGCGCTCCAGCAGATTGCGTACGGTCCAGAGATTGGCGCCCTTGAGGTCCGCCAGTTCTTCGCGGTGGATCGGCACGGAGACCGGCAGGCCCTCGCGGGCACGCACCGAGTAAGGCGCGACGGTGCTGGCGCCACGGCTGTTGCGCAGGTAGTCGATGAAGATGCGCCCAACCCGGTTCTTCGGCCCGCTTACGGCGGAAAAATGCGACGGCAGCAGCTTTGCCAGGTACTTGGCGATGGCCTGACTGAAGGCCTTCACCTCACTCCAGTCGTGTACCGGATCGAGCGGTACGACGATGTGGATGCCTTTGCCCCCGCTGGTCTTGAGGAACGAGGTCAGGCCGATCTCGTCCAGCAGCGTCTGGGTCAGCTGTGTGGCTTCGAGCATGCTCTTCCAGGGCAGCGCCGGGTCTGGGTCGAGGTCGAGCACGAAGCGATCCGGGTGCTCCAGTTCGGGCGCTACCGCATTCCAGCTATGTAACTCTATGGTGCCCATCTGCGCGGCGCCGACCAGCGCTTCGGTGCTGTCGATCACCAGTAACGCACCGTGCTTCGGGTCTAGCGCCGGGTCGAGTTGGGTGATGTGCGGGATGGCCAGTTTGTCGGCGTGCTTCTGGAAGAACAGCTCGCCGGTGATGCCCTCCGGGGCGCGCACCAGGGCCAGCGGGCGCGCTCGCAGCTGCGGCAGGACCCAGGGCGCGATCTGCGCGTAGAAGCGGGCCAGTTCGATCTTGGTGATCCCGCTGCTGGGGTCGATGACCCGCTCGGGACTGGATATCTTGATCCGCCCGCTGCCGATGGGGTCGGTCTGCCGCTGCTCGGCTTTGCTGCTACGACTGGCGGGCTTGGCTCGTTCATGGGTAATGGCGTCGGCGGGTTTGTCCGAGCGCAGGCCATGGAACACCGAATGGCGGACCACGCCTTGGCGGGTCATCTCCGCGTAGGCAACTTCGCACATCAGTTCGGGTTTGAGCCATTGCGCGCCGCGCACATCGGCAGCAGGTGCCGGCTTGGCCAAAGGGCTTTTGTCGGTTTCCAGCTTCTTCAATTGCTTGTGCAGGCTTTTCAGCGTGGCCTGATTGAAGCCAGTGCCGACCTTGCCTGCATAGAGCAGCTTTCCACTGTCGTCATGCAGCCCAAGTAACAGCGCGCCGAACCCGGTGCGCGTGCCCTTGGGCTCGGTGTAGCCGACGATGATGAATTCCTGCCGGTTGCTGCACTTGATCTTGACCCAGCTGCTGCTGCGCCTGGAGGTATAGGAGCTGCCCGCTCGCTTGCCGATCAGGCCTTCGAGCTTCATCTGGCAGGCACTTTCCAGAATGCTGTCCGGCTGCTCGGTGAAATCCTCGGAGAAACGCAGCAATGCACTGTCGCTGCCTTCCACCACTTCACGCAACGCCGCGCGACGCTGTTCCAGCGGCACATCGCGCAGGTCCATGCCGTTCAGATAGGGCACGTCGAACAGGTAATAAAGAATGCTTCCACTGCGTCCGGCTTCGAACGCGTTCTGCAATGCCTGGAAGTCCGGAGCGCCCTCCTCGTTCGGCACCACCACTTCGCCGTCGAGCCAGCCGGATTCGAGCCCGAGTCCGGCAAGCGCGGCGGCCTGCTGCGGCATCTTCGCCGTCCAGTCATGGCCGTTGCGGGTGAACAGCGCGACCTTGCCGGCGTCGATACGGGCGAGCATGCGGTAGCCGTCGAACTTGATCTCGTAGCGCCAGTCGCCGCTCGGCACGGCGTCCACCAGCGTCGCCAGCTGCGGCTTGAAGGTCTCCGGCAATTCGGCCGGGACGGCCCCTTCCAGCTTTACCGCGTCGCTCTGCCTGCGTGGCGCCCGCTTTTTTGCCGGCGCCTTTACTGGCTTGGCCGGCGCTTCCGCAACGCGAGCCTTGGCCGCTCCGCGCTTGCGTGGGACCAGCGTGCGATCGCTGAGCACGCTGTTCGGCTCGGCGGTGACGACGTCGTACTCACCCTCCTCGCGCGCGGCCTCGTCACGGGACTTGATGAGGAACCACTGCTCCTTCTTGCCATCCATGTGGGTGCGCACCAGATTCCAGCTGCCGGCGAGCTTTTCGCCCTCGAGGCTGAACTTGAGCTTGCCCTTGCGATAGCCGTCTTGTGGATCACCCTGCGGTATCCACACGCCGCGATCCCAGACGATCACATCGCCCGCGCCGTAATGCCCGGCCGGAATGGAGCCCTCGAACGTGGCATATTCCAGCGGGTGATCCTCCACTTGCACTGCCAGCCGGCGCACGCTCGGGTCAAGGCTGGGGCCCTTGGGGATCGCCCAGCTCTTCAGCGTGCCATCCAGCTCCAGGCGAAAGTCGTAATGCAACCGCGTGGCGTCGTGCTTCTGGATGCAGTACTGCAGGCTCTGGACCTTGCGTGACCTGCCGCGCGCCTTACCCGACGGCTCGGGCGTGGCGGCAAAATCGCGCATGCGCTGGTATTCGTCGAGCGCCATGGCTGACCTCCGGCAATGTCCCGCGATTACTCGAGCTTGCCAGCGTCGGTGGAACTGTCGTCAGCCCCGCCGGGCGCCGAATGCCGGTTCGGGTCAGTGGATTTTTCCTCGCTTCCCGACTGCGGCGCCACCAGCCGGCCATCTTCGGTCACGGTGCGTCCCTGATCGTCCTGGCGGGTTTCGACTTCCTCCTGCGGCGTCGGGTCGCCCATGGGGCTCGGCCGTGAGCCGGTGTCGTCCCGCGGAGTACCAGCGGGAAACTGGGCCATGGCCGGTAGCGCAACCAGGCCGCTCAGGATCGCCGTGAGCATCGTTTTCTTCATCTCGGTTCTCCGCTAAGGACGACGTACTTAATTTGGTCATCCCCTACTGGTATGAAGTTCAGCAGGGACAGATCGAGCCGTCCGACGGGTTCCGACAAGCGGCACTGGCCGGAAACTGCCGTGTAGAGCAGTTGCCGGACTTAATCCGCCGGGTGGACAGATCGCCGCATTTACAACCGGACAAGCACTGCTACGGTTGAATGACGTCGGGAAAACCAGGGGTGCGCAGAGGCCGCTTTACTGCGCTCAAGTCACCTTCCTACATAGGGAGGATTTATGAATACGCGTCTTCCGCTGTTCAAGATCGAAGCGATCCTGCACACCTACCTTCGCCCATTCCAGTGCGAATGCCGCGACGATTCCGACAACTCACTCCGCGTGCGCCTCTTTCAGGAATCGCCGGACGAGGAACTGACCGTTCTCGGCATTTCCTACGATCAGTGCCGCGATGCCGCCAATCTGGTGCGTCTGGCGCAGGAACTGCGCATTGAAATGTGCGTCACGCGTAGCTCGCTGCCCGCCGAAGGCAAACAGCTCAGCCACGTCGAATGAGCCTCGCTTAGCGAGGCGTGCGGACGATCCGGCTGCTGGCGGTCTGGCCGCGCGCCATGTATTTCAGGAATACGTCGTGGCCATAGCTGTGGCTGTGGGTGGCCTTCTGGCGGCCGAAGCGTTGCCAGGCGCGTTCATGGAGATAGAACACCAGGGTGTTGCACAGCGGCTCGATCAGCGCGACCGCCCCGCCGATCACCAGGCTCCCGGTGAGGGCATAGACGACGATGAACGCTGTCGCGAAATGCAGCACAGCGAAGGTCAGGGTTTTCAGTAGTGGGCGTTGTCTCATGGGCAGCTTCCACCAAGCGCGTGGCCGCGAGTGGTCACGCGCTTCGGCTCCAGTTGAAAGGATTCGCACCCGGCCGATCAACAGCCGGGCGCTCGGCGCAGGTGCTTAGCGCTTGGCCTCGACATGCGGCTCGGCCGCACGGGTGAGATAGGCTTGGGTCAGCTCGGCCAGGTGGTCGCGTAGCCAGTCGGCCATGGCCACCTCCTCCACCAGGATGCGCTCGCACACTTCCTTGGTCTGCATGTCACCGACCGCTTCGGCGGCGGCGATGAGGATCTTGTAGGAGGCGATCTCGAGGTTCTCGAACACGTAGCCCATCTGCGCGCCCTTGACGATCTCGTCGTTGACCATCATGCCGCCCATGGCCTGCCCCATCGCCATCATCTTGCCGCCCAGGTCCTTGAGGCCGGAGTAGGACTTGTCATAGCGCTGCAGGCAGCCTTCGATCAGCTTGGCCTGGTTCTGGGTTTCGCTGATGTGCTGTTCGATCCGCGCCTTGAGTTCGGGGTAGTGCTCTATGCGGCTGGCCTGCTTGTTCAGCATGGTTTCGGCCTGCGCCTCCATCGCGTGCGCATCGCGCAGCCATTCGATCAGGCGTTCGGTACGGACGTCATTGCCGGTCTGTGCACTCTGCATGGTTCAACTCCAATCGGGTCAGAAAATCGGGTCGTGCTCTGCAACCCGCTTGGAATTTGTGAAACATCCCGCCCATAGGAGTTCCGCCCACCCGTCTGGCGCACCTCTCGGCTGCACGCCCTGAACTTTCGCCGCTGGCTGTCTGTCTCTGCCCCAGACCTCTGGCCAACCGGAACGCCCGCTATCGAATTTCCAGCCTTTCTCCTGCAGTGGGATCACTACATCAGCCAGCCGGCACTGCGCACCATAGCCGCGGCGCTGTTCGTGGCGTTGGTCCTGAGTCTCTTCGGCCGGCTGCTGACCGCCCTGACGCTGCGCCTGGCGCGAGCCTTTCTGTTTACGCGGGAGCTGTCCGAGCAACTGGAAAAGCCCGTCCGGCTACTGTTGCCACTGGTGGGGGTGCAGGGCGTGTGGACGTCAGCGCCGAACGATCTGCATCTCATCGACGCGGCACGGCATGTCACCACGCTGCTGATAATCGCCACCCTCACGTGGCTGGTGATGCGCGTGCTGCGCGGCCTGCAACAGTTCATCCAGTTACGCAATCCGGTGGACGTGGTCGACAACCTTCGTGCCCGGCAGATTCAGACGCAATCGCGCGTGCTGCTGCGCACCCTGACCTTTTTTGTGCTGCTGATCGGTGCGGCGGCCATGCTGATGACCTTTCCCGGTGCCCGCCAGTTCGGTGCCAGCCTGCTGGCCTCGGCGGGCCTTGCCGGGCTGGCGGTGGGCTTTGCCGCGCGGCCGGTGCTGGCCAACCTCATCGCCGGCGTGCAGATCGCCATGACCCAGCCGATCCGCCTGGACGACGTGGTCATCGTCGAGAACGAATGGGGCCGCATCGAGGAAATCACCGGCACTTACGTCGTCGTGCGGATCTGGGATGACCGTCGGCTCATCGTGCCGTTGCAGCACTTTATCGAGAAACCGTTTCAGAACTGGACTCGTCGCAGCTCCAGCCTGATCGGCACGGTTTTCCTCTGGGCCGATTATTCGCTGCCGCTGGAGCCGCTGCGCGAGGAGCTGCGCCGGCTGTGCAAGGAAGTGCCCGAGCTGTGGGACGGCCGGGTCTGCGTACTGCAGGTCACCGACACCAGCGAGAAATCCATTCAGCTGCGGGCCCTGGTGAGTTCGCCGGATTCGTCGCGCAACTGGGACCTGCGCTGCCACATTCGCGAAAGCCTGCTGAGCTTCATCCAGCGGCAATACCCGCACTCGCTGCCGCAACTTCGCGCTGACCTCAGCGTCGGCCACAAGCAGCGGGTCGATACATCGCAGCCCGAGCATGTCGAACCGGAGCGCCAGCCACCGGTGTGACTAGTCGCCCTCGAGTCCCTCCAGCTTCTTCAGCAACTCGGCGTATTTAACCGGTAGCTGGGTGAGTCCGTGGCGCGCGGCCTGCTTGCGGATCGCGATACGGTCGCCTTCAAACTGCACCGTTTCGCTCACAACCACCTGTCGCTCGCCCCGCATCAGTGCATAGGCATAGCACTGGGTGCCGCCCTCATCCTCCTGATCATTGTCCGCAACGCCGGTATTCGACACGGCGAGGGTGGCGACGCTGGCGTTCAGCGCACCAATGGCCATCTCACGTGCGACCTCCTCGCTGGTCAGGCCGAATCTCTCGATGGTTTCGAAGTCCACCCCGAGCAGGCGGTTCTTTGCCTTGGGCGAATAGACCACGAAGCCGCTGTCGAGCACCTGGCCGCATCCCGGAATGTCGCCCATCAGCGAAGCCATCAAACCGCAGGTGCAGGACTCCGCGGTGGTCAGCGTGAGTTCCTCGCGTTGCAGAAAGTCAACGACTCGTTCGATCTCTTGCATGTTTTTTGCTCCGACCATTCCAGGTTCAACGCCTTCACGACTCTGTATTCGGAGCAAGTTGGCTGGTTGCGAGTTCCGGTAGCGGTAGTTGATCGGGTTTTCAAGAACTTCTACCGCGACGCCGGGTCTGGTTTCTGGTAGGGCCAGTGAAGCCCTACCTGCCTTCGCGGCAGCTCCGAACTAGATTTCAGCCTGGTCGTGTTCATGGTATGTGACGGTCATCAGATCGTTGCATAGGAGAAATATGCTCGTAGCTGGCGCCGGCACCTGGAACGCCGGGGCTCTGGGGAGATCGTGATGAGTATTGCCGCTGTGAACGCCCTGCCTGTCGGACTGCCGAAGGCGAAACCCGCCGTACCCCTGGTTACTCGCCCTGCCCTGCAGATTCGTAGTAGCCACGATGACAAACGAAAGATTCTGTTCGTCACCTCCGAGCTGACAGATCTGGTCAAGACCGGCGGGCTCGCCGACGTGTCGGCGGCACTGCCCCGGGCATTGGGCGCACGCCACGATGTGCGCGTGCTGATCCCCGGCTATTCGCAGGTAATCAACAGCGGTCACGCCATCCGCACGGTCGGCTCGCTGGGCGGCTATGCCGAGATTCCCGGCTGCCGCGTCGGCCGGATGGACATGCCCGACGGCCTGATCATCTATGTGCTGATCTGCCCGGAACTCTATGAGCGCGAAGGCTCGCCATACGGTGACGCCGATGGCAACGACTGGCCGGACAATCCGGTGCGTTTCGCTCGCCTCGGACTGGCCGCTGCGGAAATCGCCGCCGGTACCGCCTGCATCCGCTGGGCGCCCGAGCTGGTGCACGCCCACGACTGGCCAGCCGGTCTGGCGCCCGCCTACATGCACTGGCGCGGGTTGAACACGCCCAGCGTCTTCACCATTCATAACCTCGCCTACCAGGGCAACATCGACATGGCGCAGCGGCGCCTGCTGGGAATCCCCGCCGAGGCCTGCGACCCGGAGCGCATGGAGTTCTACGGCAAGCTGTCCCTGCTCAAGGCCGGGATCGCCTATGCCAACCGTGTGACCACGGTGAGCGCTACCTACGCCGAGGAAATCACCACGCCGGAATTCGGTTGTGGCATGGAAGGCTTCCTCAGCATGAAAGCCCGGCAGGGTCTGCTCAGTGGGCTGCTCAACGGCATCGACGAAAGCTGGGAGCCGGAAAGCGATCCCTATCTGGTGAAGGGTTTCAGCGCACGCAACTGGGAAGGCAAAGAGGCCAATGCCGCCTATATCCGCGATTCGTTCGGTCTCGAGCATTGCCATGCACCGCTGTTCGCCGTGGTCTCGCGCCTGGTGCACCAGAAGGGTGTCGACCTGACCCTCGACGTGGCCCATGCCATCGTCGAAGGCGGCGGCCAGCTGGCCATCCTTGGCCAGGGCGATCACCAGATCGAGCATCAGGTTCGCCAGCTCGCCGCCCAGTATCCCGGCCGCGTCGCGGCCCACATCGGCTTCAACGAAACGGATGCGCGCCGCCTGTTCGCCGGCAGCGATTTTCTGCTGATGCCGTCGCGCTACGAGCCGTGCGGCCTCAGCCAGATGTATGCCCAACGCTATGCCTCGCTGCCCGTTGCACGTCGTACGGGCGGGCTGGCCGACTCCATCGATGACGGCATCACCGGGTTCCTGTTCAACGAATCCAATGTCAGCAGCTACCGGCAGGCCGTCCAGCGGGCGCTGGCGATCCATCAGCATCCTCAGCTGCTGGCCGCCATGCGTTGCCGGGCGATGGGGGCCGGCTTTTTCTGGCGTCACGCCATCGAACCCTATGACGCGCTGTACCGGAAACTGCTCGGAGAGCGCCGCGAGGTTCGTCTTTTAATCTGAAGAGGTCGTTCAATGCAGAAGCAGCGTGCCCATATCGGGCATCACGGGCCAGAGTTGCTGGAAGACGGGACCACCCGCTTCCGACTCTGGGCGCCCGATGCGCAAAACGTCAGTCTGATCGTTGTAGGCGCACAAACGCTGCCGATGACCGCCACTGAAGAAGGCTGGTACAGCATCGATGCCCCTTACGGGGCCGGTACGCTCTACCGGTTTCTCATCGACGACGAACTGCATGTGCCCGACCCCGCCTCGCGGGCGCAGGCGGGTGACGTGCATGCGCCGAGCCTGGTGGTCGATACCCATGACAACTATCTGTGGCGCAACAGCAGCTGGCTCGGTCGTCCCTGGCACGAGACGGTGCTGTACGAAACCCATGTCGGTCTGTATGGCGGTTTCGCCGAGATGGAAAAGCACCTCGCCGGGCTTGCCGACCTCGGCGTGACGGCCATCGAGCTGATGCCGATCGCCGAGTTTCCCGGCGACCGCAACTGGGGTTACGACGGCGTTCTGCCCTACGCGCCGGAAGCGGCCTATGGCAGTCCGGAAGATCTAAAGCATCTGATCGATACCGCCCACGGCCTCGGCCTGATGGTGTTTCTCGATGTGGTCTACAACCACTTCGGCCCGGACGGCAATTACCTCGGCCGCTACGCCAAACACTTCTTCCGCCACGACCAGCAGACGCCCTGGGGCGATGGCATCGATTTCCGCCGCCGCGAAGTCCGCGACTTCTTCATCGACAACGCGCTGATGTGGCTGATGGACTACCGCTTCGACGGGCTGCGCTTCGATGCCGTGCATGCCATTCCCGACCGCAGCTTCCTCACCGAACTGGCCGAGCGCGTGCACGCCACCGTGGAACTTGGTCGCCATGTGCATCTGGTGCTGGAGAACGAGGACAATCGCGCCAGCCTGCTGACCCAGGGCTTCACCGCGCAGTGGAACGATGACGGCCACAATGTGCTGCATGCGCTGCTCACCGACGAAAGCCAGGGCTATTACGCCGACTATCACCAGGACGCGACCAGCAAACTGGCGCGCTTTCTTGGCGAAGGCTTTGTCTACCAGGGGCAGAACAACCGCCGTGGCGAATCCCGTGGCGAGCCCAGCGCGCACCTGTCACCGACCTCGTTCGTGCTGTTCCTGCAGAACCATGACCAGACCGGCAACCGCGCCTTTGGCGATCGCCTGGTTACGCTGGCCGATGCCGACGCGCTCAGGGCTGCCACCGCCGTCCTGCTGCTTTCCCCCATGGTCCCGCTGTTGTTCATGGGCGAGGAATGGGGCTCGCGACAACCTTTCCTGTTCTTCACCAGCCATCACGGCGAGCTGGCCGATGCAGTGCGTGAAGGCCGCCGCAACGAATTCGCCGAGTTTTCCGAGTTCGCCGACGAAGCCACCCGCGAGCGCATTCCCGATCCCAACGCCGTATCCACGTTTGAGCAGTCGCGGCCGGACTTCGGTGCGCAGACGCAACCGGGGCACGCCGAGTGGCATGCGCTGTACCGCCAGCTGCTGAGCATCCGCCATGCCGAGATCGTGCCGCGCCTGCCCGGTAGCGCCTTTCTCGGTTGCAGCGTGCTGGGCGATGCCGCTGTGCTTGCACGCTGGCAGCTGGGTGATGGCAGTCAGCTGCGCCTTGAGCTGAACCTAGGCGAACAAGCCGCTCTACTGCCCGCCTCGTCTAGCGCAGCGCAGCTGCTGTTCGCCAGCCGTGCGTTGGATGCCACGCCCGACCAATTGCCGCCTCGTATGGCCAAGCTGTATCTGGAGAAAGCCAAATGAGCGACGAATCCCTGATCCGCCTGGCGGAAGCCGCCGGGCTCTCCATCGACTGGGTCGATGCCGACAACCGCGAACAACGGGTCGAGCCGGCCGTACTGCGTGACGTACTGACCTGCCTCGGGCTGGCGGCGGAAACCGATGCAGATATCGAAGCCAGCCTCGAAATTCTCGCGCACAAGAACAACCACGGCGGCGTGCCGCCGCTGCTGACCTGCGATCAGCACGCTGTACTGGACCTTTCCGCCTACTTTCCGGCGGCCAGTCGTTTCGAGTTGCAGGCAGAAGATGGTGGCGTTCAGCAGGGCACGCTCGACAACCAGGCGCGCCTGCCCGCCATCGACACGCCCGGCTACTACCGGCTGACCATCGACAAGTATCAGCTGACCGTGGCTATCGCCCCGCTCTCCTGCCCCACAGTCGCCGAGATCGCCGGGGCGGACGCCTGGGGCCTGACGGTGCAGCTATACGGGCTGCGCCGCGCGGACGATGGTGGCCTGGGCGACACCCAGGCACTGGAGGCGCTGGTCAGCAACGCCGCTGCCCACGGAGCCGATGCGCTTGGAATCAGTCCAGTGCACGCCATGTTCGGCGCGCATATCGATCAGTACAGCCCTTACTCACCGTCGAGCCGGCTGTTCTTCAACGTGCTGCACGCCGCGCCGGGTTCGATCCTTGGTGAGCGGCCGTTGCGCCAAGCGATCGAGACTTGCGGGTTAGGTGAGGAATTGAAACGGCTCGAGCGCCTGGAGCTGATCGACTGGCCGGCCGTGGCGCAATCGCGGCATCGCCTGTTGCGGCAGCTGTTCGACGACTTCAGCAAGGGCGGCAACGCCCTGCAGGTGGATTTCGACAGCTTCCGCGCGAGCGGTGGCGAGGCGTTGGAAAACCACTGCCGCTTCGAAGCCCTGCACACTCATCTGCGGGACGCACAGGGCCACACGCAGCACTGGAACGACTGGCCAAGCGAATACCGCGATCCCTCCAGCCCGGCCGTTGTGGCCTTTGCCCGCGAACATGCCGATGAGGTGAGTTACCACGCCTTTGGCCAGTGGTTGATGGCCCGCGGCCTGGAACGTGCCCAGGTCGCCGCGCGCAGCGCCGGTATGCGCATCGGGTTGATTTCCGACCTCGCCGTTGGCGCCGATGGCGGCGGCAGTCAGGCCTGGAGCCGCCAGGCCGAGCTGTTGGCATCGCTGAGTGTTGGCGCGCCGCCGGACATCATGAATCGCGACGGCCAGAACTGGGGCATTTCCGCTTTCTCGCCCTGGGGCCTGCGGCAGAACGGCTTTCGCGCCTATATCGAAATGCTGCGGGCCAACCTCGCCCACGCCGGCGGCATGCGTATCGACCACGTGCTTGGCCTGAAGCGTCTCTGGGTCGTGCCCGCCGGTGCCGACCCGAAGCGCGGCGTGTACCTCAACTTCCCCTTCGACGACATGCTGCGCCTGCTCTGCCTCGAGGCCTGGCGCCACCAGGCGGTGATCCTCGGCGAGGATCTGGGCACCATTCCCCACGGCCTGCGTGACGTACTCGCGGCGCGGGGAATCCTCGGTATGCGGGTGCTGCTCTTCGAACAGCACGACGGCCATTTCCAGACGCCTGCCCAGTACCCGGCGCAGGCGCTGGCAACCAGTACCACCCACGATATCCCGACCCTGACGGGCTGGTGGCACGGTCACGATATCGACTGGCGCATCAAGGTCGGCCAGGTGCCCGAATCGGACCGTGATGCCCAGTGGCAAGCGCGTGAGAAAGAACGCGCAGGGCTGAATCGCGCATTGTGCGAGTACAGCGGCAAGAACCCGGACGTGCTGCTGAACGCCGAGGAGGCGGTCGATGCCGCCATCTGCTTCCTGGCGCACACCCCCGCGCCGCTGGTACTGGTTCCGGTGGAAGATGCGCTCGGTCTGGAAGAACAGACCAACATGCCGGGCATTGTCGAAACCCATCCCAACTGGCGTCGCCGGTATCCCGGCGACAGTGCAACATTGCTCGACAGCCCGGCCAGTAGCCGTCGGCTGGCGTCCTTTGCGCAGGCCCGTCGTAACCATCGTGGAGCTGCGCATCGATGAAAGACCTAACCGCAACCCTGAGACTGCAGTTTCACCGCGACTTCACCCTCGACGACGCTACCGCGCTGGTCGACTACTTCGCGGAACTCGGCATCAGCCACATCTATGCCTCGCCCCTGCTGACCGCCCGCCCCGGCTCCATGCACGGTTACGACGTGATCGATCCGACGCGCATCAACCCGGAGCTGGGCGGCGAGCCTGCCCTGCACCGCCTCGTCGACGCCCTGCGCGGCAAGGGCATGGGGCTCATCCTCGACATCGTCTCCAACCACATGGCGGTCGGTGGCTCGGGCAACGCCTGGTGGCTGGACGTACTCGAGTGGGGCCGCCGCAGCCCGTACGCGCAGTTCTTCGACATCGAATGGAATTCGCCGGACCCCCTGCTCGAAGGCCAGTTGTTGGTGCCCTTCCTTGGCAGCGACTACGGCGAGGCGCTGCAGCAGGGCACCGTGAAGCTGCGCCTGGACGTTGATAACGGCTCGCTGTACGCCGAGCATTACGAGCACCGTTTTCCGATCACCCCGCCGAGCTACGGCGAGGTGTTGCGTGCCGCCGATCATCCGCAGCTGCGCACCCTGGCACAGCATTTCGATGCGCTGAAGACCGAGCCCGCGCCATACCAGGCCGCTCGCCTGCTGCGAACCGAGCTTGCCGAGCAGCTGCAGGACGCCAGCACCCGCCAGGCGCTGGAGCAGGCGCTCAACTGCTACGACTCCACTACCGATGACGGCTTCCGCCGCCTGCACAGCCTGCTGGAACGTCAGAACTATCGGCTGGCCAGCTGGCGGACCGCGGGTGACGACATCAACTGGCGGCGCTTCTTCGACATCAATGAGCTGGGCGGTCTGCGCGTCGAGCGTCCGGTGGTGTTCGAGGAAACCCACGCCAAGATTTTCGAGCTGATCGGCGATGGCCTGGTCGACGGTCTGCGCATCGACCATATCGACGGGCTAGCCGACCCGCGCGGTTATTGCCGCCGCCTGCGCCGGCGTGTCGATCGGCTGAATGCCGGGCGCCCGCAGGACGCGGTGCAGGATCACGTGCCGATCTACGTCGAGAAAATTCTCGCCGGCGGCGAGCGGCTGCATGACGACTGGGGTGTTGACGGCACCACCGGTTACGAATTCATGAATCAGGTGTCGCTGCTGCAACATGACCCGGCTGGCGAATCACTTCTGTGCTCCTTGTGGAGCGAGACCAGCGGACGCACCACGGATTTCATTGAAGAGGCTCGCCAGGCTCGCCAGCTGGT
>NZ_JXXD01000161.1 GCF_000935215.1 Stutzerimonas stutzeri
AACCTGGTCCTCGTCCTTCACCCCGGTCGAAGGCAGCAACACCGTTTCCGTGCGTCAGACCGACGTGGCTGGTAATACCTCGGCTGCTACCACCGTCAGCTTCGTGCTCGACACCCAGGTCGCTGCGCCGACCGTTTCGCTGCAGGCCGACACCGGCACAAGCGGCACTGATGGCACCACCAACAACGGCGCCCTGACCATCGGCAGCACCGAAGCGGGTGCA
>NZ_JXXD01000016.1 GCF_000935215.1 Stutzerimonas stutzeri
CTCTGGCGAGCCGCATACCACCCGCCTGTTCGGAAACAGCCGCACCGCCACATAGTTGGGGTCGGTCACCTCGCCGATGCGAATGCCCATGTCGTAACCGTGGCGCACCAGGTCGACCACGCTGTCGGTGAAGTTGAACGACAGCTGCAGGTCCGGATAGCGCGCCTGGAACGCCGGTGCGTGCGGGCCGATATGTCGCCGGCCGAATGCCGCCGGCGCCGACACCACCAGATGGCCACGCACCGAAGTGCGGTCATGGCTGATGCTGGCGTCCACCTCGTCGAAATCCTTCAGCAGCCCACGGGCGCGCTCCAGATACTGCTCGCCCAGATCGGTCAATGACAGCCCGCGCGTCGAGCGGTGCATCAGCTTCACACCCAGATGCCGCTCCAGCGCATCCAGCCGCCGGCCCATCACCACCGGGGTGACGTTCTCCTTGTGCGCAGCCGCGGCGAAGCTGCCGCAGTCGGCCACCAGCACGAAGCTGCGCAGGGTCGTATAGCGATCCATTCGATACTCCTGATATCGACAGAACTGAAGTCTCGACCAATTCCGCCAGCGAATCCAGGGCGGCATGCTTGAGCCACGTAGAAAAACTATCGAATAAGAGGTGTGATCCATGGCCCGCATGAGAGCAATCGACGCCGCCGTCGCGGTATTGCGCAAGGAAGGCATCGACACCGCCTTCGGCATCCCCGGTGCCGCGATCAACCCGCTGTATTCCGCCCTGCGGGCCGACGGCAGCATTCGTCACATCCTCGCCCGCCACGTCGAGGGTGCCTCGCACATGGCCGAGGGCTATACCCGTGCCAAGCCGGGCAACATCGGCATGTGCATCGGCACCTCTGGCCCGGCCGGCACCGACATGATCACCGGCCTGTATTCCGCCTCGGCCGACTCGATCCCGATCCTGTGCATCACCGGTCAGGCGCCGCGTGCCAAGCTGCACAAGGAGGACTTTCAGGCCGTCGACATCGAATCCATTGCCAAGCCGGTGACCAAATGGGCGGTTACCGTTCGCGAACCGGCGTTGGTGCCGCGGGTGTTCCAGCAGGCCTTCCATGTGATGCGCTCGGGTCGCCCCGGCCCGGTGCTGATCGACCTGCCGTTCGATGTGCAGATGGGCGAGATCGAATTCGACATCGACACCTACGAGCCGCTCGCCGTGTACAAGCCGGCGGCGACCCGCAAGCAGATCGACAAAGCCATCGACATGCTCTGCGCCGCCGAGCGCCCGCTGATCGTCGCCGGTGGAGGCATCTACAACGCCGCGGCCGAGGCCTTGCTGGTGGAATTCGCCGAGACCGTGGGCGTGCCGGTGATCCCGACCCTGATGGGCTGGGGTTCGATCCCCGACGACCATCCGCTGATGGCCGGCATGTGCGGACTGCAGACCAGCCACCGCTACGGCAACGCGACCATGCTGGAATCCGACCTCGTGCTCGGCATCGGCAACCGCTGGGCCAACCGCCACACCGGCTCGGTGGAGACCTATACCAAGGGCCGCAAATTCGTTCACGTCGACATCGAGCCGACGCAGATCGGCCGGGTGTTCGCGCCGGACTACGGCATCGTCTCCGACGCCCGCGCCGCGCTCGAGCTGTTTGTCGAGGTAGCCAAGGAGCGCAAGGCCGCAGGTCGTCTGCCGGATCGTCGCGCCTGGGCCGCCGACTGCCTGGAGCGCAAGCGCACCATGCTGCGCAAGACCAACTTCGACAGCGTGCCGATGAAGCCGCAGCGTGTGTACCAGTGCATGAACAACGCCTTCGGCAAGGACACCTGCTACGTCAGCACCATCGGCCTGTCGCAGATCGCCGCCGCGCAGTTTCTGCACGTCTACCAGCCGCGCCACTGGATTAACTGCGGCCAGGCCGGCCCGCTTGGCTGGACCATTCCGGCAGCGCTCGGCGTGGTTGCCGCGGACCCGGCGCGCAAGGTGGTGGCGCTTTCGGGCGACTATGACTTCCAGTTCATGATCGAGGAGCTGGCGGTGGGGGCACAGTTCAAGCTGCCCTACATCCACATCCTGGTGAACAACGCCTACCTCGGGCTGATCCGCCAGTCGCAGCGCGGTTTCGAGATGGATTACTGCGTGCAGCTCGGCTTCGAGAACATCAATGCCGACCAGAGCGGCATGGAAGGCTACGGCGTCGATCACGTCGCGGTGGTCGAGGGGCTGGGCTGCAAAGCACTGCGCGTGTTCAGGCAGGAAGACCTGCGCCCGGCCATCGAACAGGCGCAGGCCTGGATGGCCGAGCATCAGGTGCCGGTGGTGATCGAGGTGATCCTCGAACGGGTGACCAACATCGCCATGGGCACCGAGATCGACGCCATCAACGAGTTCGAGGCGCTGGCCGCAGGCCGGGAAGATGCCCCGACCGCGGTTGGATTGCTGGATTAGGCATCACTCGTACGCGTGGAAAACGCTTCGCGGTTTTCCACCCTACGCCACGCCAGCGCAGTGCAACCATAGGGTGGATATCGCGAAGCATATCCACCGCAACGCAACACCCAGGGTGGTCACCACACCGCCGCAATGCAGAACCGAATTTGATCCCTACAGATCAGGAGAGAGAACCATGCCCCGCTTTGCCGCCAATCTGTCCATGCTGTTCACCGAGGTCGATTTCCTTGACCGCTTTGCTGCCGCTGCCGAAGCCGGCTTTACCGGCGTCGAATACCTGTTCCCCTACGACTACCCGCCCGAGGAGATCAAGGCCCGGCTGGACGCCAACCAGCTGACCCAGGTGCTGTTCAACCTGCCGGCCGGCGACTGGGCTGGCGGCGAGCGCGGCATCGCCATCCTGCCGGAGCGGGTCGAGGAATTCCGCGCCGGCGTGGACCAGGCCATCGCCTACGCCAAGGTGCTGGGCAACACCCAGGTCAACTGCCTGGCCGGCATTGCCCCGCGTGGCGCCGACCTCGGCCAGCTGGAAATCACCTTTATCGAAAACCTGCGCTACGCCGCGCAGAAGCTCGAGGAAGCCGGCATCCGCCTGGTGATGGAGATGATCAACACCCGCGACATCCCGCGCTTTTTCCTCAACAACACCTCCCAGGCGCAGGAGATTCGCGGCAAGGTCGGTCACGCCAACCTGTTCCTGCAGTACGACATCTACCACATGCAGATCATGGAAGGAGACCTGGCGCGCACCATCGAGAACAACCTGGCGGCCATCAACCATATCCAGCTGGCGGACAACCCCGGTCGCAACGAGCCGGGCACCGGCGAGATCAACTATCGCTTCCTGTTCGAGCATCTGGATCGCATCGGCTACCAGGGCTGGGTCGGCTGCGAGTACAAGCCGGCCACCAGCACCGCCGAAGGCCTCGCCTGGCTGAAGACGCACAACGCCATCTGACCCGAACAGAATTTGAGGAGAAACGACCATGGCTAAGATCGGATTTATCGGCACCGGAATCATGGGAAAGCCCATGGCAAGCAACCTGCAGAACGCAGGCCACCAAATATTCCTTTCCGAACACCACGACAAGGCACCCGCCGACCTGCTGCAGGCCGGCGCCATCGCCCTGGCCACGCCGCAAGAAGTCGCACAGGAAGCCGAGTTCATCATCGTCATGGTGCCGGATACCCCGCAGGTCGAAGACGTGCTGTTCCGCGACCAGGGCATTGCGGCTGGCGTCGGCCCAGGAAAAGTGGTGATCGACATGAGCTCGATCTCCCCCAGTGCTACCAAACAGTTCGCCGAGAAGATCAAGGCGAGCGGCGCCGAGTACCTCGACGCCCCGGTCTCCGGCGGTGAAGTCGGCGCCAAGGCAGGCAGCCTGTCGATCATGGTCGGCGGCAGCGAAGCGGCCTTCGAGCGCGCCCTGCCGCTGTTCCAGGCGATGGGCAAGAACATCACCCGCGTCGGCGAGAACGGCGACGGCCAGACCGCCAAGGTGGCCAACCAGATCATCGTTGCACTGAACATCCAGGCGGTCGCTGAGGCCCTGCTGTTCGCCGCGAAGAACGGCGCCGACCCGGCCAAGGTGCGCGAGGCGCTGATGGGAGGCTTCGCCGGTTCGAAGATCCTCGAAGTGCACGGCGAGCGCATGATCAAGGGCACCTTCGATCCGGGCTTCCGCATCAGCCTGCACCAGAAGGACCTCAACCTCGCCCTGGCCGGCGCCCGCGAGCTGGGCCTCAACCTGCCCAACACCGCCAACGCCCAGCAGGTGTTCAGCACCTGCGCGGCCATCGGCGGCAGCGGCTGGGACCACTCGGCACTGATCAAGGGCCTGGAGCACATGGCCAATTTCTCGATCCGCAAGGAGTAAAGCCTTCGAGCGCACTGAGTCGGGCCTGCGCCCCCACCTTCAGGGACAGACAGACCAGGTGGTGGGATCAGCGCAACGCTCAGCACCAGTGATGCTCAAAGGGTTGGTGTGCAGGTACGCGGGGTCGGAATCATCGCGTCTCCCCCACGACCAGGGCCCCGCGCGCCTGCACACCAACCGCCGTCTGCGGACGGCATCTTTTCGATTCGCCCGGCACAAGGAGTCACGGCCCGACTGCCGGGCGGGTCGATTTCAACCCTTAGCGCTTGCATTGCCGAGCCCTAAGGTCTGCAATCGGCCTCTGCAAAAAAAGACCCAAGGAGCCAGAGATGCCCATCGATCCCCAAGCCCTGCTGCGCCAGCTGTTCGACAGCGCCATCGAGGCCGCCCATCCGCGCCACGTGCTCGCCGACCACCTGCCTGAAGACCGCAGCGGTCGCGCCATCGTCATCGGCGCCGGCAAGGCCGCCGCGGCCATGGCCGAAGCCATTGAGCAGGTCTGGGAAGGCGAGCTGTCCGGCCTGGTGGTGACCCGCTACGAACATCACGCCGACTGCCGCCGCATCGAGGTGGTGGAGGCCGCGCACCCGGTCCCGGACGATGCCGGCGAGCGCGTCGCACGCCGCGTATTGGAGCTGGTCAGCAACCTCGAGGAAAGCGACCGGGTGATCTTCCTGCTTTCCGGCGGCGGCTCCTCGCTGCTGGCATTGCCGGCCGAAGGGATTTCGCTGGCCGACAAACAGGCGATCAACAAGGCGCTGCTGCGTTCCGGCGCGCACATCGGCGAGATGAACTGCGTGCGCAAGCATCTCTCGGCGATCAAGGGCGGCCGCCTGGCCAGGGCCTGCTGGCCGGCCAGCGTATACACCTATGCGATTTCCGACGTACCCGGCGACGAAGCCACGGTGATCGCCTCCGGCCCGACCGTCGCCGATCCGACCACATCGGCGCAGGCACTGGAGATCCTCGAGCGCTACCACATCGAGGTGCCGGCCAACGTGCGCGCCTGGCTCGAAGACCCACGCTCGGAAACCCTCAAGCCGGGCGATCCGATTCTCTCGCGCAGCCACTTCCAGCTAATCGCCACGCCGCAGCAGTCGCTCGATGCGGCAGCCGAAGTAGCCCGTTCCGCCGGTATCACCCCGTTGATCCTCGGCGACCTGGAAGGCGAAGCGCGTGAGGTGGCCAAGGTGCATGCCGGCATTGCCCGCCAGGTGGTGCTGCACGGCCAGCCGATCGCCGCGCCCTGCGTGATCCTCTCCGGTGGCGAGACCACGGTGACCGTGCGCGGCAACGGCCGTGGCGGACGCAACGCCGAATTCCTGCTCGCCCTCACCGAAAGCCTGCAAGGCCTGCCCGGCGTTTACTCCCTGGCCGGCGACACCGATGGCATCGACGGTTCCGAGGACAACGCCGGCGCACTGATGACCCCGGACAGCTTCGCCCGCGCCGAAGCACAGGGCCTGCGTGCCGCCGATGCGCTGGCCAACAACGACGGCTATGGCTACTTCGCCGCGCTGGATAGCCTGATCGTTACCGGTCCGACGCGTACCAACGTCAACGATTTCCGCGCCATCCTGATTCTGCCGCCCTCGGCCTAGACCGAGGACGCTCACCTGCCAGCGAGCCCGCCATGAAACCCGACAAGAAGGTCAAGATACTTGCCACCCTCGGCCCCACCACCCGCAGCATCGATGATGTACGGGCGCTGGTCGCCGCCGGGGTCAACCTGTTCCGCCTGAACTTCAGCCATGGCGAGCACGCCGACCATGCCGAACGCTTCGCCTGGATTCGCGAGGTGGAACGTGAGTTGAACCAACCGATCGGCATCCTCATGGACCTGCAAGGGCCCAAGCTCAGGGTCGGCCGCTTCGCCGAGGGCAAGGTGCGGCTGGATCGCGATCAGGCCTTCCGTCTGGATCTGGACCCGACGCCGGGCGACAACCGACGCGTGAACCTGCCGCACCCGGAGATCATCGCCGCGCTGGAGCCGGGCATGCAGCTGCTGATCGACGATGGCCGCCTGCGTCTGACGGTCACCGCGCGCCACAGCGATGCCATCGACACCCGCGTGGTCGCCGGCGGCGAGCTGTCCGACCGCAAGGGCGTCAACGTGCCGGAAGCAGTGCTGGAGCTTAGCCCGCTGACGGAGAAGGATCGCCGCGACCTGGCTTTCGGCCTTGAACTGGGCGTGGATTGGGTGGCCCTGTCCTTCGTCCAGCGCCCACAGGACATTCACGAAGCGCGCAAGCTGATCGGTGAGCGCGCCTTCCTCATGGCGAAGATCGAGAAACCTTCGGCGGTGCAGCACCTGCGCGAGATCGCGCGGCTGTCCGACGCGATCATGGTCGCGCGTGGCGACCTCGGCGTGGAGGTGCCGCCGGAGAATGTGCCACGCATTCAGAAGAACATCGTGCGCATCTGCCGCCAGCTCGGCCGCCCGGTGGTGGTGGCGACGCAGATGCTCGAATCCATGCGCTTCGCCCCGGCGCCGACCCGCGCCGAGGTCACCGACGTGGCCAACGCGGTCGCCGAGGGTGCAGACGCGGTGATGCTGTCGGCGGAAACCGCTTCGGGCGACTACCCGCTGGAAGCGGTGAGCATGATGAGCAAGATCATCCGCCAGGTCGAAGGCGGCCCGGATTTCCAGGCCCAGCTCGATGTGCACCGACGAATGCCGAGGCAACGCTGCCGGATGCCATCAGCTGCGCAATCCGCCGCATCAGTGGCATCCTGCCGATTGCGGTGCTGGTCAATTACACCGAATCAGGCCGCTCCAGCCTGCGCGCCTCACGCGAGCGCCCGGCCACGCCAATCCTCAGCCTGACGCCGAGCACCGCCACCGCGCGCAAGCTCACGGTGGCCTGGGGCGTGTATTCGGTGGTGGATGCACCGATGCGCGATATGGAGCAGGTCAGCAGCCACGCCCTCGAGCTGGCGCGCGCCCAGGGCATGGCCGGCAGTAGTGACACGGTGCTGATCACCGCTGGCGTGCCGCTCGGCCAACCTGGCACCACCAACACGCTGCGTATCGAAGTCCTCGACTAGGTTGGCAGCCCACCCAGCGCACAATGGCCAAGCTGTCAGCCCCTGGTCTCCAGCGGGTTCTGCTCCTGCGGGTAGCGATGCTCCTCCTCGACGCTGCCGTCGTCGCCGTGGACGTTCACCAGCGCAGTACGCAGCTTCATGTAGTCGCGCGTCTCATCGAGAATGTCCTGTCGATTCCCGGCTTCGAGCAACGCGCGCTGATCGCCTTCTTCGCGTAGCACCCAGCGGTCATCTTCGTGAGTGATGTGGTAGATCTCCATGGCCCTCTCTCCTGCTTGAATGAAATATCGCGGATCGCCCCTGGTAAGAAAGCTGCCAGCGGGCGAGGTTCGATCGTAACAACTAAGGTAATTCCGACCCTTTACGGTCCATATCACCATGGAAAGCCAAGGTTCTTTTTACCTCGCACATCCTGCAAACCTTGATTCAAGTCAATTTTCGACCTGGAACGATTGTTGAAAGCCTCTATGGCAGAACGTTTCGTGTTCGCCCCGCGAATACAGGACGACTGTCCCATCAGAGGAGTTAGCAATGCTTTGCGCTGAACAGACTGCCCTTATCAAAGCCACCGTGCCGCTGCTGGAAAGCGGCGGCGAGGCCTTGACCACCCATTTCTACAACCTGCTGCTCAGTGAGCATCCCGAAGTGCGCCCGCTGTTCAATCAGGCCCACCAGGCCAGCGGTGAACAGCCGCGTGCACTGGCCAACGGCGTGCTGATGTATGCCAAACACATCGACCGGCTCGACGCCCTCGGTCCGCTGGTCGCTCAGATCATCAATAAGCATGTCGCGCTGCAGGTGCTGCCCGAGCATTACCCGCTGGTTGGCTCCTGCCTGCTGCGGGCGATCCGCGAAGTGCTCGGCGACGAGATCGCTAGCGACGCCGTGATCGACGCCTGGGGCGCCGCCTACCAGCAACTCGCCAACATCCTTATCGGTCAGGAGGAGAATCTCTACCAGATCAAGGCCGAGGCGGATGGTGGCTGGCGGGGGGCGCGGCGTTTTCGCATTGCGCGCAAGACCGTCGAAAGCGCAGAGATCACCTCCTTTCACCTGCAGCCGGAAGATGGCGGCGCGTTGATGGAATTTCTGCCCGGCCAGTACATCGGCCTGCGCCTGGAGGTCGACGGCCAGGAGGTGCGCCGCAACTACTCGCTGTCCGCCGCCAGCAATGGCAGTGAATACCGCATCAGCGTCAAGCGCGAGCCCGGCGGCGTCGCCTCGAACGCGCTGCATGCCATGCCCGAAGGTGCCGTGCTGGAGCTGTTCGCGCCGGCTGGCGAGTTCACCCTCGAACCGGGCGACAAGCCGCTGGTGCTGATAAGCGGCGGCGTCGGTATCACGCCTACCCTGGCGATGCTGGAACAGGCTCTGGCCAGCGCACGACCGGTGCACTTCATCCACTGCGCGCGCAATGCCGGCGTGCATGCGTTCCGCCGCAGCGTGGACGGGCTGGCCGAGCGTCACGCCCAGCTCAAGCGTTTCTACTGCTATGAGGAGCACGACGGCGCAGATGCCGCGCCGGATGCCGTTGGCCGCCTGACCGAGCAACAGCTTGGCAGATGGCTACCGGAAGACCGCGACGTAGACGCCTATTTCCTCGGGCCGAAACCCTTCATGGCTGCCGTCCGCCGCCAGCTGAAGTCACTCGGTGTGCCGGAACAGCAAACCCGCTACGAGTTCTTCGGTCCCGCGTCGGCACTCGATTGATCCATTCGGAGGCTCGCCCGGCGCGAGCCTCTCCCCGAAGGAGATTCAGTCATGCTTTATCACTCAGCTTCTCCACAACGCCTGATGGGCGCCGCAAATGCGCTGATGGTCGCAGGCATACTGCTCCTGCTGCTGGGCATCAGCGGCGCCTACCTGTTCGATCGACATCTGGCGATGGGCAGCATCATCGCAGCCCATGCGTTGGTCATCCTCGGCCCCACGGCGCTGAAGATCGGCTACGTGATGCGCCTTCTGGCCGAGCGCAAGACGAAACTTGCGGCCTGAGGCGCGGCTGGATAAGTCCGCGCTCGGATAATCATAATTCGTTCCTGCAACTTTGCCGCTTCGCCTGTGATTTCAGTCCGCCATAGTCATACGCAACATGGGGAAAACCATTCGTCTACACTTTTGAATTCACCGAAACTCTTGTCTGAAGTCTTCCTCTGACACAGTGAGGCTGATTGATCTCTCTCTTTCAGCCGTTTGTGAACGTGTCTATCCAATTGAGGAGAAAAACACATGGCAAATAGTAATCCTGGCAACTTCGCCAACGATCGAGAGAAAGCTTCCGAGGCCGGCCGCAAGGGTGGTCACAACAGCGGCGGCAACTTCGCCAACGACCGCGAGAAGGCCTCCGAGGCCGGCCGCAAGGGTGGCCAGAACAGCCACGGCGGTGGCC
>NZ_JXXD01000162.1 GCF_000935215.1 Stutzerimonas stutzeri
CGGTGTTGCTGCCTTCGACCGGGGTGAAGGACGAGGACCAGGTTTGGCCTCCGTCGGTGCTGTACTCGACGGTGGCGCCGGTCTCGGTGCCGCCAATGGTCAGGGCGCCGTTGTTGGTGATGCCATCAGTGCCGCTTGTGCCGGTGTCGGCCTGCAACGAGACGGTCGGCGCGGCGACCTGGGTGTCGAGGGTGAAACTGACGGTGGTCGCAGCCGAGGTATTACCAGCCACGTCGGTCTGGCGGACGGAGACGGTGTTGCTGCCTTCGATCGGGGTGAAGGTCGGGGACCAGGTTTGGCCGCCATCGGTGCTGTACTCGATGGTCGCACCGGCTTCGGTGCCGTCGATGGTCAGGGTGCCATTATTGGTGATGCTATCAGTGCCGCTTGTGCCGGTGTCGGCCTGCAACGAGACGGTTGGTGCAGCGACCTGAGTATCCAGAACGAAGCTGACGGTGGTAGCACCCGACGTATTACCAGCCACGTCGGTCTGACGCACGGAGACAGTGTTGCTGCCTTCGACGGCCGAGAAGCTGTCGGACCAGGTTTGAC
>NZ_JXXD01000163.1 GCF_000935215.1 Stutzerimonas stutzeri
TTCCGCTCCCCGCACCAACAGCCCCCTCTCCCCTATGGGGAGAGGGTTGGGGTGAGGGGCAGGCACCAACCAGCAGCACAGACAGGCCAAAGCCCATCAAATCACGCTGTGGAAATCACCTTGTTGATTTCTACCCAACGATCCAGCGAGCAACCTGAATGAACATCGACCTCAAGGAAATGACCCAGCTGGCGCCGATCTTCCGCGAGCTGTTCAAGGGCTATCACCTGTCGCGCAGCGAGCCGGAGCCCTACGCGCAGCTGTCGAACATGCAGGACCAGTACCGCGCCTTGTTCAAGGCGCTCGGCTTCGAGCTGGTCTGCGATCCGCGCGGTTTCTACTACTTCGTCCCCGAGCAGATGGGCGCGCAGGTGAACAAGACCGCCCAGCGCCTGGCACTGTTCACCTTCATCCTCGTCGAGCACCTGGCCGACCAGGGCCGCGATCCGCTGGCCGTGCTCGACGGTGGCAGCCTCGGTCGCGATGAACTGCCGGCACTGCTGGACAAGTACCGCGACCTGTTCCTACAGGCCGAAGTCACCACCCAGGAAGAGCTGGAAGAAAAGGTCATCCGCCGCCTGACGCAGCTGGGCTTCGCCGAGGACAGCAATGGCGTCTACCGCTTCCTGCCGCCGATGCACCGCTTCCTCGACGTCTGCCTGTCGGTGCAGCAGGACCGCGACCTGGCCGCCAGCCTGCACAGCAGCGACCTGCCGCTGCCAGCCCCGGAGCTGATCGCCGAGGACGAGGACGACATCATCCTCATCGAGGAAGCGGCCGAGGAATCGGAAGAAGACGCCCTGGCCCGTGCCATCGCCGAAGAAAAGGAGCTTGAAGCATGAGCCAGGAACGCTACGGCATCCGCCGCTTCGCCCTGCTGAACACCGCCGGCTACAGTCTCGGCATCTTTCCGCTGGAGAATCCGCTGTCGGTCTACGGCGCCAACAACCTCGGCAAGTCCGCTTCGATCAACGCGCTGCAGTTCCCGATTCTGGCGCGCATGTCGGACATGAGCTTCGGCAAGTACAGCCTCGAGCAGTCGCGCAAGTTCTACTTCGCCTCGGACACCAGCTACATCCTCGTCGAAGTCATGCTGCCCCACGGCCCGCATGTGATCGGCGTGGCCGGCCGCGGTCCGGGCGGCGGCTTCGGTCATCAGTTCTTCGTCTACCAGGGCTCGCTGGATCTGGACCATTACCAGCAGAACGGCACCTGCCTGCGCCAGCGCGAGCTGTTCGCCAACCTCGAACGCGCCGGCATCAAGGCCTACGAGGCCAAGCCGGACGAGCTGCGCCGGCTGCTGGTCGGCGGGCATACCTCGATTCCGCTGGATATGACGCTGATCCCGCTGCGTTCGACCAGCGAGCAGAGCCTGAAGACCTTCCGCGCGCTGTTTATCAACCTCCTGCATATGAGGGAAATCACGGCGGCCAAACTGAAGCAGCTGTTCCTTGATGCCTTCGAGCACAGCTTGCGCTCGGGCAGCGTCGACTACATCGCCGCCACCGAAGAAGCCTTCCGCGACGTGCGCCGCATGGAGCAGGACTACCAGGCGCTGGTCGCCGCCGGCCCGCTGGTCGAGGCGCTGGCCGCCGGTGTCGCCCAGCGCGAGTTGCTGCGCGGCAAGCTGCATCGCCTGTCGCCGCTGCTCGACAACCTGCTCGGCACTTGGCACGACTACGCCGATGCACGCAAGGAAGAGCTGGTGATCCAGGCCGAGCACTACCGTCGCGAGCAGGACGGCCTGCAGAATGAACAGCGTGGTTCAACCGGCGAGCTGATGCGGCTGGAGCGCGAGATCAGCGAAGCCCAGCGCTGGCTCGGCGAGCTGGCGGTGCTGAAGAACCGTTTCGCCCTGGTCGAGGACGCCCATGTGCTGGAGCAGCAGCTGCTCGCCGCCAAGGACGCCCATGACGAGCTGGCCGGTGCATTGGCGCAGTCTCGTCAGTTCTCCAGCGAAGACCTGGACGAGCGCCTGCGCGATCTGGAAAAGCGTTTGAAGTCGGTGAAGCAACAGCTCGATCACGCCGACAACAACAGCTATTCGCGCCTGCGCGAAGAGTTCTCCCAGGCCGACGTCGACCGCCTGATGCGCCTGTTCAACGGCCAGCTGTTCAGCCTGCCGCTGGGTGAGAAAGGCATCAGTGCCGAGGGTGACGACTGGGTCAAGGCCGTGGAAGCGGTGCTGGATCGTTTCAAGGGCGACACCTTCTCGGTGCCGGGCCTGTCCATCGACCTCTCGCATATCGAGCCACCGGCGCTGCAGGCTCTGGCCGACCGTGCCGCGCTGCGCGACCAGAAGGATCGCCTGGAGCGCGAACTCAAGCAGCTAAAGACCCAGCATGCGGTGGCCGTCGACCGCGCCGCGAGCAAGGCCCAGGCCGAGGCGCTGTATCAGGCCGTACTTGATGCGCAGAAAGCGCTGGAAGACTTCCGCCGCAGCCAGACCCTGGCCGCCGAGGAGCCGGCCAAGCTGGAACAGCTGGCCCAGGCCGAAGCCGCCCAGGAAGAACTCAAGCGCACCAGTGACGCCTTCGCCGAGCGCGTGCAGCAGATTTCCGCCAGGCTGCAACTGGTCGGCCGCCAGTTGGCCGATCTGGAAGCCAAGGAACGCACCTTGGAAGACGCCCTGCGCCGCCGCCAGCTGCTGCCAGCCAACCTGCCCTTCGGTACGCCGTTCATGGACCCGGTGGACGACTCGCTGGACAATCTGCTGCCGCTGCTCAACGACTACCAGGACAGCTGGCAGGCACTGCAACGCGTGGACGGCCAGATTGAGGCGCTCTACGCCCAGGTGCGCCTGAAGGGCGTGGCCAAGTTCGACAGTGAGGAAGATCCCGAGCGCCGCCTGCAACTGCTGGTCAACGCCTACGCCCACCGCCAGGACGAAGCGCTAACCCTGGCCAAGGCGCGGCGTGCGGCGGTCACCGATATCGCCCGCACGCTGCGCAATATCCGCAGCGACTACGAGAGCCTCGAACACCAGCTGGCGCTGTTCAACCGCGAGATCAACAAGCGTCAGGTTTCCAACCTGGCGAGCTTCCGTATCGTGCTGGCGCCGAACAAGGATGCGCTCAAGCACATCGACCAGATCATCCACAGCGCCGGGCAATACGAGGAAGGCGAGACACTGTCGGTGTTCGACCTGTCGCAGTCCTCCGAACAAGACGCCAGAAACGAGGAAGCCAAGGAGTATCTGGCGCGCCTGGTGGCAGCGAACAACAACCAGCTGGGTTTGAAAGACCTCTTCGAGCTAGCGTTCGAGATCACCAAGGTCGGCGGCCAGCCGGTGATCCACACCGACATCGACGGTGCGGCGTCCAACGGCACTACCATGACCATCAAGGCGCTGACCAACATGTACCTATTGCTGCACCTGATGGATCGCGAGCAGGCCGGGCGCATCCGCCTGCCCTACTACCTCGACGAGGCGGCTGACATCGACGAGCGCAACCAGCAGGCGCTGATCGAAACCAGCCTGCAGCTGGGCTTCGTGCCGATCCTCGCATCGGTGAAGCCTCAGGTCTCGGCCCATGTCGCCATCGACCTGGAAGGCGGCAGCGGACCAGCCGGCATCTACATCGACGAGGCGGACTGGAAATACATCAGCCGCCGCGAATCGATCGCCAGCGAGCACACTGCTTCAGCCCAAAGGACCGAAGAGCCGGCCTGATCTCCCTGCAATGAAAAGGGCCCCGCGGGGCCCTTTTTCATACACATCCGGATATCGCCGTAGGGTGGACTTCAGCCCACCAACAACGTCCCGGATCGATCGTCACTTGTCACTGACAGCTCGCCCCAGCTCGATCTTCGGCGCCCAGTCAAACCACTCCTCCTGCGGCTCCTTGAACAAGGCAAAGGTCTGTCCTGGCAAGGCGCGCTGTCCCATGCGCTCGCCATCAGGGGTGGCGATGGCAACACCGCCCTCGATCAGCGACTCCAGCGAATCGGTACGCACGCTGGCGCCCTTGAACAGGCTGAAATCGACACCGAACCCGCTGGTTTCCCAGAACCGGCTGCCGGTATGCACCAATGCAGCGTAGCGTGGCTCGATCAGTACGCGGATCAGCACGCGGTCGGCAGTCTGCCCCAACTCGTAGCCAGTCACCTCGCCGACCTTCACCTCGCGGTAGGTCACCGCATTACCCGGCTTGATCGAACCCAGACGCGCAGCGCTGAGGACTAGGGCGAGCCCTTCACCAGCCTTCTGCGGCTCACGCTCCTGGCCCACGAAACGCGCTTGAGCGGCCGCACCTGGTTTGCCGGGAGCAACCTCAAGATAGGGACCGCTGACCAGCGTATCCAGATTGGCGGTGCGCATGATGCCCAGTTCGGGCCGTACCACCCAGAACTGCGTGCCCGCACGAGCGATACGCAACTCTGCGGCGGTAATCCGGGCCCGCAGCACGACGTGACCGAGGTCGTCGCTCAGGGTCACACTGTCAACCTCGCCGACCTCCAGCCCCTTGTAGCGGATCGGCGTGCCGGCACCGAGGCCGTCGCCGCGATCGAGACGAATCTCTATCGAGGTACCGCGCCGTATTGCGCTGTCCCGGTCCTTGTGCAACTTAAATCGGGGCACCTTTCTGGTAGCCGGAGCTTGCGGCTCCGGCGTCTCGAATGCGATGCCCCCGGCCAGCAGGCTCTGCAGCGATTCGCTGCGTACCTCAATACCGGAAAGCCCGCCGGTAAGGGAAATGCCACTGGCATTCCAGAACCGGCTCGAACTGTTCACTAGGTCGGCGTAGGGCTGCTCGATGTGCACGCCAACCACGACCCGCTGCTGGTCGCGCGAGAACTGGTAACTCTGCACGGAGCCAACCCGTACCTGGCGATAGAGCACAGGACTACCGACATCCAGCGAGCCGAGGTTGTCCGCCGTCAGTACCAGGTGAAGGCCGGGCGAGCGTATATCCAGCGGTGGTGCCTTGGCGCGTGCGACGAAGTTGCGCCTGGCTTCTGCACCCTTCTCGCCGGGGCGAACAGCGATGTAATTGCCGCGCACCAAGGCCTCGAGCCCGGAAATACCGGCGACCGATACCGACGGTTTGACCACCCAGAACTGCGTGTCCTCTACCAGATAGTCCTCGAACAGCGGGTCGATGGAGAGTTCGGCCTGCGCGCCGCTGAGGTCGGAATCGATATCCAGCTTCTTCAGCAGACCGACCTGCATGCCCTTGTAGATGACAGGCGTCCGGCCGGCCTGCAGCCCATCGAAATCCTGCAGAGATACGAGCGTCTTGATACCCGCCTGGGCCGCATCGAAGTCCTCGTAGAGCCGGAACGGGATGCTCGGATCGGTCGCAGGGCTGTCCTTGCGGTGAGATGGCGTGGCGAAGGCGATACCGCCGGCGACGATGCTAGCCAGAGACTCCGTACGGAACTTAACCCCCGTCAGACCGGCATCCACGGTGACGCCGCTGGCATTCCAGAATCGCGTGTGTTTGCGCACCAGATGGGCGTACTCCGGCTGGATATACAACTGCACCTCGACGGTACTGTCGTCCTCGGACAACACGTAGTTCTTCACCTGTCCGACCTGGATCTGCCGATAGAACACCGGACTGCCGCGATTCAGCGAGCCAAGGCGCTCGGCTTTGAGCGTCAGGTGCAGGCCGATGCGGCTGTCGGACATCGGCGGCTCTTCCGCCAGCGCAACGAAACGCCGCGTTGTCTCGCCATCAGCAGGGCTGATACCGATGTAGTTGCCCGACACCAGAGTCTCCAGCCCGGTAATCCCGGCTAGCGTCACACTGGGCTTGACCAGCCAGAAGCGCGTGCCGTTGCGTAGATAGCCATCGACGTCCTTGTTCATCTCGATTTCCGCGACAACGACCTGCCGACGCTCATCGTCGCCTAGGCGCAGATCACGCACGACACCGATCGTCATGCCCTTGTAGAGCACCGACGTCTTGCCGATCTCGATCCCTTCGGCACTCTCGAAGACCACCTCGATGTGGATGCCTCGCTCGCTATAGGCCTGCCAGGCGAGCCACGCTCCGATAGCCAGTGCGATCAGAGGCAGAATCCAGATGGCCGACCAGCTGGAGGCAGGGCGAGTATTGGCTTGTGGCAGGTCAGTCATGCTTGTTCCCGGATTCCGTGTTATCCCAGATCAGACGAGGGTCAAATGTAATCGCAGCCAACATGGTCAGGATGACTACGCTGGCAAAGGCTATCGCGCCGAAGCCCGCTTCGACGCTGGCGAGGCTGCCGAAATTGACGATCGCCACCAGAATGGCGATGACGAAAATATCGAGCATGGACCAGCGTCCGATCCACTCGATAAAGCGAAAAACCAATATCCGTTGGCGTGGCGACATTGGATGGTGGCGTTGTACTGAAAACAGCAACATCGCGATTCCAACTAGTTTGAACGTGGGAACCAGAATGCTGGCGATGAACACCACGGCGGCTATTGGAAACATGCCGTGCTTGGCCAAGGTCACGACGCCAGACATGATTGTGTCTGGCGTGCCACTGCCCAACATGCGTACCGTCATGATCGGCAGCAGGTTCGCCGGCAGGTAGAGCAGAGCTGCAGTGATCAATAGCGCCCAGGTTCGAACGATGCTGTTGGGTCTGCGCATATGCACGCGTGCACCGCAGCGGACGCATCGCTGATCACGCTGACCGGCGTCCGCCCGGTTGAGCTGATGGCACTCGTGGCAAACCATCAACCCAGCATCAGCGGCGCGCATCGCGGCGCTCCGACAACGCTTGCCAGACCTGGTGCGGCGACATCACCAACTCTAGCCAGACCTGAACGACCAGCAGACCGGCAAAGCACGCCAGCCCGATCCCCAGGCTGAGTTCGGCCATGTCCCTGAGTTTGATGATCGACACCAGAATGCCGAGCAGGTAAACCTCCAGCATCCCCCATTCACGTAGATGGTGATACGTCCGGTAGAGCAGCATGCCCAATGGCTTCGCTCGATCGACCGCAATGCAGAGCAATACAGCCAGCTGGCAAAGGAGTTTAAGTAGCGGCACAGCCATGCTGCAGAGAAACACCACCACGGCGATACCTTGCATGCCGCTGTTATACAGACTGAGCACACCACTCCAGACCGTATCGTCAGTAACCCGGCCGAGCAGATTCAGTCTCATGATGGGTAGGAAGTTGGCCGGGAAGTACAACAGCAACGCAGCGAGCACCAACGCCAGCCCAGGTCCGACGATTCGATGCCGCAAGCGAAACAGCTCACAACCGCAACGAGGGCACTCAGCAACCTCGCCGAGATTGAGGTTCGGCTTGAGCATCAGCAAATCACATTCAGGGCAAGCGACTAACTGCTCGAGCGGAACCTCATCAAGCCCTAGCGTAGCAGCCGATTCCGGCATAGCAAATATCCGAGCAAAGCACTCATTCTAAACGAGCGGCACACGCCGCTGTGAGCTGTCAGTCGGACGAAGACGACGACACTCAGTAGCAGTGAACGACCGAGTGGGACTATCGATATGTTGTCGTTGGCACCCGATCTGCTGGGTGCCTACTCATAGCCACCAGAGGGCAAACCGTCCCGCGGCTTGTCGCGCAACCGTTCGTCAACAGAAAACGGCAACGGCTGATTTCAGCATCGGCGCTATCCGAAGGCATGACCACGACGCTTGATAGATCGCAGGCAGACACGCTCCACAACAAGTCCTGCACGGCCTCGGCCTGCCGCCCGCACTATTCGGCCATCCCTCCTACACGCCGAGCCGGAAGCAGCCTTGGCTGTCTCGATAGATATTTCTTCAGCCCAAAAGCAAACCCCCGACCAGCTTACGCGGGTCGGGGGTTTGGG
>NZ_JXXD01000164.1 GCF_000935215.1 Stutzerimonas stutzeri
CCGCGCCGGCACCGACCGCGGCCAGCCTCTCGGCCAGCAGCGCCCGACGCTCGTCCGGCGAGGCCGCCAGCGCTGCGTTGTAGCGCACCATCCAGGCCTTGGCCGCGGCCTGATCGGCGAGAATCTCCGGGTCACCGGGGTAGTACAGCTCGCCGGCCAGCATCTTCTGTTTTTCGCTCATCGTCATCGTGGTGCCTCCATCAGCAAAGCTTCGTAGGTGCCACAGCCGGGCGCCGCTCTCCTTCTCCCCGGCGTCCGCTCGCGAGCGCTGCCGGCTACTCGCCCTGAATCTTGCTCAGCAGGTCGCGCGCCAGCTGCACCGCTTCGCTGCGGTGGGTGATGTTGAGCTTCTGGTAGAGGCTGCGGATGTGCGTCTTGATGGTGGTCGGCGCGACATTCAGGTGATCGGCGATCTGCTCGTTGGACTGCCCGGCGTGGATCAGGCTCAGCACCTGCCATTCGCGCCGGGTCAGCGGCGAACGGCGGATCAGCTCGGGCACGTCGGGGCGGTTGATGATGTCCTGGATCACCGCCTCGTCCAGCGTGATGCGAATGGCGCGGCTGAAATCGCGCTGCTGCTGCGCCAGCTGGATCAAGCGCGCGGCGCGCTGGGCCTCGGCTTCATCGAGGGTGCGCTCGTGCAGCAGGCACTTGAGCATGCCGATGATCGGCTTGCCGACGCGCAGGAAGCTGCCGATGGCGCCGCTGCCGCTGGCCAGGGTCATGGCCCGCTGCAGGTGATCCAGCGCCTGCTGGCGCTCCTCGCGCAACCAGTGCAGCTGCGCCAGGAGGATGTGGTTGCGGTTGCGATCCATCTCCAGACCGTGGCGCTCGGCGTCGGTCAGCAGCTGGCGCAGGATCGGCAGGGCACGCTCCAGCTGCCCCAGCGCCAGGTGGGCACGGGCGTGGTTGCGCGCATTGAGCTGGGCGAAGTGGTTGGCGCCGCCGCCCACCGGCGGGGCGCTGAGCAGCCACTGGCGGATCGCCTCGCGATCCTGGCTGGAGTCCCAGTAGGCGAGCATGATCGCGTGGGCATTGGCCAGCCAGTCGATGTGGTAGCGGTCGTCGGCGAGCATCGTCTGCAGCTGAGCGATGTAGTCGGCGCAGGCGTGTTGCTGGCCGCGGGCGTAGGCGACGCCGGCCAGCAGCGCGTAGCTCTGCAGGCGCCAGCGTGGGTCGTCCAGTTCGTCGAGTATCTGGATACCCTGCAGCGCGCACTGCTCGGCGGCGTCCAGCTGGTGCCATTCCAGCAGCACCTGGCCGCGCACCCGGTAGATGAACTCGACGATGGGCGTGGCTTGCAGGTTCTGCTGCTCGATGTACTGGATGGCGCGCTCCTGCAGGGTATAGGCCTTCTGCAGATGCCCTTGGGCGATGGCGATTTCCGACAGCTGGCCGAGGCTCCAGACCACCAGGTGCGAGGCATTGATCTCCCGCGCGCGGCGCTCGGCTTCCTCGTACTGTTTCTGCGCCTGCGGCAGTTCGCCCTGAACGAAATGCGCCTCGGCCAGGCCCGACATCGCCGCCACCCGTGAGGTGCGCATGATCAGCGGCTCGCGGGTCAGCGCCTCCTGGGCCAGGGCGACGGCGCGCTGCTCGTCGCCCTGGTTCATCGCGACCTGGGCGCGGACGGCATTGAATTCGCAGACGATGCGCGCCCAGTCCTGCTCGGAGCAGCTGCGCTGCAGCGCCAGCTCGCCGGCCTTGAACCAGCGCTCGACGTGATCGAACTGATAGGAGTTCTGCGACACCCAGGCCTGCAGCAGGGTGAGCAGCGGCGAGCCGGCGATCACCGCTTCCGGCAGGGTTTCCAGGCACTGTTGCAGCAACCCGAGACGACCCTGGCGATAGAACGCCCGCCCGTGGCGCTGCAGGATCTCGTCGACCTGCTGCGGGTCGCCGGCCTGTACGGCATGGCGCGCGGCTTCCTCGGGCATGTTCTCGGCCAGCAGCGCGGAGGCCGCACGCAGGTGCAACTGGTTGACCCGCTGCGGCTGGTGGGTGCGCAGCTCGCCCTGGAGGAACACGGCGAACAGCGGGTGATAGCTGTACCAGCGGCGCAGGCTGTCCAGCGGCTGGATGAACAGGCCGCCACGCTCGAGCCGTTCGAGCATCTCGCGGCCGTGACAGGCCTCGGTCAGACGATCGGCCAGGGCGGCGTCGAAGCGGTCGAGCAGGCAGGTCGCCTCGAGAAAACCGCGTAGGTCCTCGGGCAGCCCCTCGATCACCTGTTCGCGCATGTAGTCGCGGATGTCCGGGTGGCCGAGCTGCAGGTTCTCCAGGAACAGGTCCATGCCACGGCTGGTCTGCACTTCCTGCAAGGCCAGCTGCAGCGCGCAGGGCCAGCCACCGATGCGGCGGTTGAGACGCTCGACCTGCTCGCGATTGATGCTGACCGGCACGCCCAGCTCCAGCAGCGCCTGCACTTCGTCATCCTCGAAGGCCAGCTGGCGCGCGTCGAGCAGCAGCAGCTGATGCTTGACCCGCAGCTCGGCGACACCCAGTTCGGGCAGGCGCCGGCTGCATACCAGCAGGGTCATCCAGCTCGGCATATGGCGCAGGAAGAAGCGCAGGCCGGCGATCAACTCGGCGTCGTGCAGCACCTCGAACTCGTCGAGCACGATCAGGATCGCTTCGTGCTCGCCCGGCAGTTCGGCCAGTAGCTGAGTGAACAACGCATCCAGTGACACCCGGCCCTGCTCGGCCAGCGCCACTGCCACTGCCAGCGGACAGCCGGCGTCCAGCTGGCGGTCCAGGGCCTGGGTCAGGTAGCGACCGAACTGCAGCCCCAGGTTGTCGCTGGCATGCAGCTGAAACCAGGCGATACGTCCATCGAAGGCTCGCGCCCACTGCGCCGCCAGGGTGGTCTTGCCGAAACCGCTGGCGGCGTGCAGCACCGCCAGGCGCACCTGCGGCAGGCGCTGCTGCCACTCGTCCAGGCGCGGCCGTTCGAGCAGGCCCGGCGGCAGCATGGGGATCGCCAGCTTGGTGGGGATCAATGGCAGTAGAGGTGGCATCGCGGCATTCATGGACGGTTCCCTGTTCTTGTTCTTGTCATGGCCTGGCGCACCGGTTCGCACCGCTCCCGCTCCCCGGTCTTGCGCCTCGTTCAACTCAGGTGGTCAGCCCTTCACCCCGCCGGCGGTGAGGCCACCGACGATCCACTTCTGGCAGTAGAGGAACACGGCGGTGATGGGCAGGCCGGAGAGTACCGCGGCGGCGGCGAAGTCGCCCCACAGGTAATTCTGCGGATAGAGGTACTGCTGCGCGCCGACCGAGAGGGTGAGCTTGTCGACGTCCATCAGCAGCACCGAGGCGATGGGGTATTCGGTGACGCTGGTGATGAAGGCGAGGATGAACACCACCGCCAGGATCGGCACGCTCATCGGCAGCAGAATATGGAAGAACGCCTGCCAGGTGGTCGCCCCATCGACGATGGCAGCCTCCTCCAGCGAGGCGTCGATGCTCTCGAAGTAGCCCTTGATGGTCCAGATGTGCAGCGCCATGCCGCCCAGCGAGGCGACGATCACCGCGCCGTGGCTGTTCACCCCGAGCCAGCTGACGTGCTGGCCGAGCTGGTCGAACAGCGCGTAGATGGCCACCAGCGAGAGCACCGGCGGGAACATCTGGAAGATCAGCATGCCTTTGAGGATCGGCGCCTTGCCGCCGAAGCGCATGCGCGCGAAGGCGTAGGCACTGGTGGTCGAGAGGAGCAGGATCAGCGCCGAACTGACCAGGGCGATCTTCACCGAGTTCCACAGCCATAGCAGCACCGGGAACGGCGGATTCGTCACGCTGCCGTCCTCGTGGGTGTAAGGAATGCCGAGGGCCAGCGACCAGTGCTCCAGCGTCGGGTTCTCGGGAAACAGGCTGCCGGTGGCGAAGTTGCCTTCGCGAAAGGAGATCGACACCACCATCAGCAGCGGGAAGAGGATTGCCGCGACGAAGGCCAGCAGCGCCGCGTGGGTCGCCCAGAGCCGGTAACGCGCGGATTTCGGTTGCACCATGGCCATGACCGTCTCCTTATACCTTCACTTTCGAGAGTTTGAGATTCAGCAGCGCCATGGCACCGACGAGGATGAAGATCATCGTGGCGATGGCCGCAGCCAGGGCGAAGTCCTGCCCGGAATCCTGGAAGGCGATGCGGTAGGTGTAGCTGACCAGCAGGTCCGTGGTGCCGGCCGGCGTGGTCGCGCCGATGATGTCCGGGCCGCCACGGGTCAGCAGGGTGATCAGCACGAAGTTGTTGAAGTTGAAGGCGAAGCAGGCGATCAACAGCGGCATCAGCGGCTTGATCAGCTGCGGCAGGGTAATGCGCAGCAGGTTGTCCAGCGGACTGGCGCCATCGATGGCCGAGGCCTCGTACTGATCCCGCGGGATAGCCTGCAAGAGGCCCATGCACAGCAGCAGCATGTAGGGGTAGCCGAGCCAGGTATTGACGATGAGGATCATCGTGCGTGCCAGGGTCGGGTCGCTGAACCAGTCCGGGCGGATGCCGAACAGCCCCTCGAGCAGCAGGTTGATCTCGCCGAAGTTCTGGTTGAACAGGCCGCGGAACACCAGGATGGAAATGAACCCCGGCACCGCGTACGGCAGGATCAGCATCAGCCGGTAGAAGGCCTTGCCGCGCACCAGCTCCCATTGCAGCAGGCTGGCCAACACCAGCCCCACGGCGAGCGTGAAGACCACGGTGAGCCCGGCGAAGGCGAACGTCCAGGCGAAGATCTGCACGAAGGGTTCACGGATGCTCGGCTCGCTCAGCACCCGGGTGAAGTTGGCGAAGCCGGCGAACACGGTGAAGCCCGGCGGCACCGCCTTGCCCGTCTCGTCGACATAGAAGCCGCGCTCCATGTCGGCGGTCAGGCGTGCACCGCTGCGGGTATCGACCAGCACGCCGGGGCCATCCTGACGATAGACGGGTTCGACGGCGGCGACTTCACGCAATCCGTACAGCCGCAGCAGGCTGCCGTCCGGCCCCTGCATGACCCATTGTTCCAGCGCCTTGCGCCGCTGAATCACCTCGCGCAGCGGCAGCGCCTCGCCCAGCCCTTCGACGTCCTCGGCCGGCTGCAGCGTCAGCGGTGCTTCCGCATCCGGTTCGCCGGTCAGCGGCGAGCTGACGAACACGCCCTGCTCGCCCTTGTCCACCCGCAGCCGCTCGCCATCGGGGCTCGGGTGCAGGGTGAAGCGAAAACGCTCGCCGGCCAAGTAGGTCTGGCTCAGGTGGTACTGCTCCACCTGGGCCAGGCTCAGCAGGTTGCTGCCGCTGTAGTTGGTAAAGCCGATGCCCACCGTGTACAGCAGCGGGAAGATGACGAACACCAACATTCCCGCCACCGATGGAAAGATGTAGCGCTGCGCGTACATCCGCCGGTTGGTGAACAGGTAGCTGGCGATTCCGGTCACCACCAGCCCGAGCAGGGCGAAGGCCATCTGCCCCTGCACGTAGAGCGCGACCACCAGGTACAGCGCAAAGGCATTGAAGGTCAGCCACGCCAGCCAGCGCAGGCCGTTGGTCAGGGAGCGGGGCAAGCCCCGGGAGGTCGTACGGGTCATGGCTGGGCTGGGCAACTCGGCACGGGCATTCACGGGAGCGGAACCTTTGAGAACGGAGCATAGTCCGCCGGCGCGCCCGAGGCGGCGGCCAGCGACGGGTTCAACGGGTGATGCGCTTGGCGGCATCGTCCAGGGCAGCGTCGACGTCCTGCCGGCCGGAGGTGATGTTGGTCAGCGCGGCGGCCATGGAAGACCAGAACGCGCCCATCTCCGGCACATTGGGCATCGGCTCGCCCATCTGCGCGTTCTCGAACGTCGCCTTGATGTGCGGATTGCTGGACAGCTCTTCCATGTAGGCGGTGTTGGCGACCGCACCCAGCGGCACGTCGGCGTTCACCGTCTTCAGGCCGTCGACCTCGAGCAGGTAGTTCTCGAGAAACTCCACGGCCAGGTCCTTGTTCGGGCTGGCGGCGTTGAGCAGCGCGGCGGCGACGCCGACGAAGGGCTTGCCCGGTTCGCCATCGATGGCGGGAATCGGTGCCACGCCGAAATCGATGCCGCTCTTCTCGATGTTCGACCAGGCCCAGGGACCGCTGATCATCATCGCTGAGTCACCCTTGTTGAAAGCCGCCTCGGCCACGCTGTAATCGGCGCCCTTGGGCATCACGTCCTTGTCGATCAGCTCGCGCAGCACCTTGGCTCCGGCCTTGGCGCCGGCGTTGTTGACCCCGGTGGACTTGACGTCGTAACCACCGTCGGTCTGCTCGAACACGTAGCCGCCCTTGGCCGAAAGCAGCGGCCAGGTGAAGTAGGTGTTGTTGTAGTCCCAGAGGATGGCGCGCTTGCCCTGCGGGGCGAGCTTCTCGTTCAGCGCCAGGACGTCGTCGAAGCTCTTCGGCGGGGTGTCGACCAGGGCCTTGTTGTAGATCAGGCCGATGGTTTCCACCGAGATCGGATAGCCCCACAGCTTGTTGTCGTAGGTCACCGCCTGCCAGGAGAAGTCGGCGATGCCGGACTTGGTCTCGGCGCTGGGGGTGACGGGGGTGAGCAGGCCGCTCTTGGCCCATTCGCCGATGCGGTCATGGGCCCAGATGAAGATGTCCGGGCCGTTGCCGGTGGCCGCCGCCTGCTGGAACTTGTCGGTGGCACTGTCCGGGTGGGCCACTTCCACCGGAATACCGGTCTCGGCGGTGAACCGCTTGCCAACCTCTGCCAGGCCCTTGTAGCCCTTGTCGCCGTTGATCCAGACGACCAGCTTGCCTTCTTCGATCGCTGCCAGCGCCGGCAGCGGCAGGCTGAAGGTGGCCGCCAGGCCGACAGTGGCGATACACCAGAATTTCTTGTTCATGCTTCGCTTTCCTCGTGGCTTCTTATTAGTTGTTCCACCTGCTGCCGGCCTGAGGCTCTGACAGTCGTTCCATCCTCGGCGCGTCCCGTGCCATCTACATCCTCCCCTTTCAGGAGGCGGAGGGCGTAGATGTGGGGCGTAGGCAGTGGCCCGCAAGCGCACAAAATACGCCATCAGCCTAGCGCTTACGCCTATACCTGGCAGCCAACGCGCAGTCAAATGTGGCGAAAAAGCATAATGGAGCCACTTCGATGCGTGCCCACCGCCTACCCGCCCTGTCGCTGCTGCTCGGACTCACCCTAGCGCTGCCCGTACTGGCCGATCCCGAGCTGGCTGCCCGGCTGGACGGCCAGCCGCTGCCGCTGAACTGGAATGCCCTGGCCAGCGACCGCTACGACATCGAGCTCAGCCTCGCGCCCGGCCAGCTGCAGTTGCGCATGCCACAGGCCAGCGGCGAGGCCGTGGAGCTTGCGCCCTTTCGCCGTCAGCCGCTTGGCACAGACAGCATTTACCGCTACGAAGTGCCTGAAGCCGGACGCTATCGGCTGATCGTCGAGACCGGCGCCGCGCCGGCCCTGCGCCTGCTGCCGATCAAGGCCGCCGAGCCGGAGGCAGCCACCGCGGTCTGCAAGCCGTGGGAGGGTGGCGCGGTGGAGCTGGCG
>NZ_JXXD01000165.1 GCF_000935215.1 Stutzerimonas stutzeri
GGAGCGCGCTGGCGACGGCGCAGGTGGCGTTGTATGTGGCGTTGGGGGGTGGGTGGAAGGCGGCGTCCGCGGATACCGCGGACGCTGGGGAAAACCCTACAGAGCAATCGACGCACTGAAGACATTAACTGGCCGGAGTCTTTGAAGACTCCCGCTAGTCGGCAAAAACACAGAAGCAGCAGTCTCCGGGGTTCGCCAGAGACTGCCGATCAGCCTTTCATCCACGGCGGCTCCGGCGGCTCATCCTTCGGCGCATCGTCCGCACCGCGCAAGGCCTCACGGCGCTCCTGCTCGGCCAGCGTGGCCTTGATCTCCCGCATTACCGCATCGATATCCGCGGCATCTTCCGGCTCGGCAAATTCCCCGGTCAGCTCGGTCTCGGTGGTCAACTTGCCCTGCTCGTACAGCGCCCACATCTCCTTGGCGTAACGGGTGAACTTGAGTTCCGGCGCGAACTGTCCGAAATAGGCCGACATGTTGCCAACATCACGCTCGAGCATTTCGAACGCATGGTTGTTGCCGGCCGCATCCACCGCCTGCGGCAGGTCGATGATCACCGGGCCGTGCTCGTCGAGCAGCACGTTGAATTCCGACAGATCACCGTGCACCAGCCCCGCGCAGAGCATCTTGACCACTTCGTGGATCATGAACGCATGGAACTCGCGGGCGTCGTCCGGATGCAGGTCGACGTCGTTCAGTCGCGGTGCGGCATCGCCATCTTCGCCGGCGATCATCTCCATCAGCAGCACGCCGTCGAGAAAGTCGTAGGGTTTGGGAACGCGCACGCCGGCATCGGCCAGGCGGAACAGCGCCGCGA
Source organism: Stutzerimonas stutzeri (assembly GCF_000935215.1). Lineage (GTDB taxonomy): Bacteria > Pseudomonadota > Gammaproteobacteria > Pseudomonadales > Pseudomonadaceae > Stutzerimonas. Next base: position 818 of record NZ_JXXD01000165.1, read on the forward strand.
CCTCAGCGTTCTGCCAGTTGTCTTCCTTCTCCTTGCGCCCGTGCTTGGAGCCCTTGGCCATCGCGCGCGCATCGCGGCTGCTGCGCACCTTACGGCCTTCCTGGTATTTCACGGCCTGGCGGAAGCTGCGCTTGTTGGCTTCCTTGTAGACCTTGGCGCAGCGCAGCTCATCGCCACAGCGCACCACGTATACCGCTGCTTCCTTGCCGCTCATAAGCGGCCGCAGCACCTCGTCGATCAGGCCATCCTCGATCAGCGGTTCGAGTCGTTTAGGCGTTTTCATCAGCGGCTTGCAGGTCCTTCTCGGTCAGGGCGATGCTGCAGGTTACGGCAATCACGGGGCGGCTTCCATGCTCCCCATCGACTTTGAAAGCACGCTTTGGATTGGCGCACGTCCGGTCAGGACCGACAATCGCAGCATCAACCAGGGGAGTCGCGCCATGCTCGACCAGGACCGCTGCTGGCAAGCGCTATGCGAACGCGATGCCGCCTTCGATGGCCGCTTCGTGTTCGCCGTGCGCTCGACCGGTATTTTCTGCCGCCCCAGCTGCCCGGCACGCCGGCCAGCTCGCGAGCGGACGGTGTTCTACACCGATCCAGCGGCAGCCCAGGCCGCCGGTTACCGGCCATGTCGCCGCTGTTCGCCCTGCGGCCCGAGCCCAAGCGAGCAGCTCGATGCACTGGTGATCGCCGCCTGCCGCCTGCTCGACGAAACCGAGACGCCGCTGCCGCTGCAGCAGCTGGCCGCGCGCATCGGGCTGTCGCCGGCCTACCTGTCACGGGCATTCAAGGCGCGCACCGGCATGACCCCGCGGGCGTGGTCGGCGGCGCGCCGCCGCGAACGTCTGGAAACCCACCTGACCGAGGCCGACTCGGTACTCGATGCCGCCCTCGCTGCCGGCTACTCCGGCACGCGGGCCCCTTACGCGGACGCCCAGGCACTGACGCCGGCCCAGCGCCGCCGCAAAGGTGCGGGCGAAACCCTGCGCTACGCCCTGGCGCCCTGCCCACTCGGCCAGCTGCTGGTCGCCAGCAGCGACAAAGGCATCTGTGCCCTGCTGTTCGGCGACGACCAGACAGCGCTGGAAGACGAGCTGCGCTCACGCTTTGCCGCGGCACAGTTGCAGCGCGACCAGGAAGGCCTGGGTGAGTGGCTGCAGGCAATCGTCAGCCAACTGGAAGAACCGCAGCGTGCCGCCCAGCTGCCGCTCGACCTGCGCGGCACGGCCTTTCAGCAGCGCGTCTGGCAGGCGTTGCAGCAGATTCCCGCCGGCGAGACGCGGCGCTACGGTGAGGTGGCGGCAACCCTCGGCAGCCACGCCCGTGCGGTCGCCCGCGCCTGCGCCAGCAACCCCGTCGGCCTGCTGGTGCCCTGCCATCGCGTGGTCGGCAGTCATCAGGCGCTGACCGGCTATCGCTGGGGGCTGGAACGCAAGGCGGCGTTGCTTGAGCGCGAAGCACAAGGAGACTCGGGAGCCTGAGCGGATTTCGGCGGTCGGATACTTCAGTGCCGCCAACCGCAGGAAGCCCGCCATGACCGATCTGAAGCGTTACCGCATCCACTACTGCATCAACGGCGAGCCCGCCTCGCTGCTGATCAGCTCGTTCGAAGTGCCCGGTCTGGAGCAGGCCGAACTGGAAATACTGCTGCATTACGTCCGCGAGCCGCGTGCGGCGGTCGACGCCCCCTGGGAAAACCCGATACGCCCCAGCGAAGCCAGCCGGCTTGAAGAGCTGGGCGTCAGCGACATTCAGATCGAAGAGGAAAGCCACTGAAGGCCATGTAGCATTACGCGCCCGCCCACCGCCGACCGTACGGAGCCTGTCGTGCAGCTTATCGACACCCATACCCACCTCGATTTCGAGATGTTCGATGATGACAGGACCCAGGTCATCGCCCGCAGCGCGGCCGCTGGCGTCGAGCGCATCGTGGTACTCGGCGTGCACGAAGCGAATCTGGAGCGGGTCTGGCAGCTAGCCTGCGAGCAGCCAGCGGTTCATGCCGCGCTGGGCCTTCACCCGGTGTTCATCGCCGAGCACCGGGACGAGCACCTGGGCAAGCTGCGCGACTGGCTGGAGCAGCTACGCGGTGAGCCTAAACTCTGCGCCATCGGCGAGATCGGCCTGGACTATTACGTCGAGGACCCGGACATCGAGCGCCAGCACGAACTGCTCGAAGCGCAGCTGGCGCTGGCTGCGGAGTTCGAGCTGCCGGTACTGCTGCACATACGCCGCGCCCACGCACCGATGATCGCCATGCTCAAACGCTACAAGCTGCAGCGCGCCGGCATCGTGCACGCCTTCAGTGGCAGCTGGGAGGAAGCTCAGGAATACCTGCGCCTCGGCTTCAGGCTCGGCCTCGGGGGTGCCGGTACCTGGCCACAGGCGCTGCGCATGCAGCGGGTGCTCAAGCAACTGCCGCTGGAGGCCATCGTGCTGGAAACCGACTCGCCGGATATCCCGCCAGCCGGCCACGCCGGCGAGCGCAACAGCCCGGAACTGCTGCCGGAGATCTGCCGGATGCTGGCCGACCTCAAAGGCGTCAGCGCCGAAGAGCTGGCCGCCGCCAGCTATCGCAACAGCTGTGAACTGTTCGGCTGGCCGCAGCCCTGATCATCGCCGCGGTCAGACCCGGAACGCGCCGATCAGCTGCTGCAGGCGTCCCACCAGCTGCGACAGCTCACGACTCGCCTGCTCGGTATGCCCGGCACCCTCGGCGGTACGCTGGCCGGCCTCATTAATGGCGACGATATTGCGATCGATATCGTGCGCCACGGCTGTCTGCTGCTCGGCCGCGGCGGCAATCTGCTGGTTCTGATCGACGATCAGTCCCACCGCGCCAAGGATGTTTTCCAGCGCCTGCTCGACCCGCCCCGACTGGCCAACGGTGTCTTCGGCCAGCGTATGGCTGGCATGCATGGTTTTCACCGCTGCGCCGACACCGTTGTGCAGGCGAGCGATCATCTGCTCGATTTCCGCGGTGGACTTCTGTGTCCGCTGCGCCAGCCCGCGCACCTCGTCTGCGACCACCGCGAAGCCACGGCCCTGCTCGCCAGCACGCGCGGCCTCGATGGCCGCATTGAGGGCCAGCAGGTTGGTCTGTTCGGCGATGGTCTTGATCACGTCCAGCACCTGGCTGATCGCCTTGCTGTCGTCGGCCAACTGGTTGATCACCTGCACCGACTGCTCGATCTCGCCGGCCAGCCGCTGGATACCGCCGACCTGCGCTACCACCAGCTCGCGCCCGCTGACGGTTTCCTCGTTGACGCTCTGTGCGCTGCCCACTGCTGCCTCGGCACTGCTGGCGACCTCCTGGGCGGTGGCGGACATCTCGTTCATCGCCGTGGCGACCTGTTCGATCTGCCCACGCTGCTCGGATACCGTCTGATTGCTCTCGCCGGAGACGCTTTCGACCCGCTGTGCCTGGCGCTCGACTTCGGCGACGGTCTGCCCGACTCGCTCGATCAGCTCGCGGATCTGCGCCACGGTGGTATTGAACACCTGGCCCAGCTCGCCAAGCTCATCTCGGCTCTGTACCTGATAGCGCGCGGTCATGTCACCGGCGGCGACCTTGTCCATGATCCTGCCGAGACTGTGCAGCGAGGCGCGCGTCGAGGCGTAGAAGCCTGCGTACAGATACGCCACCAGGCACAGCACCACCGCCAGTGCCGAAAGCAGCAGGGTCATGAGCAGGCGCTTCTGCTCCAGCCGCTCGGCAAGCTCCACCTCGAGGAAACCGAGAATGGCGTCGTTCAGCTCGTAGGTCTTGGCCATCTGCGCGCTGATGCGCTCGTAGAACTGCTCCCAAGGCAGGTCCAGCGCCTCGGCCATGATCACCTCGTCCTGCAGAATTTCGCTGCTCGCCTGCAGGGACTCACGACTGGCGGTGGCGAAGGCGTCGAGCCGGGTACGCGCGGCCTGGCTTGCGCCCAGGGCATCCTGCAACTGTGCGGCGTACTGCGCCTGCTGCTTTTCCAGTTCCAGCACGAGGTTGTCCAGCGTATTGCTGGCATCGGAGTTCAGGTAGCCCTGGCCGAACGTGTAGGAGCCCACCGCACGCCCCTCGCCGAGCGATGCGCTGATGGCCGGGGTTACCGTGGTCAGTAGCTCGGCCAACAGACGGACCTCACGCTCGAGATCCTGGCTGAGGCCAGACTGGCCGGCGACGAGCTTGATCATCACCTGCGACTGGCCCAGCAGGGACTCGGCCATGGCTGCCTTGGACTGCAACGATTGCTCGGCCTGGGCGGCGTTCAGCCCGGTCACCAGTTCGTCGCGACGGCTATTGAATTCAGCCACCTGCTCAGGCGCATCGCCAACGGGGGCAAGAGCCTGCAGCTGCGCTGTCAGGGCGCTTTCGACGCGGTTCAAGCGAGTCTGCAGCGCCTCGACATTGCCGGTCTGGCCGATGATCGATTCGATATGCACGAGGTCTTTCCAGTCCTCCATGCTGCGCCGCACCTGCAAGGTCGAGCCAAGCAGCTCGAGACTCTGCAGCTCGTTGCGGGTACCGACATATGCCCGGTACGAGTCGCGAACCAGGTAGTAGTTGCTCAGCAGCATGGGAACGAAAAACAGGACGCTGACCAGGCTGAACTTCATACCGAAGCTCAGGCGGTTCATGAACGCGATCGCGGGATACAACAGGCTATTCACACGACGTCTCCCAATTTTATTGGTATTGGCTTGCACGCAGTTGCAGCGCGCAGCAGGGCTCGTCAGAGAGTGGCTTCTGCCCGGGTTATACGGGATATCGGTAGGCGTTTTTGTAACTTAAGGTAATGGCCAAATGGTAGCTCTTCGACAGGTATCAACCCGACGCTCGGCGAGGCGTCTGGCCTGCGGGTTACAGCGATTCGGCCGTGGAATCCCATACAGAGGCGTTATGGATGTCCATTAGCGGCGCCGCTGGCCAAAAGCCTCAGACGAGGATCGTCCAGACTGCGATCACCGCATACCAGAACACCCGTGTACGTACCAGCAATGCCGCGATCCCGTCGAGCCTCGCGATGCCCGCCTCGCCGTCGACTGCGGGCGGCAGATCGGCGGCCAACGGACCGGCATCGGCCAACAGCCGCCGGGCTGGCACATCCCAGCTCAGTAATTCGTGCAGCAGCGCCCGGTTGACCGCGACGAAGTTGCCGACCAGCGCAAAACTGCCGAGCAACACCCGCACCGGCAACCAGTCGAAGGCATGCCGCAGCTGCTCGGCCCGCTCGCGCAACCCTTCGAGCTCGGTGTGCTCGGCGCACAGCGCCAGCAGCCGGTACGCCAGCGCCGCCATCGGCCCGAGCAGCAGGTACCAGAAGATCACCGCAAAAAAACCCTCGTAGCTCCGCCACAGCAGCCAGGACTGCACCGCAGCCAACAGGCTCGGCGGGTCCTGCGCCTGCAGGCCGGCGTCACGTTCGGCGGCCAGCGCCGCGGCTTCCTCATCTCCACGGCGCCAGGCGTCGCGGAACGCACCGAGTTCAGCCTTGGCATGGCCACGGCCGAGGCTGTAGAGCAGCACCAGCAGATGCACCGGCAGGCTCAGCCACCCGTAGGCCAGCGGTTCCAGTGCCAGCAGAACCAGGCCGAGCAGCAGCACTGGGAGCAACACCAGCAACAGCAGCGCCAGCCAGGGCGTCTGTCGCAGACGCGGGCTGGCCTCCGCCTGGCGCAGGCGCGTCAGCCAGGGGCTGTCGTATTGCAGCCGCGGGCGCCAATCAGAGAACTTCTCCACCAGCAGCACGAGCAGGATCACCAGAAAACTCATCGTCCTTTCCTTTCGTCAGCAGGTAATGGAAGCCGCACGCAGCCGCTGCCAGTCGAATGCCGGGCCGGGATCGGTCTTACGCCCCGGCGCGATATCGCTGTGGCCGCAAACCCGCTCGGGGGTAATCGCTGGAAACGCTCCCTGCAGTATCCGGCACAATCCGATCAGCGCCTGGTATTGCGCGTCACTGAAGGGTTGGTCGTCGGTCCCCTCCAGCTCGATGCCGATGGAGAAATCGTTGCAGCCCTCGCGACCGTCGAAACAGGACACGCCGGCGTGCCAGGCACGATCCAGACAGGAGACGAACTGAGTGATCGCGCCATCACGCTCGATGAGAAAATGCGCCGACACCTGCAGCTCGGCGATCTCCTCGAAAAACGGGTGCTCATGGCACTGCAGACAATTCTGGAAGAGCTGCTGAACCTTGCCGGTGCCGAACTGCCCCGGCGGCAGGCTGATGTTGTGGATCACCAGCAGGGAAATCTCGCCGGCCGGCCGCTGGTTGAAGTTCGGTGACGGGCAGTGGCGAACGCCCTGACACCAACCGGTAGCGCAATCCAGAATCATCGTAGGGTCCGAGCTGACAACAGGCCCGCAGGCTAGCGCCTGCGAGACGCCAGCTGCAAGCGTCGCCACGGGCGCGGGCAATCCCGGTTACAACTGCTTTAACTACTTGGCCGCTCCAGACAAGCGCCGCGCGGCGGCCTTTTCTTCCCGTCGCGACGCCAGCCGGTCGGCCAGCCGGGTCGGCTCCGGCAGGCGATAGCGCGTGACATAACGCATCACCAGCTGTGGTGCGGTGACGATGCTGACCCGGTTACCCGGGGAAATGATCAGCGGCCGCACCTTGTCCTTGCTGCGCAGCACGCAGCCGATCACTTCGCCGGTCTTCTTGTCGCGCAACTCGACCTGTGCACCACGCGCCAGATCCAGCTCGTCGTGCGCCCCGGTGAGCAGCTTCTTTGCCACGCCGATGGTGGGCAGGCCGGTCACCACGCCCAGGTGAGCAGCAATGCCCAGGCGGCGCGGGTGGGCGATGCCGTGGCCGTCGGAAAAGATCAGGTCGGGAACGGCCGGCAGTTCGCCGAGCGCCTGCAGCACCGCGGGTAGCTCACGGAACGAAAGCAGGCCCGGAATGTAGGGCATGTTCGTCGGAACTCGCGCCAGGCTGCTGCCGACCAGCTCCAGGGTATCGGCATCCAGCAGCACTGCCGCGGCGCGGGTGATAGTGCCGCCATCCTCGAAACCGACATCCACCCCGGCGATCAATCGCAACGGTGGGAAGTCATCCTGCAAGCTCACCTGCGCCGCCAGGCTCTGCTGCATCGCACGCGCCGCGGCCGGGCTGCCGTCCCAATCGCCAAAAGGGGCTGTCGGATACTGACTGCTTTCACTCATCTCTTCGCTCCTGTGCATCAGCGGTTCGACGCCGGGTCGCCGTGACGGTTCAGCCGCATCGCTTCAGGGAAGGCTGGACAGATGCACGCAAAAATAGGACGCTCCAGCCGCCACACGGCAGATTTACCCTGTTACTCACCACAATAATTAGAATCGCATGCCCAATCTCGCCTCGATCCAGCGCGTCAGCATACTTGCCACCGAAGGAGTGTTCGCCTCGACACTCACCCAGGCCAAGGATTTCTTCCACATGGCCAGCCTGCGCTATGGCAAACAGCTCGGCCTTGACCTCACCCCTGCTTTCGAAACCCGTCTGGTCAGCCCGGACGGCAAGGCGGTCAGTACCTTCAGCGGTATCGCCATCGCCGTGGATAGTCCGCTGGACGACGCCGATATGGTGATCCTGCCGGCCTTCTGGGGAGATTTCGATGCGCTCTGCGCGCAGCATCCGGGTGTGATGCCCTGGTTGCGCGAGCGTCACGCTGCAGGCAGCGTCATCTGTGGCGAAGCCACCGGCGTGTTCTGGATGGCCCAGGCGGGCCTACTGGAAGGCCGCGAGGCGACCACCCACTGGCGCTTTGCCAATGACTTCGTCGAGCGCTTCCCCGGTGTGGCTTTCAGCGCCGACAAGCACCTCACCGACAGCGACAACCTCTACTGCGCAGGCGGCACGACCTCGGCCTGCGACCTGTACATGTATCTGGTCGAGCGCTTCTGCGGCGCACACGTGGCCCAGGGCATGGCGCGTGACGTGCTTTACGAGCTACAACGCAGTTACAGCCCGGGGCGCTTGGGTTTCGGCGGGCAGAAGCTGCATCTGGATACGCGGATTCTGCAGATACAGGAATGGCTGGAAGCCAACTTCGCCGAAAAGTTTCGCTTCGAGGACGTGGCGCGGCAGCACGGCATGAGCATTCGCAACTTCATGCGCCGCTTCCAGGCAGCCACCGGCGACAAGCCGCTGCACTATCTGCAACGCCTGCGGATCGAGACGGCGAAAAGCCTGCTCGCCACCACCGGCAAGAGCATCAAGACGATCAGCTACGAAGTGGGCTACGACGATGCGAGCTTCTTCGCCCGCCTTTTCCGCCAGCACACCGAGCTGTCACCCAATCACTACCGGCAGAAATACCGGCCTGAGTCGTAAGGGCGACCACGGAACAGCCAAGGCTGGCCTGCTGAAGCAGGTACCGACAGCTGGCATACGCCTTCTTGACGAAGACCGCGCCTACTAAGGCGCAGTGCCAGACGTTGCGAGAAAGCGGCCTTTGGCCGCGAAGAGTCGGTCTTCGCGGCCACGCCATGGTCAGGGCTTGTGCGGCCGCGACAGGTACTCGTGCGATTGCATTTCCAGCAGACGGCTCAGGGTGCGCTGGAATTCGAACTCCAGGCGACCACCGGTATAGAGGTCCTTGAGCTCGACCTCGGCAGAGATGATGAGCTTGACGTTGCGGTCGTAGAACTCGTCGACGAGGTTGATGAAGCGGCGCGCCATGTCGTCCTTGGTGACACTCATCTGCTCGACATTGGCCAGCAGGATGGCGCCGAATATCTTGCCCAGTTCGATGTAGTCGTTCTGGCTACGCGGCCCGTCGCAGAGCTCGCGGAACTCGAACCAGGCCACATCGTTGCCGGTCTTTACCGCACGGATTTCGCGGTTCTCGATCATCAGTGCGTCCTTGTCGACGACCCGGCAGTTCTCCGGCAGCAAGCTCTTGAAGCTGCGTTCCAGGCTCTGCTCGGCCTCGGCATCGAGCGGGAAGTGGAACAGCTCGGCCTGTTCCAGCGCACGCAGGCGATAGTCGATGCCGCTGTCGACGTTGACGATCTCGGTGTGCTTCTTCAGCAGCTCGATGGCCGGCAGGAAGCGCGCGCGCTGCAGACCGTCCTTGTACAGACCGTCCGGCACGATGTTGGAGGTCGCCACCAGGCTCACGCCGTTCTTGAACAGCTCTTCGAGCAGCGTGGCAAGAATCATCGCGTCGGTGATATCGGAGACGAAGAATTCGTCGAAGCAGATCACCCGCGACTCGTCGGCGAAGCGCTTGCCAATGATGGTCAGCGGGTTCTTTTCGCCCTTGAGCGTCTTCATTTCCTCGTGCACGCGCTTCATGAAGCGGTGAAAGTGCGTGCGCGTCTTCTGCTTGAACGGCAATGCGTCGAAGAAGGTATCAACGAGGTAGGTCTTGCCGCGGCCAACGCCGCCCCAGAAGTAGATGCCCTTGATCGGCTCCTGCTGTTTCTTGCCGAACAGCTTGCCGAGCAGGCCGCTCTTGCTGCGATCGTCGGCCACCAGATCGTCGTACAGACGTTGCAGGTGACGCACCGCATTTTCCTGGGCGGCATCGTGGAAGAAGTCAGGACGTTTCAGGTCGGCCTGATAGCGCTCAAGAGGGGTCATGGCGGAGTCTGGGTAGTGAAACGGGGCCGACACTTTAGCCGCGCCCTCGGTGGTTGGCAATTTACTCAGGTCGTTCAAGCGTCAGCCCTCCTGGGACACCCATTCTTGGAGATTGCCGCGAAGCCGCGGAACGCAGTCGCGGGGTACGTTCCGCCCTGGCGGCAGCACGTCAGTCGACGAGCGTGGCCAGCGCCTCGCGTACCCGCAGCATGGCGGCATCGAGCGCTTCGGCGCTCTCATAATGTGGGCTGTCGGCGACGCATTCGTCGTCCAGCCACAGGGTGAATTGATCGCCTTCGTCCTCGCGAAGTTCCAGCGCGTCCGGCCCGCCGGCAATCAACCGCTGGGTCAGGCTGCCGATCGCCTTCGGGTTGCTCAACGGACGGGACAGCAGCAGCTCCTCGCCGTCGGGCGCAAAGAAACGAAAGCGGAACGCGCCGTCGGCCTCGCGGAAGCTGGCGAAGCGCGCCACCTTGCTGGACTTCTTCTTGGCTGGCGCTGCACTTTTAACTTCGCTACGGAAGTTGCGCAGGCCCACCGCTTCGCGCAGCTCACCAAGGAACGGCGTGGCGATTCGGCGCGCCTTGGCCGCGCCCGCCTGGAGAATGTCCTCCAGCTCGGCGGGCTTGGTGATCAGCTGGTGATACAGCTCGCGCGCCTCGCCCAGCTCGTTGTCGAGCAGCTCGAACAGGCGCTGCTTGGCATCGCCCCAGGCCAGCCCGTCGAGCAGCTCCTGGCGGAACGCATCCTGCTGCTGCGCGGTGGCGAACGCCTGGTAGAGGGTGAACAGGTGCGAGCTGTCGGGGTCCTTCGGCTCGCCCGGCAGGCGCGAGTCGGTGACGATGCGTGCGATCGCGCCCTTGAGCTCCTTGGCGCTGCCGAACAGCGGAATGGTGTTGTCGTAGCTCTTCGACATCTTGCGTCCGTCAAGACCGGGCAGCGTGGCGACGCCTTCCTCGATCACCGCTTCCGGCAGGGTGAAGAACTCACGACCGTGACCGAACAGATGATTGAAGCGCTGAGCGATATCGCGGGCCATTTCCACATGCTGGATCTGGTCGCGGCCAACCGGCACCTTGTGCGCGTTGAACATCAGGATGTCCGCCGCCATCAGCACCGGGTAGCTGTAGAGCCCCATGGTCACGCCGGCATCCGGGTCCTCGCCGTTCTCGACGTTCTTGTCCACCGAGGCCTTGTAGGCGTGGGCGCGATTGAGCAACCCCTTGGCGGTGACGCAGGTCAGCAGCCAGGTCAGCTCGGGGATTTCCGGAACGTCGGACTGACGATAGAAGGTCACGCGTTCGGCATCGAGGCCGCATGCCAACCAGGTCGCGGCAATCTCCAGGCGCGAACGCTGGATACGCAGCGGGTCATCGCACTTGATCAGCGCGTGGTAGTCGGCCAGGAAATAGAAGGAGTCGGCGGCCGCGTCGCGGCTGGCCAGGATGGCCGGGCGGATCGCGCCGGCGTAGTTGCCCAGGTGCGGCGTGCCGGTGGTGGTGATACCGGTCAGGATGCGGGTAGTCATGCAGTCATTCTCGATCGTTGAGCGCGGCGGAGAGGAGCAGGTTCGGGCATCAAAGCCGCGGGGCGACCAGTTCCTTCAATTCCACCAGCTTGCCATGAAAAAAGTGGCCGCATTCTGCCACTTTCAGCAGCTCATGGGGGTGCTGCAGCTGCGCGGAAAAGGTGTACACGGACTCGGCATCGATGACCTCGTCCTGCTCCGGCTGGATGATCGTCAGCTGGCAATCGTCAGCCAACGACAGCTCGACGAAGCGCGACACTGCCGGCGCCACCATCATCAGCCGCTGTACCGCCACGCCCTCCGAGTTCAAACGGTGGGCCAGGTTGCCGGCGACGAACCCGCCGAAGGAGAACCCCAGCAGCGTCAGCGGCAGCTCCGGATTCTGCTCGCGCAGCCAACGCAGCGCAGCCTCGGCGTCATCCACCTCGCCCTCGACCATGTCATGCGCGCCGGCGCTGCCGCCGACACCGCGATAATTGAAGCGCAGCGTGCTGTAGCCGGCGTCGCGAGCAGTGCGCTGCAGGGTCGAGACCACCTTGTTCAGCATGGTGCCGCCCTTGACCGGGTTCGGGTGGCAGATCAGCGCGAGCCCCGTCGGCCGCGATTGATCGAAGTACAGCGCGTCAAGGGTGCCGCAGGGGCCGTCGAGATTGAGGGGGGTTTCGCGTTTCAACAAAGCAGGAACTCCGTGACCTTGGGACGAGTCGACTCGTCTTGCTAACTAGCTGCCAATAACCGCCGCCTCGCGTCGCGGTATACAGAGCAGGTACGAGACGTTAACGTAAGCACAGCCGTTTATATAGAGGAAGGACTCGTGGAACAGACCCTCGCGACCTGGTTGCTCCCGATCGTCGGCCTGATCGCCGGCGTCGCCATCGGTTATCTGGTGGCACGCAGCAGCGCACCAAACCGCACACAGCGTCAGGTCGATGACCTGCAAGAGCGTTTCGACACTTATCAGAGTGAGGTGGTTACCCACTTCAACACCACCGCCAGCCTGCTGCGCAAGCTGACCAACAACTATCAGGACATTCAGGATCACCTGTCCGACGGCGCCAGCCGCCTCGCACTCGACGAACAGACCCGTCAACGCCTGATGGCCGCACTGCACAGCGAAGAGAACCACGGCACTCGTGAGCGTCTCTCGTCGCCGGCCTTCACCGAGCCGCCGAAGGACTATGCGCCCAAGGGCGACGACACCCCCGGCACCCTGCACGAGAATTTCGGCCTGAAAAGCCGTCACTGACCGATCCGCCTGGCGCAGCCGCTGCGCCAGGCACCGCAACCTCGCCCCGCCCTTACTGCCGCAAGCGCATCGACAGGTCCACCGCCCGCACATGCTTGGTCAGCGCGCCGATGGAGATGTAGTCCACCCCCGTTTCCGCCACGCTGCGCAGCGTTTCATCGCTTATGCCGCCCGACGCTTCGAGCTTGGCCCGCCCGCCATTGATGGCCACCGCGGTGCGCATGTCATCCAGACTGAGCTCGTCCAGCATGACGATATCGGCACCTGCTAGTAGCGCCTGCTCAAGCTCGTCCAGACTCTCCACCTCGATCTCCACCGGCTTGCCCGGCGCGATGCGATGTGCAGCAGCAACCGCCTCGGCGATGCCACCGCAAGCGGCGATGTGGTTTTCCTTGATCAGGAAGGCGTCGTACAAACCGATGCGGTGGTTGTGGCAGCCACCGCAGGTAACGGCATACTTCTGCGCCAGGCGCAGCCCGGGTATGGTCTTGCGCGTATCGAGCAAACGCACGCCGGTCCCGTCGACCATGTCCGCGTAGTGACGACAGCGAGTCGCCACACCCGACAGCAGTTGCAGAAAATTCAGCGCACTGCGCTCGCCGGTGAGCAGCGCCCGCGCCGGCCCCTCGAGATGGAACAGCACCCGGTCAGCCCCGACACGGTCGCCATCGGCAACCTGCCAGTGAACCGCAACGCGTGGGTCGACTTGGCGGAATACGGCGTCTACCCATGCCGTTCCGCTGATCACTGCCTCCTCGCGAGTGATGACCGACGCATGCGCCAGCCGCTCGACTGGAATCAACTGCGCCGTGATGTCACCACTGCCGACGTCCTCGGCGAGCGCGCGACGAACGTTGGCATCGATTTCTGCAGATAGATCGGCAAGTGTAAGATTCGGCATGGCTGACTCCTGAAGATTGCGCGGAGTATAAAGGCTGAGTGCTCGCTAACGCAGCGCCAACCTGCGCATCCCGGACGGGTATTCGAGAGGCTTTTTTTACCTCCCGGCGGAAAACCTGCGAGTATCTGTGAGCCAAGTCATGTCCAATGAAAAACCGGCCTTGGCATCGCAATCCGATGCTTATAATGCCCTTCAAGAATATTGACGCCACCGAAATGGCGACACCTTACTGACGAGGTGTCGTTGTAAAATCAGACCGCTCGGCTATGCTGCGCTGGATCCGGTTCGACAGAAGAAACCCGCACTAGATTGCGGGCTCGCCCGGAACCTTCCGCCTTGCCCTGCCGATTTGGTTACCCTTACAAGACGCTGTTTGAAGCTGGCGTTGTGACCGCCGTTAAGCAGGCGACCGCAGGAGAGTCTCGATGCGAACCGATGCGAAAGTGGTGCACCTGAACAAGGCAGCCCCTGAGCACAAGCCTTCTTCACCAGCAGGCCGCCTGCCTGTGGCGCTCATCAGCGTGCGCGACAAGGCCGCCCAACAGCTGCGTCAGGCTTTGCAGTCGCTGTTCGACAACGCCGATGACTCGCTCTTCGAGATCGCCGATCGTGCGAGCAGTAACGTCGAACAGAACGCGTTTTTCGAAGCCATGCGTGATTTGCGCATGAAGCGCCGCAACATCGAACGCGGCTTTCTGCAACAGCTATTCGAAGCATTCGCCCAGCTCAATCAGTATGAGATCGGCAAGCCGCCGGTGCTGGACAATGTGTCGTTCGACAGTCTTTCACTTGTGCAGAACGATGAGCTGGAAGAGTCGGTAGCCGTCGACACCATGGTCGCGAAAGTCATGAGTCGTGCGGCTCAACCGCTGGGGCACCTGACCACTCGTTTCAATGCGCTGATCAGCAAGAAGCTCGATGACAAGAGCAACCCGCTCGGCCCACACGCACTCTGCGACTGCTTCATCGAGGCCAGCAGCAGCCTTGGGGTAGAGATCAAGGTCAAGCTGATCATCTTCAAGCTCTTCGAAAAGTACGTGCTCGGGGATATCGACCAACTCTATGCCGAAGCCAACCAGACCCTGGTCGCTGCCGGCATCCTGCCAGAGCTGCACTCCGCCCCGCCCCGCCGCCAGCAGCGCCCCGGCGCGCCAGCCGGAAGCCATGCACCATCGGCGCCACCTGGCCAGGCTACACATGTCGACGAGGGACTGCAGGAAGCCGCATTCAGCGCACTGCACAGCCTGCTTTCAGAGCTCCGTGGCAGCAGCATGCTGCCGGCGCGCAACATCCCCAGCGATGCGATCCCGATCTCCAGTGGCGACCTCCTCCGCCTGCTGTCGCACATGCAGGCGCGCGCGCCGCAGACCGTCGACGAGCTCGATCTTCAGGAGCAGCTGGCCGGCCTGCTGAGCCGAGTCAGTGCCAAGACCGGCAAGTCCCGCGTGGTCGGCGAGATAGACGACGATGTGATCAACCTCGTCTCCATGCTGTTCGAATTCATACTCGATGACCGCACCCTGCCCGACTCGCTAAAGGCCCTGATCGGTCGTCTGCAGATCCCGCTTCTCAAGGTCGCGGTATTGGACAAGACCTTCTTCAGCCGCGGCAGCCATCCGGCACGCCGCCTGCTTAACGAGATTGCCTCGGCAGCGATGGGCTGGGGCGATCAGGATGAAGCGCAGCGGGACAGTCTCTACCAGAAGATCGAGCAGATCGTGGCTCGACTGCTCAACGACTTCACTGACGATCCGGCCATTTTCTCCGAGCTGCTGGCCGACTTCCTTGCCTTCATCGGCGATGAGCGCCGGCGTAGCGAGCTGCTCGAGCAACGCACCCGTGATGCCGAGGAAGGCCGCGCCAAGGCCGAGATCGGCCGACAGGAAGTTGAGCGCGCCCTGAACCAGCGCTTGCTCGGCAAGACGCTTCCGGAAGTCGTGGTGCGGCTGCTACAGGAAGCCTGGAGCAAGGTTCTGCTGCTTACCTGCCTGAAACACGGCACCCAGTCCGAAGAGTGGCAGGCTGCCCTGGACACTATGGACGATCTCGTGTGGAGCGTTACCCCTCACGAAGACGAAGAATCGCGCGCACGCCTGCTGGAGCTGGTCCCGAGCCTGCTTAAAGCGCTACGCGACGGACTGGTCAGCGCCGCCTTCGACCCTTTTTCCACTGGCGACTTCTTTACCCAGCTCGAAGCGCTCCATGTCCAGACCCTGCAGCGCTTCCAGCAACCGCAGAGCGCTCCCAGCGAGGCGCCAGCGGACGACAGCACTTCAGCTGAGTCAGCGGCCACTCCGATAGCAACCGCACCGGCAATGGTCGAAGTGGTCGACGAGATCGTCCTGCTTGCACCTGGCGAGAGCCGCGAGCAGGAACCGGAAATCAGCCTGCCGGATAACGATGTCGCGCTGGTCCAGGTCGACAATCTGCGCGTCGGCAGCTGGGTGGAGTTCCAGGAAGACGAAGAACACAAGCTGCGCTGCAAGCTGGCAGCGGTGATCAAGCCCACCGGCAAGTACATCTTCGTTAATCGCACCGGCATGAAAGTCCTTGAAAAGACCCGCATGGGCCTGGCGACCGAATTCCAGCGCGGCGCCATTCGGCTACTCAACGACACCCTGCTGTTCGACCGCGCGCTGGAGTCGGTCATCGGCAACCTGCGCAAGCTGAAGAACACCTGACCACCCCCAAGGGCATGCCGCCCGGCATGCCCGCCAGCCCTCCGCGCGGCAAAGCGCCGCACTTCGCGCTTGGCTTTTGACCCTGCACAGCTAGAATGCCTGCATTCCATTCGAGGTGCCCATGCCCAGCCGCCTGAAGCCCGAAGATCAGCAGCGCGTCGATGAATACCTCCGCGCCCCGCAACACCAGGTCGAGCGCCAGCCGTTTCGCCCCTGGCTTCTTCTGCTTGTGGTACTGGTCGTGGTGATCGGGCTCGGGTTATTGAGCCGCCTCTTGAGCCGCCTTGTGCTTTGAGCTCCGCTCGCCAGGCCGCCCCGCCGTTTCCCTTGCAGCTATGAGTCACTCCCATGTCACATCGAGTCGTAATCGTCGGCGGTGGCGCCGGCGGTCTGGAGCTTGCTACCCGCCTGGGTAGAACCCTGGGCAAGCGTGGCAAAGCCCGCATCACGCTGGTCGACGCCAACCTCACACACATCTGGAAGCCACTACTGCACGAAGTCGCAGCCGGCTCCTTGAACTCGTCCGCTGACGAACTCAACTACGTCGCTCAGGCCAAATGGAATCACTTCGAGTTCCAGATGGGCCGCATGGCAGGCCTGGATCGCGCGAGCAAATGCATTCGACTGGAAGCGACGCGCGACGAGTTTGGCGTGGAACTGGTCCCGTCACGCGCACTGAACTACGACACGCTGGTGATTGCCGTCGGCAGCACGACCAACGACTTCGGCACCTCGGGGGCTTCCGAGCACTGCATCTTCCTTGATACTCGCGAGCAGGCCGAGCGCTTCCACCGGCAACTGCTGAGCCATTACATGAAGGCGCATGCAGGCGAGGGCGCCTTGAGCAACATCAGCATGGCCATCGTCGGAGCCGGCGCTACCGGCGTGGAGCTGGCTGCAGAACTGCTGCACGCCGCCAAGGAGCTGGCGGCCTACGGCCTCGATGGCATCAAGCCGGAGGATGTAAACATCACCCTCATCGAAGCCGGCCCGAAAGTCCTGCCGGCACTGCCTGAGCGCATCAGCCAGCCGGTGCACCAGACACTGCTGGACCTGGGTGTCACGGTGCTCACAGGCGCCGCCGTCAGCGAAGTCACCGCCGAGGGCCTGCACACCAAGCAGGGTGAGTTCGTCCAGGCCAGCCTCAAGGTGTGGGCCGCCGGGATCAAGGCACCCGCCTTCCTTCACGAACTGGATGGCCTGGAAACCAACCGCATTAACCAGCTGGTCGTCCACCCGACATTGCAGAGCACGCGCGACGAGAACATCTTCGCGTTCGGCGACTGCGCCGCCTGCCCACAGCCGGACAGCGACCGCAATGTCCCCCCCCGTGCACAGGCAGCCCACCAGCAGGCCTCGATGCTGGCCCGCTCGATCCACAACCGACTGGAAGACAAGCCGCTGCCGACCTATCGCTACAAGGACTACGGCTCACTGATTTCGCTATCAAGCTTCTCGGCAGTAGGCAATCTGATGGGTAACCTGACCGGCAACGTGATGCTCGAAGGCTGGCTCGCACGGATGTTCTATATCTCGCTCTACCGCATGCACCAGATCGCACTGTACGGCATCCCGCGCACGCTGCTGATGATGCTTGGCGACAAGCTCAGCCGCACGACGGAGCCGCGCCTGAAGCTCCATTGACGCAGAAAAGGCGCACCCTTGGGTGCGCCTTGAATGTGCCGAGAAGAAATCGCAGGCAATAAAAAAGCTGGATGTCCGCGAGAACATCCAGCTTTTCATGCTTCCTGAGAAGCCGGTATGGTGGGTCGTGTAGGATTCGAACCTACGACCAATTGGTTAAAAGCCAACTGCTCTACCAACTGAGCTAACGACCCAAAATGGTCGGGGTAGGGGGATTCGAACTCCCGACATCCTGCTCCCAAAGCAGGCGCGCTACCGGACTGCGCTATACCCCGATTGGAATTTGGCTCCGCGACCAGGACTCGAACCTGGGACCCAATGATTAACAGTCATTTGCTCTACCGACTGAGCTATCGCGGAACAACTTCAATTCCAGCTCTTCAGCGTTACGTTACCGCCTCAGAGGCGCGCCATTTTACGGTTCCCGGCTCGCCTGTCAACCCCAAAAATGCGATTCCTTACAACACTTTGCGTTCACCCGGCGGCACCCGCGAAATCGCTGCCCCAACACGGCTACCTGCGAGGTGTGCTGCACCCCGCAGGTAACCACCCGGCTCAATCGAAGACGATCTGCTCGCCCTCTACCCGCGCCTTGACGCTGCTACCCGGCGCGAACTGACCGGAGAGAATCTGCTGCGCCAGCGGATTCTCGATCCAGCGCTGGATCGCCCGTTTGAGCGGCCGCGCTCCGTAGACCGGGTCGTAACCGATAGCGATCAGCTTGTCCATCGCCTCCTGACTGAGCTCCAGGCTCAGTTCGCGTTCGGCCAGACGCTTGCGCAGGCGCCCGAGCTGGATGTCGGCGATACCGGCGATCTGCTCGCGACCCAGCGGATCGAACACCACCACCTCGTCGATACGGTTGATGAACTCCGGTCGGAAGTGATGCGCCACCGCATCCATCACCGCAGCCCGCTGGGCATCGGGATCACCAACCAGCTCCTGGATCTGCGCAGAGCCCAGGTTGGAGGTCATCACGATCACCGTGTTCTTGAAGTCCACCGTCCGCCCATGACTGTCGGTCAGGCGGCCGTCTTCGAGCACCTGCAGCAACACATTGAAGACGTCTGGATGGGCCTTCTCTACCTCGTCCATCAACACCACCGAATACGGTTTGCGACGCACCGCTTCGGTCAGGTAACCGCCTTCTTCGTAACCGACGTAGCCCGGCGGCGCACCGATCAGGCGCGCAACGGAGTGCTTCTCCATGAACTCGGACATGTCGATGCGGATCATCGCCTCCTCGGTATCGAAGAGGAACTCGGCCAGCGCCTTGCAAAGCTCGGTCTTGCCCACCCCGGTCGGGCCGAGAAAGAGGAACGAGCCGCTCGGACGATTCGGGTCGGCCAGACCGGCGCGCGAGCGGCGCACGGCATTGGATACGGCCACCACAGCTTCGTGCTGACCGATGACGCGAGTGTGCAGCATGTCTTCCATGCGCAGCAGCTTGTCGCGCTCGCCTTCGAGCATCTTGGAGACCGGAATACCGGTCCACTTGGAAACCACCTCGGCGATTTCCTCGTCGGTCACCTTGTTACGCAGCAGCTGGTTTTCTTTCTTGCCATGCTGATCGACCATCTCCAGGCTGCGCTCGAGGTCCGGAATGATGCCGTACTGCAGTTCGGCCATGCGCGCCAGATCACCCTTGCGCCGCGCTGCTTCGAGCTCGGCCTTGGCTTGTTCGATCTTCTGCTGGATCTGCGCCGAACCCTGCACCTCGGCTTTCTCCGACTTCCAGATTTCTTCCAGATCGGCGTATTCGCGCTCCAGCTTGGCGATGTCGTCTTCCAGCTTGGCCAGGCGCTTCTTGGTGGCCTCGTCGTCTTCCTTCTTCAGCGCCTCACGCTCGATCTTCAGCTGGATCAAGCGGCGATCCAGGCGATCAAGTTCTTCGGGCTTGGAGTCGATCTCCATGCGGATACGGCTGGCGGCCTCGTCGATCAGGTCGATGGCCTTGTCCGGCAGCTGGCGATCGGTGATATAGCGGTGGCTGAGCTTGGCCGCGGCGATGATGGCGCCATCGGTGATGGTCACGCCATGGTGCACTTCGTAGCGCTCCTTGAGGCCACGAAGAATGGCGATGGTGTCTTCCTCGCTTGGTTCGTCGACCAGCACCTTCTGGAAGCGACGCTCCAGGGCGGCATCCTTCTCGATGTACTGGCGGTATTCATCGAGAGTAGTGGCACCTACGCAGTGCAGCTCGCCGCGCGCCAGGGCAGGCTTGAGCATGTTGCCGGCATCCATGGCGCCTTCCGCCTTGCCCGCGCCGACCATCGTATGCAGCTCGTCGATGAACAGGATGACGCGACCCTCCTGCTTGGACAGCTCGTTGAGCACCGCCTTGAGGCGCTCCTCGAACTCGCCGCGGAACTTGGCCCCGGCAATCAGCGAGCCCATGTCCAGGGCCAGCAAGCGCTTGTCCTTGAGGCCGTCCGGGACCTCACCGTTGACGATGCGCTGGGCCAACCCCTCGACGATGGCGGTCTTGCCCACGCCCGGCTCACCGATCAGTACCGGGTTGTTCTTGGTCCGCCGCTGCAGCACCTGAATGGTGCGGCGGATCTCGTCGTCACGACCGATCACCGGGTCGAGCTTGCCGTCCTCGGCGCGCTTGGTCATGTCCACGGTGTATTTGTCGAGCGCCTGCCGCGATTCTTCGGCGTTGGGATCATTGACCGCATCGCCGCCGCGCAGATTGCTGATGGCGTTCTCCAGCGCTTTCTTGCTTACACCCTGAGCCAGCAGCAGCTTGCCCAGACGGGTGTTGCTGTCCAGCGCTGCCAGCAGCACCAGCTCACTGGAAATGTATTGGTCGCCCTTCTGCTGGGCGAGGCGGTCAGCCTGATTGAGCAGGCGCGCCAGGTCCTGCGAGAGATTCATGTCGCCAGTGGGGTTCTGTAGCTTCGGCAGCTGGTCGAGCTCTTTGGTCAGCGCCTGACGCAGCGCTGCGATGTCGAAGCCGACCTGCATCAGCAACGGCTTGATCGAGCCGCCCTGCTGCTCAAGCAGCGCCTGCATCAGGTGTAACGGCTCGATGGAGGGGTGATCCAGGCCGACGGCTATGGACTGGGCATCGGAGAGCGCAAGCTGCAGCTTGCTGGTCAAACGATCGATACGCATGGATGTTCATCCTCATGTGAAGCAGGCCGGCGCCGTGACTCGCGCCTTATACGAAACCTGCGAGATGCAGCATAGATGAGGATGATTGTTGGAGATTCAAGGCGGATGACATTGATGCAGGTCATGCCAGGACCGCAGAGTCATGGCTGACTTCACCGCTAGCGCGCCAATATCACTCGAGCCAGATCAGACTGGCGAAGCGGCCTGTGCGCGCGGCACGCCGATAGGAGTAGAAGCGCGGATCGCTGAAGGTGCACAACCCGCCACCGTAAACCGCGTCTACGCCCGCGGCAGCCAGACGGATACGCGCCAGCTGGTAGATATCCGCCATGAAGCGTCCCGGGTTGCGACTTGCAACGAACGCCGCGGCAGCCGACGAATGCTGTGCGAGGAATGCATCGCGCACTTCGGGCCCGACCTCGAATGCCGCCGCCCCGATCGCCGGCCCCAACCACACCAGCAGTTCATCGGCAGGTACCGCCAGCGCTTCGAGCGTCGCCTCGAGCACACCACCAGCCAGCCCGCGCCAGCCAGCGTGAGCCGCGGCGACTCGGGTCGCAGCATGATCACAGAAAAGTACCGGCAGGCAGTCCGCAGTCAGTACCGCACAGGCCAGACCCGGCGTCTCGCTCCAGCTAGCATCGGCAGTCACGCGATTTCCTGGAGCGGCCTGGACAGCGACACTCGAATGCACTTGCTCCAGCCAGACTGGTTGGCAACCGAGCACGTCCTGAAGATGCTGGCGATTCCAGACCACCGCGGCAGGCTCATCACCGACGTGATCACCCAGATTGAAGCTGTCGAACGGAGCGCGACTGACGCCGCCCTGCCGCGCGGTCACACAGGCGCGAACGCCGGGCGGAGCAGGCCATTCCGGCACGAGCCAGTCACCGCCCCACGCACTCACCCGACGAAGGCCTCTCGATCCTGTTGCAGCAGGGTCAGCAGCCAGACGAAGTCATCCGGCAACGGCGACTCCCATTTCATCCTCTGCCCGGTAACAGGATGATCGAGCTCGAGGAAGCGCGCGTGCAGCGCCTGCCGGGGGAACTCGCGAAGCGTTTGCACCAGCGTCGGATTCGCTGCCGGCGGAATGCGGAAACGCCCGCTATACAGCGGGTCACCGACCAGTGGATAGCCAAGATGGGTCATGTGCACGCGAATCTGGTGGGTACGCCCGGTTTCCAGCTTGACCCGCACATGGGTGTGCGAGCGAAAGCGCTCGAGCACGCGGTAATGGCTGACCGCCGGCTTGCCGCCCTCCACCACCGCCATGCGCTGACGCTGCTGGCCATGCCGACCGATCGGCGCGTCGACCGTACCACCAGTAATGATCACGCCGATGACGATCGCCTCGTAAATGCGGCTGACGCTACGCGCCTGCAACTGCTCGACCAGCCGGGTCTGCGCCTGCAGCGTCTTGGCCACGACCATCAGACCGGTGGTGTCCTTGTCCAGGCGATGAACGATGCCGGCACGCGGGACGTTGATCAGATCCGGCACGTGATGCAGCAATGCATTGAGCAGCGTGCCGTCGGCATGGCCGGCCGCAGGGTGCACAACCAGGCCAGCAGGCTTGTCGATCACCAGGATCTGATCGTCCTCGTAGACGATCTCAAGCGGAATGTCTTGTGCGACCCACTCGCCCTGCGCCTGCTGTTCGGCACTCAGCTCGAGCACGGCGCCGGCATGCACGGTGTCGCGAGGGCGCAGCACGGCGCCATCCACGGTGAGCAGGCCATCCTTGATCCAGGCCGCGAGACGCGAGCGCGAGTGTTCGGAAAAGAGCTGCGCCGCAATCTGATCGAGACGTTGCCCGCCAAGGTCAAACGGCACTTCGGCGCGGAGTTGGATGGCCTGTTTGGAAGTCGTGGACATACGGCGAGATAGGTTCGTCTGAGAGAGGCAGGCGACATCCGTTGGTAACGGACGGGCCCGGGGACCGCAGATGGCGGAGCGGCCTTTGGTTTCGGCTACACGCTTGTGTTTAAATACGGCGTCTTTGTCCCGGCGCACCGGGGCGCTCATCATAACAGGACGGCTCCGCGCGAGACAGCCAGCCGTCACAGGGACGCAAGCCGCCATGCAAGTGAAACACCTGCTGCTGATCGCCATTCTCGCCCTCACCGCCGCCTGTTCATCCAACGAAACCGTCGACGAGAATCTGGGTGAAGTCGAGCTGTACCAGCAAGCACAGGCCGACCTGGACAACAAGAGCTATACCAGCGCCATCAGCAAACTCAAGGCCCTGGAGTCGCGCTATCCATTCGGCCGCTTCGCCGAGCAGGCGCAACTCGAACTGATCTACGCCTATTACCGCAACGTCGAGCCGGAAGCCGCGCGCTCGGCGGCGGAGCGTTTCATCCGCCTGCATCCGCAGCATCCGAACGTCGATTACGCTTACTACCTCAAGGGCCTGGCCTCCTTCGATCAGGACCGCGGCCTGCTGGCCCGCTTCCTGCCGCTGGACATGACCAAGCGCGACCCAGGTGCCGCCCGCGACTCGTTCAACGAATTCGCCCAGCTCACCAGCCGCTACCCCAACAGCCGCTACTCGCCTGACGCCAAGGCGCGCATGGTCTACCTGCGCAACCTGCTGGCGGCCAACGAGATACACGTCGCCCACTACTACCTCAAGCGCCAGGCCTACGTCGCAGCAGCCAACCGCGGCCGTTACGTTGTGGAGAACTTCCAGGGCACGCCGGCCGTGGCCGACGGGCTTGCCGTGATGACCGAGGCCTACCAGCGCCTGGGCCTCGACGATCTCGCCGAAACCAGCCTGCAGACTCTGCAGCTCAACTACCCGGATCACGCAACGCTCGAAGACGGCAAATTCACCCCTGTCGAGACGGAAGACGACAACCGCAGCTGGCTGAGCAAGGCCACCCTCGGCCTTATCGAAGGCGAGGCTCCTCGCCCGGACACCTCGCGGGCCAATCGCGATGTGCTCCGTCAATATGAAACGGCCGCTCAGGACCTTCCCGAAGAGCTTCGCCCGGTACTCAAGGAAGCAGAGCAGCAAGGCGAAAAGCGCTCCTGGTGGAGCCGCCTGACCTTCGGCCTGTTCGACTGACTGCTGACCGACTTCCGCAGCGCCGTCCTCGCATTCGGCGCGCGCGGCGAAACGGGCCGGCAGTGACCGGGCTCAATTGATCGCAGGCCACCACGCTTAATCAGGAAGGAATCGATATGGGTCTGTTTCGCCTGCTGTTCTGGATTGCACTGATTGGCGCCGCGTTCTGGCTGTGGCGCCGTTTCGCGCAGAAGAAAGCCGCCCCCAAGCCTCGCCAGACCACCCTGCCAATGGTGCGTTGCGCTCAGTGCGGCGTGCACGTCCCGCAGGACCAGGCGCTGCAGTCGCAGGATCGCTGGTACTGCAGCCGCGCTCACCTGGAGCAGGACAGCACTCCTGGTGGGCACTGAAAACCTCACCTTCTTTGGCGATCAGGGACGGCGGATTCTCCGCCTGTACCACCTCTATCGGCTGACTATCGGCCTGGCGCTGGTTCTGCTGATCAGCGCCGACCTGCACAACGACCTGCTGGAGATGAGCAACCCGCAGCTCTTTCAGTACGGCGCCTGGATCTACCTGATCCTCAACATCATCGTCGCCGTGCTGGTGCAGAACCCGGAGCGCGATCTGCCCGTGCTCGGGCTGGCGCTGATGGACGTCATCCTGCTGTCCGGGCTGTTCTACTTCGGCGGTGGCACCCCCAGCGGTATCGGCAACCTGCTGATAGTCGCCGTTGCCATCGCCAACATACTGCTGCGTGGCAGGGTCGGTTTCTTCATCGCCGCGGTTGCTGCGACAGGCCTGATCTACCTGACCTTCTACCTCAGCATTCAACGCCCCGAAGCCAGCAGCCAGTACGTTCAGGCCAGCGCACTCGGCACGCTCTGCTTTGCTGCCGCCTTCCTGGTTCAGGGGCTGGCTCGCCGTCTGCAGGTCAGCGAGACGCTGGCACGCCAGCGTGCGGAAGAGGTGGCGAACCTGGAGGCGCTCAACGCGCTGATCCTCCAGCGCATGCGTACCGGCATCATGGTGCTGGACCCGCAGGAGCGCGTTCTGCTCGCCAATCAGGGGGCTCTGCAACTGCTCGGCCAGGACTCGCTGGCAGGCGAACGCCTCGCACCGCGCTGCCCGGAACTGCTCAAGGCACTGCAACAGTGGCGAGGCAATCCGACCCTGCGCCCACCGAACCTCAGGGCAACGCCTGGCGGCCCAACGCTGCAGCCGAGCTTCGCCGCGCTGCAGCACGGGAACAAGCTCGACACACTGGTGTTTCTCGAAGACATCTCGCAGATCGCACAGAAGGCACAACAGCTCAAGCTCGCCTCCCTCGGACGCCTCACAGCCAGCATTGCCCATGAAATCCGCAATCCACTGGGCGCCATCAGCCATGCCGCGCAGCTGCTTCAGGAATCCGAAGAACTGGACGGACCTGACCGCCGTCTGGCACAGATCATTCAGGATCATTCACGGCGGATGAACCTGGTGATCGAGAACGTCCTCCAGCTTTCCCGGCGGCGCCAGGCCGAACCCCAGCTGCTGGACCTGAAGTACTGGCTGCATCGTTTCGCCAGCGAGTTCCGCCAGGGGCTCGGCCCGCAGCAGACCCTGCACCTGGATACCGTGGGCAGCTCGCTGCAGACCCGCATGGACCCCAATCAGCTGACCCAGGTGCTGACCAACCTGGTCCAGAACGGGCTGCGCTACAGCGGCCAGCAGAATCCGCGGGCGCAGGTCTGGCTCCGCCTGTTCCGTGACGAAGCCAGCGACCTGCCTATCGTCGAAGTGCTCGATGACGGCCCTGGTATCGCCGCCGAGCAACTTCAGAACATCTTCGAACCGTTCTTCACCACCGAAAGCAAAGGCACCGGGCTGGGGCTATATATCTCCCGCGAGCTGTGCGAAAGCAACCAGGCACGCCTGGACTACCGCGAGCGCCCCGAGGGCGGCAGCTGCTTCCGCATCGTCTTCGCCCACCCGCGCAAGCTGAGCTGAGCCTCGCTGCCGGCAACACATCACACATCGACCAAAGCGACAGCCACGACACCGCCGGCGGAGTTAACATGCTCCTCAGCCGCCATCCCCGGCGACCATCGCTTCACGAATCAAGAGCAGGACCATGACCGCGCGCCAAAAAGCACTGATCATCGATGACGAGCCGGATATCCGCGAACTGCTGGAAATCACTCTTGGCCGCATGAAACTCGATACCCGCAGCGCTCGCAATCTCAAGGAAGCGCGCGAATGCCTGGCCCGCGAGCATTACGACCTGTGCCTTACCGATATGCGTCTGCCCGATGGCAGCGGCCTGGAGCTGGTGCAATACATTCAGCAACAGCACCCGCAACTGCCGGTGGCGATGATCACTGCATACGGCAGCCTGGATACCGCCATTGGCGCGCTCAAGGCTGGGGCATTCGACTTTCTCACCAAACCGGTGGACCTCAACCGCTTGCGCGAGCTGGTCGGCACGGCCCTGCGCCTGAGGGCGCCCACAGCGGAAATGCCGGTGGACAGCCGCCTGCTCGGCAGCTCGCCACCCATGAAGACCCTTCGCAAGCAGATCGGCAAACTCGCCCGCAGCCAGGCGCCGGTTTATATCAGCGGCGAGTCCGGCAGCGGCAAGGAGCTGGTGGCCCGACTGATTCACGAGCAGGGTCCTCGCAGTGAAAAGCCCTTTGTGCCCGTCAACTGCGGCGCGATCCCGTCGGAACTGATGGAAAGCGAGTTCTTCGGCCACAAGAAAGGCAGCTTCAGTGGCGCCATCGAGGACAAGCCCGGGCTATTCCAGGCCGCCAATGGCGGCACGCTGTTCCTCGACGAGGTCGCCGACCTGCCGCTGCCGATGCAGGTCAAGCTGCTGCGCGCGATCCAGGAAAAGGCTGTACGCGCGGTCGGCGGCGCTCAGGAACTAATGGTCGATGTGCGCATCCTCTGCGCCACCCACAAGGACCTCGCCAGCGAAGTGGCCGCAGGCCGTTTCCGCCAGGATCTGTATTACCGCTTGAATGTCATCGAACTGCGCGTGCCGCCACTGCGCGAGCGTCGCGAAGACATCGGCCTGCTCGCCGAAGCCATGCTTCGGCGTCTTGCGGCGGAGTGCGGTGACAGCAGCGCTCGCCTGCACCCGGATGCTCTGGCCAAGCTGGAAAACTATCGCTTCCCGGGGAACGTTCGTGAGCTGGAGAACATGCTCGAGCGGGCCTACACACTCTGCGAGGGCGATGAGATCAAGGCGGGCGATCTACGCCTGGCAGACAGCCCAGGCGTATCGGAGAACGGTGAAGCCAGTCTGGCGCAGATCGACAATCTGGAAGATCACCTGGAAGAGATCGAGCGCAAGCTGATCATGCAGGCGCTGGAGGAAACCCGCTGGAACCGCACCGCGGCGGCCCAACGGCTGGGGCTGACCTTCCGTTCGATGCGTTACCGGTTGAAAAAACTCGGACTGGACTGAGCGATGAGCCAGATTGGCGTCGAGCCACTCAGACACGACGCTTGCTGGGGTGCTCGCCTTACCCCTGCGTCAGCAGGTTGCGCAGATCGATGATCGCCGCATTGGCACGGGAGATGTAGTTGGCCATCACCAGCGAGTGATTGGCCAGCACGCCGTAGCCGCTGCCATTGAGCACCATCGGACTCCACAGCGGCTCCTGCGCGGCCTCAAGCTCGCGGATGATCTGCCGCACGCTGATGGTGGCGTTCTTTTTCGCCAGCACGTCGGCGAAATCAACCTCGATCGCGCGCAGCAGATGTGACAAAGCCCACGCCTGACCACGCGCCTCGAAGAAGACGTTGTCGATCTGCAACCACGGCGTTTCGACGACCTGCTCCTTGACCTGCGGCACGACGCCCGCACGCTCCTGTTCGGGCGCAACATCAGCATCCAGCCGCACCCGGCCAACGCTGGCAGAGAGGCGCTGGGACAGCGAGCCGAGCCGCGTGGCGGCATCGCCCAGCCAGTTGTTAAGGTTGTCAGCACGCGTGTAGAACAGTGCCTTGGGCTGCGGATCGCTGAGCCGAGCCAGGTAGCGATCCAGGCCGCGGATAGCGTTGCGGTACTCGGACTCGGAGGCCGGCAATGCCCAGCTGCGATTGTCGAAGTTGAACAGCGGCTCGGCCTTGGCCAGATCGGTGTCCTCGGTCGACTGCGACTGCGAGCGGGCGAAGTCCTTGCGCAGCGCACGAGCGAGATCTCGCACCTGCACCAGCACGCCATATTCCCAGCTCGGCATGTTGTCCAGCCACAGACCCGGCGGCGCGATATCGTTGCTCAGGTAGCCACCCGGCTTATCCAGCAAGGTACTGGCAACACGCTTGAGCGTTTCCACGGTGGTATAGCCGCTGACCAACTGCCGCTGTGAGGCCTCGGCTGCCTGGCGGGCGCTCTGCTGTACGGGAAACAGATCGGGTTCGCGGCTCCAGTGCCAGCCGAGCACCAAGGTAACCAGCAGGTACACGCCCAGCAGGACGGCAAGAACCAGCAGAAGCGGATTACCCTCCCGCCGTCCGGCCCCGCCGGAAGGGCCACTCGAGCGGCCGAGACGAGCGAAGCGATTCTTCCAGTCCAACATGGGCAATGTGTCCTTCTCGCGAGTTCTGGGGTTCGACCGCACGACGTCGGAGACGTTGCGCTGACATGCCTTTACTATAACGCAGGGCCCCTGCTCACTCAGCGCCAAATTGAGAACCACTACCGCACAGTGGACTTCCAAAGCACCGCCGCAGTGATAGCATGCCGCCACCATAAAGCCAGGGCAGCGCACCCTGTGCACCGGGAAGAATCGCGATGTCGGATCAGGAAGAACTCAAGCAGCATTTCGCCCAGCGGGTCATTCACCAGGCACGCGAAGTGCTGGAGGTTTGGCAGCAACTGCAACGCAGCGAATGGAACGAGGACTACCACGCTGCCCTGACCGAAGCGACGACGCGGCTGCGGCGCTTCGCCGACCGATTCGAGCAGACCGAACACAGCGAGCTTGCACTGAACATCGAAGACTGCCTGAGCGACATCCGGGACAACCGCGGCCGTCTCTCCAGCAGCACCATCTCCACCCTCAGTCAGCTGATCTACCGTCTGGCGCGCACCGGGCTGCGCCACAGCGATCCGCATAATCAGTCGTTTCTGCCGCCACTGAGCAAGCCGGTGTACATCGCCCTGCAGGATCAGCAGCGCGCCGAACACCTGGTACGCCAGCTGGACTTTTTCAGCATGTCCGCGCAGGCGTTCAGCAATGTCGCGGCCTTCCGCACCGCGATGCATCGCCGCCATCCGGCCGCGATCGTCATGGAGGTGGATTTCAACGGTCCGAGCGAAGGGCTGCGCCTCGCCGAGCAGGTCCAACAGGGGCTGGAATCGAAGCTGCCGATGCTGTTCTTCAGCCACCTGGAAACCGATACGCCAACGCGCCTTGCTGCGGTGCGCGCCGGTGGTCTGGAGTTCTTTACCGGCACCCTCGACGCCAGCAGCCTGCTGGAGAAGATCGAAATATTCACCCGCACGGCGCACTACGAACCGATCCGCGTACTGATCATCGACGACTCCCGGGCCCAGGCCACCCACACCGAGCGAGTGCTTAACAACGCCGGCATCGTCACCCAGACGCTGATCGAGCCGATTCAGGCCATCGGCGCTCTGGCCGAGTTTCAACCGGACCTGATCATCCTCGACATGTACATGCCCGAGTGCCAGGGCACCGAACTGGCCAAGGTGATTCGTCAGCACGAGCGCTATGTCAGCGTGCCGATCATCTACCTCTCGGCCGAGGACGACCTGGACAAACAGCTCGACGCCATGGGCGAAGGCGGCGACGACTTCCTCACCAAGCCAATCAAGCCCAGTCACCTGATCGCCACCGTGCGCACCCGCGCGACCCGCGCCAGAAGTCTGAAGGCACGCATCGTCCGCGACAGCCTGACCGGGCTCTACAACCACACCCACAGCCTGCAGTTGCTCGAGGACGCCCGCTTCCGTGCGCGCCGCGACAACAGCCCGCTGAGCTTCGCCATGCTGGATATCGACCACTTCAAGCAGGTCAACGACACCTTTGGTCATCCCATGGGCGACCGGGTGATCAAGAGCCTCGCGCTGTTCCTGAAGCAGCGTTTGCGCAAGACCGATCACATCGGCCGCTACGGTGGCGAAGAGTTCGCTGTGGTATTGCCGGACACGCCAGCGGACGTCGCCTGCAAGGTACTCGACGAGATCCGCCAGCGCTTCGCGGAGATCCGCTTTCCAGCCCAGCCCCACGACCTCAGCTGCACCTTCAGCTGCGGTATCACCGAGCTGGCCGGCGATGCCGAGGTCAAGACGCTCACCCAACAGGCCGACGAAGCGCTGTATCGCGCCAAGCATGGCGGCCGCAATCGCGTCGAACGCTACTGACACGACGGATACCCCAATCGCCACGCCAGACAGCGCCTCGCAGAGGCGGCGACCTGGCAGGCCCGCGCTCGCTGTAACGCGAATGACATCAAACTGCCATACCTTGCAAGCCTCCTGATTCGTTCTGCGAGGCGAGGATGCGCCTGAAGTCGCTCACCACTCTCAACACCCTGCTGCTCATTGCTGTCTGTCTCGCGCTGGGTGCCACGCTCTGGTGGTCCGAGCGTGCCATGGAGCGCCCCTACCTGCTCATGGCGCGTTACCTGGGGCTGTCTCAACAGTTCCAGCATCAGGCAGCGGAAAATATTCAGGGTTATCTCGCCAGCGGTGACGCATTGCGTCATAGCCAGGCGCAGCAGGCGCTCACCGATCTCCAGCGCGACGTAATCGAACTTCCGGATGGTCTGGCGGAACCGCTACGCCCGAGCCTGGAAGAGCTGGTCCGCTTCACCGCCACCGACCTGCTCGCGGCCGGCAAGCTCGCCGGCGATCCGCAGGGCTTGCTGCTGCAGGCAGAGCGCGAAATGGCCGGAGCGCTGTCGCAGCTCGACGACTACCAGGCGGAAGCCGATCATCCGAGCGCGCGACACTATCAACAGCCTCTTTTCTCGGCCGGGCAACAGCTGCTGCGGCTCAGCCACGCAAGGGGAAAGCTGGTCGCCTCCGGCCGGGATGAACTGGCCAGCGAAGTGGAGCAGACCCTGCATAACCTCGAACAGGACGCCGCAAAGCTCGAGGCACTGCCGTTACTCGGCGTGCTCGCAGCCGAGCAGTCGGCCGCGAGCAATTTCGCCGCCCTGCTCGATCTCGGCGATGCCGCGAAGCAGACCAGTGAAGACCAGGGCGTTGCGCTCAAGCGCGAGCTGACCAGCCTGATCAAGCGCTACCCGGCCGAGCTGCAGCGCACCCGGCAGCTGATCCGCCAGCGCAGCGAGCTGCTGCAGAGCAGCGCCGGCAAGATCGATGCCGTGCAACAGGCCCTGGCCGAGCTGGAGCCAGCGGTACGCGCCGAGCATGGCCGTATCCAGGCGGAGGTGCGCATGCTGCAGGGCGGCATCATCCTGCTGATCCTGCTGATCGCCCTGGCCATCGATCGTCTGCAACGCCAGCTGACCCGAGCTCTCGGTCAGCTGGTGCCGGCACTTTCGGAATGGGCCGAGGGAGACTTCGCCGGCGATGCACGGATCGAGTCGAAGATCCGCGAGATCGCCGATATCGAAAGCTCGCTCAATCGCCTGCGCAGCTACCTGCTTGGCCTGGTCGGAACCTTGCGCCAGCAGGCGACCCAGGTCGCCGCCAGCAGTCGAAGCCTCGACGAAATGAGCAGCGACCTGCACGAAGGCGCCCAGCGCCAGACCGGCGATACCGCACAGATACGCGATTCGCTGAGCGAACTGGAGGCCACCATCCAGCAGGTCGCCGATGGTGCCGGAGAAGCCGCCGAGGCGAGCCGCGCTGCGGCGCGCGCCGTGCATCAGGGTCAGCAGGTGATCGGCCAGAGCCTGACCGGCCTGCATGGGCTGGTCAGCGAAGTGCAGGACAATGCGGCGGCAATCGAACGCCTGGCCGACGAAACCACCACCATCGGCAACGTGCTGACTGTTATCCGTGCCATCGCTGAACAGACCAATCTGCTCGCGTTGAATGCCGCCATCGAGGCGGCCCGCGCCGGCGGGCATGGACGCGGGTTCGCCGTGGTGGCCGACGAAGTGCGTTCACTGGCGCAGCGCACCAGCGGTGCGACCGAGGAGATCCAGCAACTGATCGGTCGCCTGCAACTGGCGGCACGACAGTCGGTCGAGGCGATGCGCAGCCAGGTCGAGCATGCGCAAAGCACGGCGAACCTCGCCGAAAGTGCCGATCAGGCACTGGACGAGATCGTCTCGACCATCGCCACCATCAGCCGCATGGCCGAACAGATCGCCCAGGCGACCGCCCAGCAGGGCGAAGCGGTGGGCGAGATTCGCGGACACAGTGAGCGTATCCACCAGCTCGGCGACGCCAACCTGAATCACATCAGCCGGGGACGTGAGCAAAGTGCGCAGATGCTGCAGCTGGGCAGCGAACTGGATCGCGCGACCCAGGCGTTCAGATTCTGAAAAAGAAAACGGAGCCTGGCGCTCCGTTTCTTTAT
Source organism: Stutzerimonas stutzeri (assembly GCF_000935215.1). Classification (GTDB taxonomy): domain Bacteria; phylum Pseudomonadota; class Gammaproteobacteria; order Pseudomonadales; family Pseudomonadaceae; genus Stutzerimonas. Next base: position 33,024 of record NZ_JXXD01000165.1, read on the forward strand.
GCCGGCAAGCCTCCCTACCGCTAGCGGGGGGCGACCGGACGCTGCGACTTACCACCCTTGCCAGCCGGCTTGCCGCTCTTTTCCGCCTTGCGCCGGGCCTCGGCCGCGGCCTTGGCCTGCTCGCGCTTGTCCCAGGCGTTGCCGTCATGGCTGCGTGGCGGCAGGCCGTTGTGCTGGGTGAGGATCTTGCCGCCCAGCCCGGCCTTCTTGCTGCCGACTGGCGTCGAGTTCTTGCGCCGCGCGCTCTGGTAGCCCTCGGTGGCCGGCTGGTGCGCCGGGATCAGCTGGTGCTTGCCATTGCCGATCAGGTCGGCGCGGCCCATACGAATCAGCGCCTCACGCAGCAGCGGCCAACCCTTGGGATCGTGATAGCGCAGGAAGGCCTTGTGCAGGCGCCGCTGCTCCTCGCTCTTGACCACGGTGACGCCTTCGCTCTTGTAGGTCACCTTGCGCAGCGGGTTCTTGCCGGTGTGGTACATGGCGGTGGCCGAGGCCATCGGCGACGGATAGAACGCCTGCACCTGGTCGGCGCGGAAACCGTTGGCCTTGAGCCACAGGGCGAGGTTCATCATGTCCTCGTCGGTGGTGCCAGGGTGCGCGGCGATGAAGTATGGGATCAGGTATTGCTCCTTGCCCGCCTCTTTCGAGTACTTCTCGAACATCCGCTTGAAGCGATCGTAGCTGCCGATGCCCGGCTTCATCATCTTGTCCAGCGGACCACGCTCGGTGTGCTCCGGCGCGATCTTCAGGTAGCCGCCGACGTGGTGGGTGACCAGCTCCTTGACGTACTCCGGCGACTCCACGGCGAGGTCGTAGCGCAGGCCGGAGGCGATCAGAATCTTTTTCACACCCGGCAGTGCACGTGCCTTGCGGTACAGCTCGATCAGCGAGCTGTGGTCGGTGTCGAGGTTCTCGCAGATGCCAGGGAACACGCAGGACGGCTTGCGGCAGTGCTTCTCGATTTCGTGGCTCTTGCAGGCCAGGCGATACATGTTGGCAGTCGGCCCGCCGAGATCGGAGACCACGCCGGTGAAGCCCGGTACGTTCTTCATCTCCTCGATCTCATGCAGGATCGACTCGTGGGAACGGCTCTGGATGATGCGGCCCTCGTGCTCGGTGATCGAGCAGAAGGTGCAGCCACCGAAGCAGCCACGCATGATGTTCACCGAGAAGCGAATCATCTCGTAGGCCGGGATCTTCGCCCCGGCATAGGCTGGATGCGGCACCCGCGCATAGGGCGCGGCGAACACGTAGTCCATTTCCTCGGTGGTCAGCGGAATGGGCGGCGGGTTGAGCCACAACTCACGATCATCGTGACGCTGGACCAGCGCACGGGCGTTACCGGGGTTGGTCTCCAGGTGCAGCACGCGGTTGGCGTGGGCATACAGCGCCGGGTCGTTGCGCACCTTCTCGAACGACGGCAGGCGGATCACCGTGCGATCACGCTCGAGTTTCGGGTGCGGCAGCAGCTCGACCGGGCGGGCTTCGTTCGGGTCGTCCTGCGGACCCTTGTCCTTCTCGATGGCGCAGGCGGACAGGTCCTGCGTATTGACGTAGGGATTGATGATCTTGTCGATCTTGCCCGGACGGTCGATGCGGGTGGAGTCGATCTCGAACCAGCCCTCGGGCGTGTCCTTGCGGATGAACGCGGTGCCGCGCACGTCGGTGATCGCTTCGATCGGTTCGCCGCGGGCCAGGCGCTGCGCCACCTCGACGATAGCGCGCTCGGCGTTGCCGTAGAGCAGCACATCCGCCGTGGCATCCATCAGGATCGAGCGACGCACCTTGTCCGACCAGTAGTCGTAATGGGCGATGCGCCGCAGCGAGGCCTCGATGCCGCCAAGCACCACCGGAACGTGCTTGTAGGCCTCCTTGCAGCGCTGGCTATAGACCAGGCTGGCGCGATCGGGCCGTTTGCCTGCCAGGCCACCCGCCGTGTAGGCGTCGTCGGAGCGCACCTTGCGGTCGGCCGTGTAGCGATTGATCATCGAGTCCATGTTGCCGGCGGCGACACCGAAGAACAGATTCGGCTCGCCGAGCTTCGTGAAGTCGTCTTTGCTGTGCCAGTCCGGCTGGCTGATGATGCCGACGCGAAACCCCTGCGCTTCGAGCAGTCGGCCGATGATCGCCATGCCAAAGGACGGATGATCGACGTAGGCATCACCGGTGATGATGATGATGTCGCAGGAATCCCAGCCGAGCTGATCCATCTCCTCCCTGCTCATTGGCAGGAACGGCGCCGGACCGAAACACTCGGCCCAGTACTTGGGATAGTCGAACAATGGCTTTGCGGCGTGCATGGCGGGGAACCGGGACAACGAAAACGGGGGCGGAATATAGCACAAAAAATAACCAAGTCCGACCATCACGCAGGGTCTTTATCGACCTCCGCGACGGGCGCGCGAAGTGTCACTGCCGCCCGCTATACTCGCGCGACTCAACCATTGCTTCGAGCCCGGGAGTGTCTGGTGCGCGTCGTCCTTTTCGCCTTGCTCCTGAGCCTTTGCAGCCAGGCCTCCGCTCATGCCGAAACCGCCCTCCTGAGTGCCAGTGACAGTGGCCGCGGACTGAATGCCCACGTCACGCTGCTGGCCGATCCCGGAGCCGAGCTGAACATCGACGACCTGCAACGCCCGGACGTAAAGGCGCGCTTCGTGCCAGCCGAAGGCAAGGCCAGTGTCGGACAGAGTCCGCATCCCTGGTGGATCCGCGTCAGCCTGCAACGGGAAAGCGATGCACCGTTTCAATGGTGGCTGGAAGTCGGATCGGTAACCCTGAAAGACCTACGCATCTATTTGCCGGACGGCAACGGTGGCTGGATCGAGCGACAATCCAGGGCGCGGGAACTGGGTCCAGCAGGAAGAGCAAGCACGGCCCGCCGATCAACCGATGTAGCGGCGCGGTACACGCCCGGTCACCTTGGTCAGCAGCTCGTAGCCGATGGTCCCGCAGGCCTGGGCCAGCTCGTCGATTGGCATCTGCGCGCCCCACAACTCCACGGCATCCTCTACCTGCGCCTGCGGCAGATCGGTGAGATCCACCGCCAGCATGTCCATTGAGACCCGGCCGGCCAGCGGCACGCGCTGGCCATGAATCACCACCGAGGTGCCCGAAGGCGCGGTACGCGGGTAACCATCGGCATAGCCGCAGCTGACCGTGCCGATACGCGAGGCGCGTTGCGCGACCCAGCTGGCGCCATAGCCGACACTTTCACCTTCGGACACATCACGCACGGCGATCAGGGCACCGGTCAGCGTCATCACCGGGCGCAATCCAAGTTCCTGCGCACTCAGTTCGGCGAACGGCGTGGCGCCATAAAGCATGATGCCGGGACGAATCCAGGCCATGTGTGCCTGCGGCAACGCCAACACCGCGGCAGAGTTGGCCAGCGAGCAGTTATCGAACTCCAGGGCCAGCAATTCGCTGTAGCGCTCCAGCTGCAGCTCGGTCAGGGCATGACCGCGCTCATCGGCGCAGGCGAAGTGGCTGATCAGGTTGAGCTCGCCAACCTGTGCCTTGCCCCTGAGCCGCGCATGGCATTCGCGCAGGCCGTGCAGGGTGAAGCCCAACCTGTGCATGCCCGAATCCAGCTTCAACCACACATTCAACGGCCGCGGCAGATCGGCCGCCAGCAACCAATCGGCCTGACGCTGATCCTGGATGGCAACATCCAGCCCAAGCTCGGCGGCGCGCAAATACTCAGCCGGCTCGAAACAACCTTCCAGCAGCAGGATGCGGGCATCGGGCGCACTGAGGCGAACCTCTTCCGCTTCTTCCAGGCAGGCCACGGCATAGCCGTCGGCAATCTCGCGTAGCGCCGTAACCGCTTCCCGTGCGCCATGCCCGTAGGCATTGGCCTTGACCACGGCAAACGCCTGGCGCTGCGGCGCGCATTGCTTGGCGAGCAGGTAGTTGTGACGAAGCGCGGTCAGATCGACCGTGGCAACCAGCGGACGCATGAAGTTTTTCCTGTACAACGGCGGGTGGGCGAAATCTTACTCCTGTGGACCGGGCCGCGCAGGCTGGCGTTCGGCTGAGTCGGGCGGCAACAACATACAGCCCGCCGTCAAAAACGCCACAGCAGCTACGCTTACTCGTCGTCGAACTGGTAGCTGCCCGGTGCCAGGTTCTCGAAGCGTGAATAGCGGCCGAGGAACGCCAGACGCGTTGTGCCGATCGGGCCGTTACGCTGCTTGCCGATGATAATTTCGGCGACGCCCTTGTACTCGGTTTCGGGGTGATAGACCTCGTCCCGGTAGACGAACATGATGATGTCGGCGTCCTGCTCGATTGCCCCCGATTCACGCAAGTCGGAGTTCACCGGACGCTTGTTGGGGCGCTGTTCGAGCGAGCGGTTGAGCTGCGACAGGGCGATCACCGGACAGTTGAATTCCTTGGCGAGGCCCTTGAGCGAGCGCGAAATCTCGGAAATCTCGTTGGTCCGATTGTCGCCGCTCGAGCCTGGGATCTGCATCAGCTGCAGGTAGTCGACCATGATCATGGCGATCTCGCCGTGCTCACGGGCCAGGCGCCGGGTCCGCGCACGCATCTCCGACGGGCTGATGCCGGCGGTATCGTCGATGAACAGCTTACGGTCGTTGAGCAGATTCACCGCGGAGGTCAGCCGCGGCCAGTCGTCGTCCTCAAGCTTACCCGCGCGGACCTTGGTCTGGTCGATGCGGCCGAGCGAAGCGAGCATACGAATGACGATGGAGTCCGCGGGCATTTCCAGGGAAAACACCAGTACCGCCTTGTCGGTGCGCAGCACGGCATTCTCGACAAGGTTCATGGCGAATGTCGTCTTACCCATGGACGGACGACCGGCAACGATGATCAGGTCAGCCGGTTGCAGTCCGTTGGTGGCTTCGTCGAGATCGGTAAAGCCGGTGGACAGGCCGGTGATCGCCTCACCCGCATTGAAGAGGGTGTCGATACGATCGATGGCTTTGACCAGAATGTCGTTGATGCCGATCGGTCCGCCGGTCTTGGGCCGCGCTTCGGCGATCTGGAAGATCAGGCGCTCGGCTTCGTCGAGAATTTCTTCGCCGGTACGCCCCTGTGGCGCGTAGGCGCTGTCGGCGATCTCGTTGCTGATGCCGATCAGCTGGCGCAATGTGGCGCGCTCGCGAATGATCTGCGCGTAGGCCTTGATGTTCGCAACCGAAGGCGTGTTCTTCGCCAGCTCACCGAGATAGGCCAGGCCGCCGACCTGCGGCAGGTGCCCTTCCTTGTCCAGTTGCTCGGACAGGGTGACCACGTCGAACGGCGAGTTGCGCTCGGCCAGGGTGAAGATGGCACGGAAGATGAGGCGATGATCGTGGCGATAGAAATCGCCATCGGATACCTGATCGAGCACGCGCTCCCAGGCATTGTTGTCCAGCATCAGGCCGCCAAGCACCGCCTGCTCTGCCTCGATGGAGTGCGGCGGTACCTTGAGCGCTGCGGTTTCCAGATCGTATTGCTGGGGGACACTGATGTCGTTCATGGCACTCGGAATTCGAAACTACAAAAAAACAAAGGGCACGTTCCACTCGCGTGGAAACGTGCCCGATGTTACTCGTCAGGCACCAGCGGTGCCAGACGATGGCTTAGCCGGCTACGACGATCAGCTTGACGGTCGCTTCGACGTCGGTGTGCAGGTGCACAGCTACGTCGTACTCACCAACCTGACGGATGGTGCCGTTCGGCAGACGGACTTCGCTCTTCGCTACTTCAACGCCAGAGGCGGTCAGTGCGTCGGCGATGTCGTGAGTGCCGATGGAACCGAACAGCTTGCCCTCATCGCCCGCGGTAGCGGTGATGGTGACTTCCAGTTCGGCCAGCTGAGCGGCGCGAGTTTCGGCAGAAGCCTTACGCTCGGCAGCAGCTTTTTCCAGGTCAGCACGACGAGCTTCGAACTCGGCGATGTTGGCTGCGGTAGCAGCAGTAGCCCTGCGCTGCGGCAGCAGGTAGTTGCGACCGTAACCAGACTTGACGTTTACCTTGTCGCCCAGGTTGCCCAGGTTTGCGACTTTTTCCAGCAGGATGACTTCCATTTGAGTCTTACCTCTTAACTTTTAACCTTCACCGTTCGCAGGTCCCGCGCCATTCTTACCGGCTGCGCGACCACGAAAATCAAACAGACTGTCGACAATGGCCAAAACGGCCAGTAACGGATAAATCAACTGCATGAACAGCACCAGCGTGACGTACAGCCCCACCAGCCAGAATCGCGGCAGCCGCCCCTGAGCCACCAGCCCGTGCATTAGCGCGATACCGGCAAACACCAGCGGTACACTGCACAACGGCGTCAAAACCGCCAGCTGCGCACCCAGGTTCGGTCCAAGCAGCATGCCGACCAGCAGCAGCACCGCCAGCAGTGGCGGGAACCGCAGCGTACGAAACTCACTGCCGAAACCGCCCGGGTTGTACAACGCTGCCTGCCAGTAACGACCAAGCATCAGGCTAAGCAGGGTGACGACCTGCAGCAGTGCAGCCAGAAGGCCGGTCAGTACCGGTGCCAACAAGGACTCCAAGCGTCCGCGCTCCTCCACCGAAAGCTGCTGATAGGCGCCTGACAATGCGTCAGGCAACACTTTCTGCAGTTCGCTGGCCAGCGCCGCAATGGGCTCGCCGAACACCGCACCGAGAGCCCAGACATACAGCAGTCCAAGGCCCACACTGCACAACATCACCCGCACCCACGAAGCCTGACTGCGCAGCAGTAACGCCAGCCCCAGCGAGCCCAGCAATACCAGCAGGGTTCGCGGATCGCCGAAGTACCACCAGGCCAGTGCCGGCAATACCGCCCAGACCAGCACACCCAACGCATCGTTGAGGCCACGGCGCAACAACACCAGGCTGCCCGCGGCTGCACTCAGCCAGAACAACATGGGCAACGCTGCAGCACCCGCCACCACGAAGATGGCTTGCATACGGCCGCGCATGATGAACTCAGCCAGGGCACGCATGCGATTTATCCTTTACTTCTGTCGACCAGCCGGATCAACGGCCGTGGCTGTCGGTGTAGGGCAGCAGGGCCAGGTAGCGGGCGCGCTTGATAGCGGTAGCCAGCTGACGCTGATAACGTGCCTTGGTTCCGGTGATACGGCTAGGAACGATCTTGCCGGTCTCGGAGATATAGGCCTTCAGGGTGTTGAGATCTTTGTAGTCGATCTCTTTCACGCCTTCGGCGGTGAAACGGCAGAACTTACGACGACGGAAAAAACGTGCCATGAAATAGGCTCCTCAATAGATCCGTGGATTACTCGTCAGCGTTGTTATCGCTGTCACTGTCGCTCTCGTTGGAGCCGTCAGTGTTGTCAGGGCGATCACGACGCTCGCGGCGCTCGCTACGGTTTTCCTCGGCCTTGAGCATTTCAGACTGTTCGGTCTCGGCTTCGTCGCGACGAATGATCAGGTTACGGATGACGGCGTCGTTGTAGCGGAAGTTGTCTTCCAGCTCGGCCAGGGCCTTGCCACTGCACTCGACGTTCAGCATCACATAGTGAGCCTTGTGCACGTTGTTGATGGCGTAAGCCAGCTGACGACGGCCCCAGTCTTCCAGGCGGTGAATCTTGCCACCGTCTTCTTCGATCAGCTTGGTGTAACGCTCCACCATGCCGCCGACCTGCTCGCTCTGGTCCGGGTGAACCAGAAAGATGATTTCGTAATGACGCATAATTGCTCCTTACGGGTTGCAGCCTGCCGACTAAGCGGTCAGGCAAGGAGTGAATGACTTGTTGTCTTGCTTGCAGGTAGGCGCGCAAACGCCTGCCGTCCAGGCAAGGGGCGCCATTCTAGAGAAGGGCTGACAGCGGCGCAAGGCGGACTGGTGAATATTTAACCAGCTTTAGACATTCAGTTGCGCAGCGCTGCACGCTCGGCGCGAATACCATCGAGCAGCTCGCGAACCTGGTGGATATCGTACGGCTTCAGCATGGTACGCAACTGATCGAGGCCCACATCCGAAGCATTGACCGCATAGCCCGAGGCGATCACCAGCGATAACCTCGGATGACGCGCACTAGCTTCACGCGCCAGATCGATTCCGCTCATCCCGGCTAGGCCGACATCCGTCAGCAGCACGTCGAAAGGCTGCTGCCCCAGCGCCTCCAGGGCCTCTTCCGCTGTCTCGCTTGCGACGACCTGATGCCCTAGCTCCATCATCACTTCACCGGTAAGCATGCGCAGGGTCGGGTCATCCTCGACGAAGAGGATCTTCAGACTGGCATCATCGGCCGCCGGGTTTTCCACGACATCGTCAGGCTGCAAGTCGCCCGCCACCGCTTTGGCCGGACCTGCAGAGAGATCACCTCCCGCGCCCTGCCGCTGCCCGTCATCGACGCAGCGCGGCAAATGCACATGCACAGCGGTACCACCGCGCTCGCCGCTCTCCAGCGTAACGAAGCCACCGCTCTGTTTGACGAATCCATAAACCATGCTCAAGCCTAGACCGGAGGCATTGCTGTCCTGCTTGGTGGTGAAGAAGGGTTCGAATGCCCGGGCGCGCACGTCGTCACTCATGCCGCCGCCCTCGTCGATGACACTGAGCAGGACGTAATCGCCACGCGAGTTGCCAGGCGCATCCTCGCCCAGCTGGCGATTCTCCAGACGCAGCACCACACGTCCGCTACCCGCCATCGCATCGCGCGCGTTGGAAGCGAGGTTCAACACTACGCTCTGCAGATTGCCGACATCGGCGAACACCGGCCATGGCTCGCCCAGCACCTCCAGCTCCAGCTGTACCGCCGAACCCAGCGCCCCATTTAGCAGCTCGTGCATCTGCTCAAGCAGCTCCGGCAAGTGCACCTGACGCGGCAACAATGGTTGGCGGCTGGCGAAAGCCAGCAGCTGCGACGCCAGACGCGCACCCTTCTCGACCCCGCTGACGGCCGAGTCCAACCGTCGCGCTGCAGTCTGATCGCTACCGAGACCACGCCGCAGCAGCTGCAGGTTGCCTCCGATGATCTGCAGCATGTTGTTGAAGTCGTGCGCGATGCCACCAGTCAGCTTGCCCACTGCCTCCAACCGCTGAGCCTGCTGCAGGGCCTGCTCGGCCACCTGTCGCTCGCCCTCACTTTGCTGCAGCGCCAGGGTTCGCTCACGGACCAGCTCTTCCAGGTGATCGCGATAACGCTGCAGCTCCGCCTCTTTGCGCTGCTGCTCGGTCACATCCTGCCCTTGAACGAAGATGCCAATGACCCCGCCGTCGTTCTCGACGATCGGCTGCAAAACGAAATCCAGAATCGCTTCCTGTGGTTCCTTGTCCGGATGCCGTCTCAGGAACAGCGATACACGTTTGCCGACATACGGCTGACCGGTGCGATAGACCTCGTCGAGCAGACCGATGAGGGCCTGCCCCTCGATCTCGGGCAATCCCTCGCGAACCGTCTTACCAAGCAGCTGACGGTGCCCGGTGACCTGCCGATAGGCATCATTGACCAGTTCATATACATGATCAGGGCCGCGCAGAAAGCAGACGAACCCAGGCGCCTGCGCGAACAGACGGCGCAGCTGCTCGCCTTCAGACTGCAGCAGCCTGGCACGGGACATTACGCCTTGCTCCAACTGCTGCAAGGGCTGCCGACCGGCTGCCGCCTGACTCAACGAATCTTTCATTGCCTGCAGCTCGGTAATGTCCGAGGTGTGCTGCAGAATCGCAACGACCTCTCCTTGCTCATCCAGGATTGGCGTGTGCGTGGCGCTCCAGTAACGATCCTCGTAAACCGGGCCAAGCGGCGTTTGTCGCGCGATGGAGTAACGAATCACCGGCAACGTATCGACTGCCTTGCGGCTGAGCACCCGCGCAAACGAATCGAGCAACTCTTGCACTCGGGTCATCTCGGGACTGAGCGGATCGGCAGCGAAGGCTTCATGAAGGCGCTGCCCCTGGATATCCGTCAGTTTTCGCCCGGTAAGCGTCAGGTAAGCGGCATTCGCATCCAGAATGACCAGGTCACGATCAAGCAGGACATAAGCATTCGGGGATAGCCGGAACAGACTTTCGAAAGACGGGCGCTGCTGCATACAACCTCCATGGTACGAGCCTGACGCCGCGTAACTAACCCAGCAAGGCTCCGGCAGCACCCGGAGCCCTCAAGCAAAATATGACGAGAAGCCGCTATCCGCGGACGGGCCTGGACACCGATTGACCACAAAAAGGTCAATCGGTTTCAGATCAGCAGGTCAGGCGTTCAGCCAGCGACCTTGGCGCTCTTGCGCTGACGCAGCGCCTCGAACAGGCATACGCCGGTCGCCACAGAAACGTTCAGACTGCTGACGCTGCCGGCCATGGGCAGGCGTACCAGATAATCACAGTGTTCACGCGTCAGGCGCCGCATACCGCGACCCTCGGCACCCATGATAAGCACGATGGGCCCGGTGAGATCCTGATCGTAGAGTGATTGCTCGGCTTCGCCCGCCGTCCCCACGACCCATAATCCACGCTGCTGCAGCTTCTCCAGCGTACGCGCAAGGTTGGTCACGGCGACCAGCGGAATCACTTCCGCCGCACCGCAGGCAACCTTGCGCACGGTGGCATTGAGAGTGGCCGATTTGTCTTTCGGCACGATCACGGCGAGCGCACCGGCCGCGTCCGCGGTGCGCAGACAGGCACCGAGGTTGTGCGGATCCGTCACACCATCCAGCACCAATAGCAGCGGCGGGCCATCGGCGCGATCAAGCAACTCCTCGAGCATGGCCTCACCCCATATCTGACTGGGGCTCACCTCGGCGACCACACCCTGATGCACGCCTTCGACCCAGGCATCCATCTCCCGCCGCTCACACTGCCCGACACTCACACGTGCCTGAGCAGCCAGCTCGATCACCATCTGGGCGCGCGGATCGCCGCGACCCTCTGCCAGCCATACCTGCTTGACGCGCTTGGGATGATGGCGCAGCAATGCCTCGACAGCGTGCAGGCCGTAGATCTTTTCTAGCTGACTCATGACTTGGCCTTGCGCTTTCTGGCACCGCCACTCGAGCCGGTGGGTTTGTCACCTGACTTGGCTGCAGATTTCGGCTTGGTCGAGCCTGATCGCGACTTGCTCCCGCCCGCCGCCTTCTCGCTCTTGCCCTTCCTGCCGCCCTTCGCCTCGGCGAGCAATGCCTTCTTCAGCTCTCGACTCTTGCGCACATCGGCATTGCCCGGCTCGCGTCCACGGCTCGCACCGTCACGCTGCCCCGGAGCAGACTTGGTACCACCACCGATCAGCTCGAAATCGATCTTGCGCTCATCCAGATCGACGCGCATGACGCGCACCTCGACGCTGTCGCCGAGACGGAAACTGCGCCCACTGCGCTCACCGGACAAGCGGTGGTGCAACGGATCGAAGTGGTAGTAGTCGCCCGGCATGGCAGTGACATGCACCAGCCCTTCTACGTAGATGTCTGTCAGCTCGACGAACAGGCCGAAGCCAGTCACCGCAGTAATCACACCAGGGAAGGCCTCGCCGACACGATCCTTCATGAACTCGCACTTGAGCCAGTTAGTGACGTCGCGGGTAGCTTCGTCGGCGCGTCGCTCGGTCATCGAGCATTGCTCGCCCAGCTGCTCCAGCGCGGCTTCGTCGTACGGATAGATTCGCGCCTTGGGCATGCTGGTAGCGCCTTCGCGGCGCACATGAGGCGTGTCTCGACGGGAGCGGATGACACTGCGAATGGCGCGGTGCACCAGCAGATCGGGATAACGCCTGATTGGCGAAGTGAAGTGGGCGTAAGCCTCGTAGTTCAGGCCAAAGTGACCATTGTTCTCGGCGCTATATACGGCCTGACTCAGCGAGCGCAGCATGACCGTCTGGATCACATGGAAATCCGGGCGCCCCTGAATCTGCTCCAGCAGCGCCTGGTAATCCTTCGGCGTCGGACCTTCCTTGCCCTTGTGCAACGAGAGACCCAGTTCACCGAGAAAGGCGCGCAGCTTTTCCTGACGCTCCAGCGGCGGCGCATCGTGGACACGATAAAGCGCTGGGATCTCATGCTTCTGCAGGAATGCCGCCGTGGCGACGTTGGCGCAGAGCATGCACTCCTCGATCAGCTTGTGCGCATCGTTGCGCTCGGTCGGCTTGATCTCGGCGATCTTGCGATCGGCACCGAAGACGATACGTGTTTCCTGAGTCTCGAAATCGATCGCGCCGCGGGTATGACGCGCCTTGAGCAGCACCTTGTACAGCGAATAGAGCTGCTTGAGATGCGGCAACACTTCGGCGTACTCCCCGCTCAGCCGCTTGCCTTCGGCTGACTTGGGCTGCTCCAGCATCGCGCTGACCTTGTTGTAGGTCAGTCGCGCATGGGAATGAATCACCGCCTCGTAGAACTGGTAGTCGGTCATCTTTCCCGACTTGCTCAGCGTGATCTCGCAGACCATGGCCAGGCGATCGACCTGCGGATTCAGCGAACAGAGCCCGTTGGAAAGCTGCTCAGGCAGCATCGGCACCACCCGCTCAGGGAAGTACACCGAGTTGCCGCGAACCACGGCCTCCTTATCGAGCGCCGAGTCGACCTTAACGTAGTGCGACACGTCGGCAATGGCGACATACAGGCGGAAACCTCCTGTCAGGAGCTTCCAGCCGCCAGGCTTCTCGCAATAGACCGCATCGTCGAAGTCGCGCGCGTCTTCACCATCGATGGTCACGAACGGTAGATGGCGCAGATCGACGCGCTTGTGCTTGTCCTTTTCCTCGACCTCGGGCTTCAGCCGGGACGCTTCCTTCAGCACCGCTTCCGGCCAGACATGCGGGATATCGAAGCTGCGTAGCGCCACGTCGATTTCCATGCCCGGCGCCATGTAGTTGCCGATCACCTCGACGATGTCGCCCTGCGGCTGGAAGCGCTGGGTCGGCCAGTGAGTGATCTTGACCTCGACAAACTGCCCCGGCTTGGCGTCGAGCGCGCGGCCCGGGGTCACCAGCACTTCCTGCTGGATTTTCGGGTTGTCAGGAATGACAAAACCGACGTCGCTCTCAATGTGGTAGCGACCAACGATGCTTTCGTGGGCCCGACTGATCACTTCAACGATCGCGCCCTCACGACGCCCACGCCGATCAAGCCCCGCAACGCGCGCCAGACAGCGGTCGCCGTCGAACACCAGGCGCATCTGCGCGGGACTGAGAAACAGGTCATCGCTGCCGTCATCTGGGATGAGAAAACCGAAGCCGTCACGGTGCCCACTGACGCGACCACAGACCAGGTCCAGCTTGTCCACCGGGGCATAGGTGCCGCGCCGGGTGTAGATTAGCTGACCATCACGCTCCATCGCTCGCAGTCGGCGACGCAGCGCTTCGATATCTTCTTCGGACACCAGTCCGAACTCTTCAACCAGCTCTTCGCGGGCCGCCGGGGAGCCGCGCTCACCGAGATGCTGGAGAATCAGCTCGCGACTGGGAATGGGGTTGTCGTACTTTTCCGCTTCACGAGCGGCCTCGGGATCGAGGGATTGCCAATCGGCCATTAAGAGATGTCACCTTTCATTCATTTATAGGGCCAGAACGCCCTTCTTCTATTGAAGCGCGAATCGCTCCCGGACGGCAGCTTTCACGCGAATTATTTTTCGCCATCAGGGGTTTACAAGGCCAAACCTCAGCCGTATAGTTCGCGCCCACAATGTCTGGCAGACGTTGTAACACGGAAACGGCTTAGTATCATCGTTTCTAGTGCCCAGGTGGCGGAATTGGTAGACGCACTAGGTTCAGGTCCTAGCGGTGGCAACACCGTGGAAGTTCGAGTCTTCTCCTGGGCACCACTTATTCAAATGAAACCCGCTGCGACATGGCGAGTCTCATGCAAGACGAAGAAGCCGACTTCGACCGATCTGATCGGTGAAATGGCAAAAAGTCGGTGAGCGATCATCGCAATGTGCCCAGGTGGCGGAATTGGTAGACGCACTAGGTTCAGGTCCTAGCGGTGGCAACACCGTGGAAGTTCGAGTCTTCTCCTGGGCACCACTCTTCAAGAAAAAACCGAGCCCCTGGCTCGGTTTTTTCGTTTCGGCGAGCAACTGATAGAACCGCCCCTTCCGATAGCCGGCCACGCCAGACAAAAGAAGACCGCCCGAAGGCGGTCTTTTTGTACCTGCAGCCTTGATCAGGCGTAAGGATGGCGCAGCACAATGGTTTCGTTGCGATCCGGGCCGGTGGAGATGATATCCACCGGCGCCTCGACCAACTCCTCGAGACGCTTGATGTACGCACGCGCATTGGCGGGCAGCTCATCAAGGGTCTTCGCACCAACAGTCGACTCGCTCCAGCCCGGCATCTCTTCGTATACCGGCTGCAGGCCGTCATAGCTGTCCGCATCGGTCGGCGCGTCAACCAGAACATCGCCGTTACGATCCTTGTAACCGACACATATGCGGATCGCTTCCAGACCATCGAGCACGTCGAGCTTGGTCAGGCAGATGCCGGATATACTATTGATCTCGATGGCACGACGCAGGATCACTGCATCGAACCAGCCGCAGCGCCGCGCACGACCGGTAGTGGAACCGAACTCGTGACCGCGCTCAGCCAGGCGAGCACCGATATCATCGAACAGCTCGGTCGGGAACGGACCCGAACCCACGCGCGTGGTGTATGCCTTGGTGATACCGAGAATGTAATCCAGATACAGCGGACCGAAGCCCGAACCGGTAGCAGTGCCGCCGGCGGTGGTGCTGGAGCTGGTGACATAGGGATAGGTGCCATGGTCGATGTCCAGCAGCGAGCCCTGCGCGCCCTCGAACATGATGCAGGCACCCTGCTTGCGCAGCTCGTGCAGGCGGGCGGTGACATCGGTGATCAACGGCTTGAGGATTTCCGCGTAGCCGAGCGCCTCATCTAGGGTCTTCTGGAAATCAACTGGCTCGACCTTGTAGAAGTTCTGCAGCACGAAGTTGTGGTATTCCAGCAGCTCGCGCAGCTTCACCGCGAAGCGCTCCGGGTTGAACAGGTCAGCAATGCGCAGGCCGCGACGTGCAACCTTGTCCTCGTAAGCCGGGCCAATGCCACGCCCCGTCGTGCCGATCTTGCCTTCCGAGCGCGAAGCCTCACGCGCCTGATCCAGCGCCACGTGGTACGGCAGGATCAGCGTGCAGGACGGACTGATGCGCAGGCGCTCGCGTACCGGCACACCCTTTTCTTCCAGCTTGGTGATCTCACGCAGCAGCGCATCGGGAGCGACCACCACGCCGTTGCCGATCAGACACTGCACATTGTCACGCAGGATGCCGGACGGAATCAGGTGCAGCACGGTCTTCTCACCGTCGATGACCAGGGTATGTCCGGCATTGTGGCCGCCCTGGTAACGCACGACCGCAGCCGCCTGATCGGTCAGCAGATCGACGATCTTGCCCTTGCCCTCATCACCCCACTGGGTGCCCAGGACCACGACGTTCTTACCCATAACCCTCTGTCCTCTTCGGCGAAGCATGCCGGTCGCAACCGGCGATAATCGAAACCAGGCCAGCGCCGCAGCGCGGCGCCACAGCCATCAGGACGCCAGCGAAGCCACCGTCCAGACACCATCCTTCAATTGCAATTGCCGGTCGCAGCCGAGCTGCGCAGCATCGGCTCGCGACTGCCCATCAAGGGCTTGCACCACGCGCTCACCCTGACGCCGCAGCTGACGGACCGCATCCCACAGACCCGGTTCACCGTCTTGCGGCGCCCAAACGCCCGACACAGGCGCGGAAAGATCAGCACTGCCCAGACTGACCAGCGTCTTCAGGTCGGTGGAGAAACCCGTCGCCGGGCGTGCGCGACCGAAGTCGGCACCAATGTCGTCATAACGACCACCCTGCGCGATCGACTGACCGACGCCGGGTACGAACACCGCGAACACCACTCCAGTATGGTAGTGATAGCCACGCAACTCGCCCAAATCGAAATACAGCGGCACATCCGGATAACGCGCCGCCAGCTGATCGGCAATGGCCGTCAGCGTTTCCAGCGCGGCCTGCACCTCGGCGGGCGCAGCCGCCAGCGCCATACGCGCCTGATCGAGCACTTCCCGCCCACCGCACAACCGCGCCAGCGCGCGCAGCATGCCGGCCAATGCAGGATCGAGCGCAGCAGTCTGCTCGGCAATCTCGTCCATCGCCTTGCGCTGCAGCGCATCGAACAACCGCTGCTCGGCTTCGCCGCTCAGCCCGGCAGCCTTGGCCAGACCGCGATAGATGCCCACATGCCCGAGATCCATATGCACATCCGGCACCTCGGCAAGCTCGAGCATTTCCAGCATCAGACTGATGACCTCGATATCACTGGCAGCAGACGCATCACCATACAGCTCAGCCCCCAACTGGATAGGGCTGCGCGAGGTGGAAAGCGCCTGCGGCTTGGCATGCAACACACTACCGGCATAGCACAGGCGACTGGGACCTTCGCGACGCAGGGTATGCGCGTCGACCCGGGCCACTTGTGGCGTGATATCAGCCCGCAGCCCCATCTGGCGACCGGAAAGCGGGTCGATGACCTTGAACGTACGCAGATCCAGATCCTGCCCGGAACCGGTGAGCAACGACTCGAGAAACTCCACGTGCGGGGTGATGACCAGCTCGTAGCCCCAGCACTGGAACAGGTCCAGCACGCGCCGACGCGCCGTTTCGATACGCGCCGCCTCCGGCGGCAGCACCTCTTCGATGCCATCTGGCAAAAGCCAGCGGTCTACCGTTGCCATTCGCGAAATCACCTCTCGTTCCGGTAAGCCCAGACGAAAACCGCGGCAGCAGCCTTAGCCGGCCTTCGGTCGCGTGCAGTTGTATTCGAACCATGGCATCCGAGCCATGCCCTGTGAAGGGATCGGCATGACCGCTGCATGCCTGGGACAGCCTGCGACCTCAAGGGCACAGACGCAAAAAAGCCGGGATTTTCCCGGCTGGCGGATCATAGCAATCTTTTCTCTAACGGTCACCCGACGGCACGGCCGTGCCGCCGGGTGACCTTCATCTCGCCATCAACTAGTTGCTCTTTTCCAGATAACGGAAGAAATCACTCTTCGGATCGAGCACCAAGACGTCTTCCTTGCTGGAGAAGCTCTCGCGATAAGCCTGCAGACTGCGATGGAAGGCATAGAACTCCTGATCCTGACCATACGCCGC
This sequence comes from Stutzerimonas stutzeri, assembly GCF_000935215.1. GTDB lineage: Bacteria > Pseudomonadota > Gammaproteobacteria > Pseudomonadales > Pseudomonadaceae > Stutzerimonas. Next base: position 50,080 of record NZ_JXXD01000165.1, read on the forward strand.
GGCATAGATGGCAGCAGCCTGGGCATCGCCATCACCGCGCAGCTCCTCAGCCTCGCGGAACGCCTCGGCCAGCAGGACACGGCGCTGACGATCGGCGTCGGCACGGATACCTTCGGCTAGCTCTTTACCTTTGGCGCGATGCTCACGAGCCTCACGCTCACGCTCAGAGCTCATCCGCTCGAACACGCTGCGATTGACTTCCCGCGGCAGATCAATGCCCTTGACGCGCACATCGACCACTTCGATGCCCAGCTCCTGTTGAGCGGCGCGGTTCAGGCTGGTTGTGACCTGAGCCATCAGCTCGTCACGCTGACCGGAAACGGACTCGTGCAACGTGCGCTTACCGAACTGGTCACGCAACGCCGCCTCCAGACGGCGAGCCAGGCGCTCATCGGCAATCTGCTTCATCCCCGAGGTCGCGGTGTAGAAGCGCTCGGCATCATCCACACGCCACTTGGCGTAGGAGTCGACCATCAGCGCTTTCTTTTCCAGGGTCAGGAAACGGGAAGTCGTGGTATCCAGTGTCAGCAGTCGCGCATCGAATTTGCGCACTGAGTTCACGTACGGAATCTTCATGTGCAGGCCAGGCTTCACATCAGGCTCGACGATGCGGCCGAAGCGCAGCAGGACTGCACGCTCGGTCTGCGAGACGATGTAGAAGCTGTTCCACAGAACGATTGCCGCCACAACGCCCACGATCAGAGCGGTAAGGGATTTATTGCTCATCAGCGGCTCTCCCTCGTACGAACTTCACGCGGATCCAGCTCCGGCGGCAGACGGGTGCCCTGGGTAGCCGCGCCCGACGCAACTCCGGCTGGAGCCGGCGTGCTTGCGCCACGGCTGTTGATCATCTTATCCAGTGGCAGGTAGAGCAGATTCTGCCCTCCATCACCGCTAACCATGACCTTGCTGGTGTTACTCATGACTTCCTGCATAGTTTCCAGATACAGACGCTCACGAGTGACCTCCGGCGCCTTGCGGTACTCGGCGACCAGCTTGCTGAAGCGGTCCGCCTCACCTGTGGCACGCGAAATCACCGCATCGCGATAACCGCTGGCCTCCTCCAGCATACGCTGGGCCTGACCACGGGCTTCGGGGATCACGCCATTAGCGTAGGATTCGGCCTGATTCTTCTCACGCTGCTCGTCTTCACGTGCACGGATCACATCATCGAACGCTTCCTGCACTTCACGCGGCGCTGCCGCACTCTGCAAGTTGACCTGAGTGACGACGATGCCAGTGCCATAGTTGTCGAGAAACCGTTGCAGACGCTCCTTGACCTCACCAGCCATGACCTCACGGCCTTCGGTGAGCACCTGATCCATGGCAGTCGAACCCACCACGTGGCGAACGGCACTGTCGGTAGCATGCTGCAAGCTCACCTCAGGCTGATCGACGTTGAGCACGAAAGACTGCAGATTGCTGATCTTGTACTGAACGGTGAGCGGCACCTCGATGATGTTCTCATCCTCGGTGAGCATCTGCCCCTGCTTGCTGTAAGAACGCTCGCGGGTGACGTTTTCCTGGAACTTGCGATCGATCGGCGGGAAGTAAATGTTCAGGCCCGGCCCGACCGTCTCGTGATACTTGCCGAAGCGCAGCACGACGGCCTGCTCCTGCTCGTCGACGATATAGATCGCATTGAACAGCCAGACGGCCAGCAGCACGACCAGGGCAATCCAAACCAGACCGAAGCCGCCGCGCTTGCCGCTGCCACCGAAATTGCTGCCGCCGCCACGCTTCTTGCCACCGAACATGCCGTTCAGGCTGTCCTGCAGCTTGCGGAAAGCCTCATCGAGATCCGGCGGGCCTTTCTGGTCGCCACCGCCACCACCGCGACGGCCACCGCCACCACTGCCCCAGGGATCCTGGTTGTTCGAGTTGCCACCCGGCTCAT
>NZ_JXXD01000166.1 GCF_000935215.1 Stutzerimonas stutzeri
GATTATGCGAAGCGCCTGATTTAAAGCGCGCGCCCATCATCAAGCAATTCGAGCACCATCGCGGCGAAATCACAAGCCGCCCGCTGCCACTGGCGACGAGCAACTGACAGCCGTTCAGGATCAGCAGCAGGAAGCTCGAAATACTCCAACTGTGCCTGCCTGAACTCCTCAGCCTTGGCCAACAGATCGTCCGTAATGCGCATGTCAGCTCCCCACGACGCCAAGCAATGGCCGGACAGGATCAACCACGTCGACAGCGTCGATATCGCCGTGCACGCGAGCCGTCAGCAGCACAACGAGGTTCGTGGCCCTGTCGCGCGTGGAATCAAAGCGAAACAGCCGCCCGACGACAGGGATCGACGACAGAAACGGCACGCGAGACGCGCTCTGCTCCGATTCCTGCGATCGCAGACCACCCAGCAGCACACCGCCACCATCCTGGAGCTGAACAGTCGTATTGATCCGCCGAGTATTGGTGATGATGTCCGAGGCCGACAGATCGGAAGACACCGAGGAAGCGCTCTGCTCGACCTGCAGCTCGATGGAGCCTGATGGCGTGATGAACGGCCGGACGCTCAACGTAACGCCCACATCCTGCCGGGAGATGGTGCGGAACGGGTCGCTAGCCGGCGTTGCTGCGCTAGTGGTCTCGCCAGTGATGAATGGGACGTTCTGGCCGACGACGATGGAAGCAGCCTCGCGATTGAGGGTCAGCAGTTGAGGCGTCGACAGGATGCGATTGCGACCGGTCGATTTGACGGCCTGCAGGAACGCTGAGAGCGTCGGGCCGCTGAAGGTCAGACTGAACCCGAGGTCGGACACATCACGCGACGCCACAGCACGCCCTGACAGGCTCACATCATGAGAATCACCGCCGAACGCAGCGCCGACATTCAGGCCAAGCGATTCGAAGTCATCGTCGGCCAGCTCGGCCACGACAGCCGTAATCACCACCTGGCGACGGGGCCGGTCGATCTCCTCCAGGACACGACGCACCGCCGCGATCTGCGACTGGGTTGCAGTGATGATCACTGAGTTAGTGGTCGGCGAGGCAGAAACCTGAACACCAGCAATAGGCGAGTCAGCACCAGGAACTTGAGAAAGTGACACCAGCAACTCGCGAATGGAGCCGGCAGCAAAATCACTTTGCAAGTGCTGCAGCTCCAGGACAGCAGTTTCAAGATCAAACTTCTCAGGGATCGGCTGCGCACTGATACGAATCGTGCGACCCGAATCAGAATAAAACATGCCGGAAGCTACAACAGTCTGCTCCAGGAGCGAAGCAAGTTCGCCCTTGCCATTGAACGATGCAAAGACAGAAACCGGAACATCTTTGACGTCAGCACCAACAACAACAGGCCGGCCAATAATCGCACTAGACCATTCGACGAAATCACGAAGTGACGAGTCGAAGAACTCAACCCGTTCTTCGGCGAACGCAGGAACAGTCAGCAGCAAACCAACCAGAGCAGATAAGCAGCGCATAAAGGAACTACCTTGTAAGAGTCAGGGATTCATCGCCCCGCCGCAAAACGGCAGAGCGCGGGCCAGCAGGAATAACGAGGATGCGCTCTCCAATAAGGTCATTCGTGGTAACGCGAGAGCCAGCAGCATCCATAAACGTATAGTCGTGGCGACCGTTAACCAGCGAGTAGAAAGCCACACGATAGCCACGGTACTTTTCAAGATGGACAAGCTTGTCCGTTACAACGGGACCAGATGAAACCACCGCCGCACCAGGGCGAGAAGACACAAACGCAATCCCTGAAAAAATCGCAAACGACAAGATCAGGGAAAGAACAGCACCCAAGAAAAACGCATTGAGTACTCTGGTGCGACGAAAGAATATTTTGGTTGCGCGCATGATGAACATGACTCCACGTTTCGCAGCGGGAATAGGAGAACGCCAATAGCCAGGCGGAAGCATGGAATAGGCGCCCTTATCATAACCCTGATTGTATTCCTGCGTTGTATCGTAGAAATCATAAAAATCTTCGCCGCGATACGCCCATGTATCAACCTTGGGTGCTAGATGCTTGCAGCCGAGTTTGACAGTAGCGAGATGAAGTTTCGGCAACTTCCCTTTGAATCGGCCAAGCGTAAAAACACGAAGCAAGAAACCAAACGGAAACGGAAGCTTCAACTTATCAAGTCGACTTATATAAACGACATGCTCCGCAATAGATTCACGAATCTGCTTATCAATGACATTAACGTTCTGAACACAGAGCCACAAATCCCAACGACGCTTCCTCAAAAAGAGAAAGAAGTTTAAAAGATCAGTTCGCCCCTTCGCGTTCCAATCGCGAGAATTCAGCCAAACGCCACCCTCATCAAGGAAGATGCCGCCGAACTTCTCCTCGTCATAAATATCGCAGCCATAACCAAGCCCGAGCAAATCACTAGCAGTTGGCAGATCAGGAAGACGAACAAGCCGGGAATGCTTGTTATTCTTGCGACAAAGCTTATTCATTCGCACATCAACATTAACAGCAACTGGCCGCCCTGCTTTCAGATATTCAAGTATCTTCTGAATACAAAGCAAGGTTTTACCAGCGCCCAGCTTTCCGGTAACGATATAAACGGCCATTACTTTGCAGCCGCCAAAGTTTCAACAACCTTAATCTTCCAGAGGAGAATAATCTGATAGAACTTTGCAGCGGCGACAATAGATATGCATGTCGCCAAGTTATCAGGAACAAACATTCGACCAATGGAAACATATTCGGACGGGACAAAGGAAACAACAGCAGAGCCGAGCGCTGTCAGAGTGGCAATAAAAGCAGCAATAAACCCACCTATAACAGTAAACATGACGAGAACAACCGTCAGGTTAGAGGTAAGCTTGGCAAAGCCTTGGACTATTGGAATAACCAGCGGCGAAAGAAAAGCGAGAAGGAAGCGCCCAAACCAAGCAAACAAACGCCCAAAGAACGAAGCAAGGAAGCCGATAATAAATTGCATGCTCTATAACTCCGAGATGTAAAAGAAACGGCGCATGTCGCCGCCCCGGCTGCGCCGAGTCACGCCATGCGCCGTTTCATCAGGAATAACGGACAGCGGAGGCCGCAGCTTGATTAAGCGTATTCATCAGAATTCGCCAAACAGCAATCGCAGTAAGAATGCCGAAAACCCATTCAAGAATTGACTTGAGACGTGTTAGCTCGCAGACAGGAAGCGTGAGCGAATAACCCTTGGCGTGCCATACAACATTGAATTCAGAACAACTAGAGGACTTAGGAAACAGTCCGTCCAATATGGCACCACCAACGCCAGAAGCATCCTCGCCAAACCATTCACCGAGCATGCCGTCAACCTTGTCAACTTCCTCGTTAAATGAATCGGTGCGCGCCTGCTTTGCCTCATCAACTGCGCTATTAATTAGATCGGCAAGCGAGTCGCCAGCTTCATCACCAATGCCATCAGCATTGCCAGCGCCCTCCCCCTCGCCCTCTGAATAGGATTCGCCCTGGAGCGAGTCGCCCAGGTCATCAATCTTGTCACCAAGGCCATCGACTTTCTTACCCACACCATCAACTTTGTTACCAACGCCGTTGATCGCAGAAATAACGCCGTTTGCAGCGGCATAAGTAGCATCGACAAGGCGGTTGCCAAGCGTAGCAACATCCCCAGCAGCAGCTGGATCAGGATCGGTAGTGTCTTCAGCATCAGGCGGAATCAATGGAGGACCATTGGACCCATCCGCGCCTCCGCCGCCAGAGCCACCACCATCGCCGCCACCAGGGTTTGTGGGGTCAGTAGGGTCAGGTGGGTCGATAGGGTCAGGCCGAACGATAGGTTCACCAGAAGAGGCAAGAGGATCAGAGCCAGAGCAATTATCCCCATCGGCCCCCGCCATAAAATTACAGAAACCGGAATCAGTTGAGCCTGGAGTGAGATAACAAGTGGTTTTAGCCGCGCCGGTATAATTGCAAGCTTCGAAACACTGATCACCAGCATTACTTTCAGACCACGAAACAAAACCAGAAGTACCAGACCAAATAATAGGAGAGTCAGGTCCGCGAAACTCCTTAGTTTGACCCTGAACAGAAAGACAGTCAGAGAACGCATAAATCTGAAAAGAAGAGGCGCCAACACGAATTTCGCCGGTAGTCGGGTGCTTATAATCATACCGGCAATAAGAGTCAGCCTTTGAAAAGCCGACAAGCTGCCAAGTAGCACCACCGTAGTACCATGTTTTACTAATCCTATCATCAGGGATCAGAGAACAAGCGTCTTCCCTAGTGACCCCGATTGTTGAATTACCAATTGCCGGAATATAAAAACGACCAGACTCAGCATATAAAAAAGAGGAAAACCCCCACGCCATAAGCGTGAGGGCCAGATTCAGGCCGATAGACTTGCGCGAACTACCGGCCATCGTCTTAAGCTCCCGCTGCCGAGAACATGGTGCGGGCCAGTTTGAACAGCGCAACGCCACCGCGAATAACGCCGAACAGAACAGCACCCGCAGCCATCAGAGTACCGAAGGCAGTTGCCAGATCGGTGAACACTTCCAGCATCTCAGGCGGAACGGTGATAGCCGCATTCGCAACCATCGGAACAGCAGCGGCAGAACCCACCGCAATAACAGCAGCCGGCTTGCCGGCGAACAGCGCTTTCAGTTTTTCCATGGTGTTTCCCCTTGTTGTGTTAAACAGAGACATCGAGAACTTCTTTCCAGCTGAGCCGGAACATACCCCAGGCGATGCCGATCCCGAGACAACCTAGAAAGCCACCAGCAACGAAGAGATAGACAGACCAGGACAACGCCATATCAACCCCCCTATCGCTGGTGACCGTGAATTAATCCAAGGCCAATTAATTGCGCCATGGCGGAAACAAGCTGAAGCGCCCATAGATCGCCAAGCGTGATATTGGCGAGGAACGCTTCCATTACGCAGTCTTCGATTCAACAGGCTTGGGACCGCTGCTAGAGCCCACGTCTTGAATGCGCAGCGGAATACCAGCCAGCAAATACTCGACAGTGTTATAGCGATCGTTCACGCCGATAGTCACAGGCGCAAAAACTTCCGCTCCTACTTGCTGGCGATAGGCGTTATGAAGGCCGCCTTTGATCGCATCGCCGAATACGCGAACTTTGATGGTCTGAACAACATCAAGGCCGTCGCGATCCTTCGAAGAAGTTTGCAGGCCGATAATGGCCCAGCGCTTATCGTCTTCGCCCTTATCAACAACACCAACAACAGTACCTTTAACAATGATCATGAGACTCTCCAGATTAGAAGCCGAACAACTCGGCAACGCATGGTGTGCCCTTGGCTTCAAATTCTAGAAACCATAGGCGTTCAGGCTTAACGCCCTGTTCTTTGCGGCGATCAAGTTCCGCCAGTGTTTGTTCGGTTTGTTCGCGAAGGAAGTTCGACTGCGGACGCGAATAAAGCCGCTGCTGTTCCAGGCGCCGACGATCAGAAGCAGAAAGACTTGCGCCCTGATAGCCGGAGACGATCATTGATCGCCCTCCCCTTTATGCTCAGGCTCAACGCCAAACACGCAGAACATGCAAACGTGTTCAGATTGAGCCGCCCAGGAATGCGCCTGATAAGCATCGAGCTCAATATCGTCAATCAGGCGAGCCGAGCAATAGTCGCAGCAATAGCCGCCTTCGATTCTCATGCTGCCACCTGCAAATGATTCGGGCGGCGATACCAAGTCGGAATTGGCAGGACGTCAACCGGAATAACTTCGCGGCTTGCAACATGAACAACCGGGCGAACTTTCAGTGCGTCGCATGGATTGGCAATATCAATGCCAATCCGCCGAAGACGAGCGCGATGGGTCTGGATGGAGCGCTTAGTAAAGTCAAACTTAGCTTTACCAGTCATCCAGTTAATCGCGTACATGGCGGTTGTATTGGCAGCGCGAACGTCTTTAACCACGCCTTCAGAGATGAGGTGGTCACTGATAGTCTCAAAATCCATAGCCGTCACCTTCAATCGGTCGTCTATCTTCAAAAATGCGTTATGTATAGTCTGAAATCTTGATTCATCAAAAAGCCCCCACCAGCAGAGGCCTTCGCGCAATAGATATTCGCGCTTAAGTTCCTGCTCCATGCGAACAACACCATTAGCATCGCAATAAAAAATCAGGTCGCGCAAATATTTAACTTCGGGGGAGTCGTCGCCGAAATTGCGACGAGCCTTGGGTAGTAGGAACTTCGCAATAGCCTTCGCTTTTATATAAGCCTTGCGATACTGGTCCCGAGCTTGCCAATCAACAGTACAACCGTCTTCATACAAATGGCCGGGCTTATAACCGGCGCGTTGCGTGCTGAGGGAAGACACATATTGAAATTCGTTACCTTGGCCAACAGCTCGATTCGTTGTCAGGTCAATTCGGGTGATCCGCATGCCGTCGCCGACAGTAGTGTGCCGGTGCGTGGTTTCAACGGTCTGAATTGTGCCGCTGGCCCCTTCCCTCTTTTTGCGAATAACCCTTGATGCGGGGGCCTGCATGAATTCCAGCCGAGTGCACTTGGAGAGCATCGGCATATGAACTGGATTCCCAGCTTCATCACGCAGATTCGCCAGGATGCGGTTATAGACCGCAACGCATTGTTCAACAGTTTGATAACCAAACAAGTTATCCAATCGATCAACCGCACTCGGGTTGCCCTGGATGATCAGCTTGCGACCGTCAACACGGATGCTGATCGAAGTCGAATGCGAGCCTTCATATTTCACACCGGGCTGGCTGACGCTCAGTCGTTCACCAGTGCGCGAGCAATAACGCTCGATGGTGATGTCAGCGATTTTCGGCAGATCGAATGGGTAAACCTGCTCCACCGACAAGTAGTCGATGAACATCACTGATCGCTGGTCAGCAGAAAGCGGCATCCCGTGAAATCCGTCAAGGCCCATATATGGGCCGGGAAGCTACCGCATACGGTTTGAACGAGTCAAGGCTTATCCGGTCTGTAGAATGCCCGGATATGGGATCACCACGAAAAGCAGGGGTTAGCATCCATGGACACAGAGCACATGCAGAGTCAGACGGATATGTCAGTCGCCAACAACATCAGAAAGGCGCGTGAAAACAAGGGCTTAACCGTGGAAGAAGCGGCGTCCATATGTGGTGTGCCAGTTGGCAGCTACCGGAAATATGAGAACGGGCAATCCCAGCCGACCGCAGTCCCGATACGGGCAATAGCAAAGGGCCTCGGGGTCTCGACCGACGAGATACTCATGGAGCCAGACGAGCGCTCGATAAAAGCGGAGCTCAGCCGGCTGTTCGGTGCCATAGCCGAGCTGGATGAGCAGCAGCAGGCCGAGGTCAAGCGGGCGATCAAAGGCCTGATCATGGTGTTTCAGCAGGAAGAGCTGTCGGAGTAAAACCGCAGACATGTGCGGTAAATTGGGGGTGTTACAGCACCCCCACCGCCGACCAGCCAAAAAGCGCGACGGAACCACTGCAACTTCGTGACCTAACCGTAAGCGGTGCTGATGATCCTGGGAGAGCGGCAGAGAGAAGCCGAGGAGCGGTTGCTTTTGGGCAGATCGGGGCGCGGGTTGAGGTAGTGGCGGGACAACGGGACGAAGATCGCGAGAAGCCTCCAGAGGGCCATGCAGGCCGCTGGGGGCTTTTTTGTGGGTCGATAGTTGCGGCCACTTCGTGGGTATCGTCGCAGGCGCTATGAGGCACGACAGGAGGCAGTGCAGGCGACTAATCGCCGCGAGCGGCGAGATCGAGGATGAATTACGGTAACGTTACTTTATCTATCAGACGTGCGAGCGCGATAGCAACATACAATTATCTTATTTATGGTAACGTTACTATAATTAAGGCACGAACCAAGGAGACTGTCATGAAACGCCTTAACCTGCTCCCCGCTTTGAACGATCTACGCCACTTCCTAGGCCAGGACAGAACGAGCCTGTTAAACGAGGTAATCGAAACGTACCAAGAAGACGCGATTCAGGGCGAGCTAAAGCCAGAACGCCTGCGCGGTTTCGCACAAGCCCTGTATGCGGCTGGGCTTTTACAAATAGAAGACTTCGACGATATAGACGTTGCAATCTGGAAAGCGTGCGAGGCCGCAGCATGATCGACCCAGCAGACAAGCAAACCAAAACCCTCCCCCTGGACGAGCAGCCAGCCAAGCGCAAACGCGGACGCCCTGCTACCGGCGCAGCTATGACAGCAGCAGAAAAGCAGCGGGCCTATCGGGAGCGAATGAAGAGCCGTAACGTTACGGAAAATGCAGCGCCCTCTGAGCTGCTGGAGAAGGTCCGTGCTACAGCTGCAGAACGGATCGAACAGTTAGAACAGCAACTTGCCGCTGCGATCGCCAGAGCCGAGAAAGCAGAATCTAAACTAAAACGTAACGTTACCGTAAAGCAGAAAAGGCGTTACGTCCTGCAATTCAAATATGAATCCGCAAACGGCGTCGAATGGGTGGACGAAAAAACGGGCGATTACGGATCAAAGAAACAAGCTGACAAGGCCTGCAAAGACATGAACGCGCGCCTTGGCAAATCGGAGCACGCCACAGAATGGAGGGTAAGGGAGCGCCAGTGGGTTTAGAGATCCAGAATAGCCCTGCAGGCTTCCTGCAAGGCTTCAAGCCGGGCGTCTAAGGCGGCGCCCTCATCATCCATCTGAGTAACGCGACGACGCAGCTCGCGAAGCTCAGCGAACAACCTAGGGTAATCATTCAGAACGTGAAGTACGGCTTCCAGGTCGCTAGGACCTCGACCAGCCGCGTAGAGGCGTGCCTGTTTAACCAGGTGAAGCGGGATTTCGAGTGGGACGGGGGCGCAGCGCATAACCAACGTTACATTAAATCGCGCCGGGACAGCCAACCATCATCCCGACGCGATTAAACGTAACGTTACCGATTATGCGAA
>NZ_JXXD01000167.1 GCF_000935215.1 Stutzerimonas stutzeri
GCATGAAATGGGTATCGAGCATGGCGTCCTGCAGTTGCCGGCGCTGGCGCTGCCAGCGCTCCGGCACCGGGTTGCCGCTGATCTCGCTCAGCGCCATCAACCAGGCATCCACCGCCTCCAGGCCCAGCAGCAGGCCGAAACGCCGGTCCGGTACGCCGCTGCGGGCGGCCAGCGCATCGGCGGCGGCGGTCAGGCTCTGGCCGATCACCAGGGTGGCGGCGCTCTGCCCGGCACTGGCCAACTCGTCGAGGGTCAGCCCGCCGGTGGTCAGCGGGTTGAAGGCCGCCTCGTCGAGATGGCCGTCCAGCGAGCCGGACAGGTCGGGGATCAGCAACGGCCGCAGGCCGAAGCTCTCGATGCTCTCGGCGACGAATTCCAGGTCGCCGGGTGTCAGGCTGGCGCTGCACAGCACGTTGACCTGGCGCGGCCGCTGGCCGACCTGGTCACGGCGCTCGGGCACCAGCGCCTCGATCATCGCCTTGAGCGCGGCGGCGAAACCGCTCTCGAAGCAACCGCTGAAGTCCGGGCTGTTCACCGACACCACGGCCACGTCGCCGTACTCGGGATATTCGCGGCGGAACTGATGCACGGCGCTGTGCAGGTCGCAGCCCTGGGTCTCCGCCAGCGCGGTGCTGAGCAGGCCGATCACCGCTGGATGCTGCTTGTCGCAAATGGTGCGCAGCGCCTCGACCACGTTCTCGTCGGCGCCCATCACCGAGCTGACCTGATCCATCGCCGTGGTCTGCAACGGCACCGGCTCGCGGAAGTGCCGGACGAAGAACACCTTGGCGAACGCCGTGCAGCCCTGCGAACCGTGCAGCAACGGCATGCTGCGCGCCAGGCCGAGGAAGGCCAGCGCGGCACCCATGGTCTGGCTGGCCTTCAGCGGGCTGACCGCCAGCGCCTTGTTGCGGTTGATGATCTGTGCCATCGCGACCTCCTCAGGCGTTCGCCAGCGTGCGGGGTTGTGCCTCGGCCGACGCGGGCCGCTCCCACGGCGCCGGCTGGCGCACCGCCGGCCACACCGGGCTCTCGAGGGTCAGGCACAGCTGGCGCACCAGTTCCCGCATGCCGTCGTAGCCGGCATAGCCGAATTCGCGTTCCTGGTTGATGTCGAGGAAGGGGATGCGCCCCTTGAGCGCGGTGTACATGTTGCGACCGCCGGCGATGAGGATGTCGGCGCGGTATTCCTCCACCGTGCGCAACAACGCGCGCGGGTTGCCCTCGTCGAGCATCTTGACGTCGTCGCCCATCAGCTCGCGGATGCGCGCCTTGTCCTCCTCGGTGGATTTCTTGGTGCCGGTGGCGACCACCTTCATGCCCAGGTCCTGCAGCGCGGAGATCACCGACCAGGACTTGACCCCGCCGGTGTAGAGCAGCACGCGCTTGCCGGCCAGGCGTTCGCGCCAGGGCTCCAGCGCCGCGCGAATCCTCGCTTCCTCGCGCGCGATCAGCGCTTCGGTGCGCGCGGCGAGGTCGTCGTCGCCGATCAGCCGGGCGAAGTCGCGCAGCGCCTGCGAGGTGTCGGTGATGCCGTAGAAGCTGCCCTCGAACCAGGGCGTGCCGAAGCGCTCCTGCAGCTTGCGCGCGACATTGAGCATGGCCTTGGAGCAGACCATCATGTTCACCTCGGCGCGGTGCATGGTCTGCACCTCGCGAAAACGCGCATCGCCCGACAGCGTGCAGAGCACGCGCAGGCCCAGCTCGTCGAGCAGCGGCAGCACGTGCCAGAACTCGCCGGCGATGTTGTATTCGCCGATCAGGTTGACGTCGTGCACGCGGATGCCGGCGCGCTCGCTGCCGGCCGGCAGCGGGTCGGGCTCGCGGGTGCCGATCACGTGCTTGACCATGGCATCGCCGGCGATGCGGTTGCCGAGGTTCTTGGTACCGTAGAAACCGGCGCCGTCCACCGGCACCACCGGGGTGGCGAAATGCTCGCTGGCGGCCTTGCACACGGCGTCGAGGTCGTCGCCGATCAGCGCCGGCACGCAGGTGTTGTAGACGAACACCGCCGGCGGCGCGTAGCTCTCCACCGCCTGGCGGATGGCGTGGAACAGGCGCTTCTCGGCGCGCCCCATGATCACGTCCTGCTCGGAGAGATCGGTGGTCATGCCGATGCGGTACAACTGCGGGCCGCTGGAGCGGGTGCCGCGGTTGTCCCAGGAACTGCCGGCGCAGGCGATGGGCCCATGGACGATGTGCGCCACATCGGCGATCGGCAGCAGCGCGATCTGCGCGCCGTCGAAGGCGCAGCCGCCATCGGTGGCGCCCGGCGCCGGCTTGGCGCAGCCGGACTTCTCCTTCTTGTTGTGCGTGCAGGCGGGCTCGTCGAGCAGCTCGGCAATGTCCTTGGCTTTCATCGCACCCTCCGGTCGTCATGGTCATGCGCAACGAGGTGGATGCAATGCCTGTACCAAAATACAACTTATTGATTTTTATTGATTTGTATTGAAATCTGATTGTCGCAAACGCGTCCGGATGTCGGGTTCGCAACAAAGGATTCGGCGGGTGCATCGTAGGTTGGGGCGGGGCGCGTAGCCTGAGCCGCGTAGCGGCGAAGCCCAACATCGCTCCGAGGCCAAGGTGAATCTCCGGAACGCCCAAAAGCGCAACACCGTGACGAATCCGTGCCGGACGCCGCGCGCGTTGGGCTTCGCTTCGCTCAACCCAACCTACAACCACCAGCCGACCGATCGGGATCACATTTTTCGCTAACGAGTTGCCCTATATTTCGCCAAGCCCAATTCATCAAGGATGATGAGATGCACTATCGACGCGCTTTCGTGCCGGGCGGCACGTTCTTTTTCACCCTCGGGCTGGCCGATCGCAACCAGTGCCTGCTCACCGAGCATATCGACGCGCTTCGTGCCGCCTTTCGCCTGGTAAAGGCCCGACATCCGTTCGAGATCGTCGCGCAGGTGGTGTTGCCGGATCACCTGCACGCCGTATGGCGACTGCCCGAGGGCGATGCCGACTACCCGCTGCGCTGGGCGTTGATCAAGAGCGGCTTCTCCCGTCGCCTGCCCGCATACGAGGCGATTCCGTTGTCGCGCCGACGCAAACGTGAGCGCGCCGTCTGGCAACGGCGCTACTGGGAGCACCGGATCCGGGACGAAGAGGATCTGCAGCGGCACATCGATTACATCCATTTCAATCCGGTCAAGCATGGGCACGTTTCACGCGCCGCCGATTGGCCGTATTCCTCGATTCATCGTTACATCAGAAACAGAGCGATACCGGTCGATTGGGGAGGTGAGGTGTGTGCGGCGGGGTCGATCCACGTACGTTGGGATTGAGGCCCGGTGGTTGGGTGAAACACGTAGGTTGGGTCGGGCGGCGCTCCGCTGGGCCGCGGAGCGGCGAAGCCCAACATCACTCCGGGGCCAAAGCGGACCTCCGATGCGCCGAAGCTCAACGCCGCGACGAGTGCGTTGTCCGACGCCTCGCTCGTTGGGCTTCGCAGGCTCAACCCAACCTACGTCAGAGTTGGACAGTTACGACGGGGCACGACGTAGGTTGGGTTGAGACGCGAAGCGACGAAGCCCAACATCACGCCGGGGCCAAAGCGAACCTCCGACGCGCCGAAGCTCAACGCCATAACGATTGCGTTGCCCGGTGCCAGCTCGTTGGGCTTCGCGGAGCTCAACCCAACCTACGACTGGCACCGAACCCGTAGGTTGGGTTGAGCCGCGAAGCGGCGAAGCCCAACATCACACCGGAACCAAGGCGAATCTCCGACGTGCCGAAGCTCAACGCCGTAACGATTGTGTTACCCGAGGCCTCGCTCGTTGGGCTTCGCGGAGCTCAACCTCGGCGGCCCCACCCAACCTACCTCAACCCAACCTACCCCAATCGCTCTTCGATCGCGTTCCGGACTTCGGGATCGTCTTCGTTCAGCTCGCGCAGGGCGTCGAGCGGGGCGTTTTCCACGGCGGCCAGGCGTACCGTCCAGTCGGGGTCGTGGAGCATTTCCAGCACGTCCTCGCCATGCAGGCGCGCGGCGACCAGGCGGCGGACTTCCGGTTCGGGGTCGGTGACCATCAGTCCGAGGCTTTCCTCGGGCAGGCGCTGGGCGACGAACTTGCGCACCTGGCGGTCCTCGTCGCGGATGAAGCGGAACAGCCGCCCCGGGGCGATGCGCTGGACCACGTAGGCGCGCACCAGGTAATCCGGGTCGGCAGCCATCCGTTCCAGTTGCTCGGCCGGCAGGCGGTCGGCGACGGTGATGCGCACTTCCCGATCCGGGTCGCGCATGAGTTCGCCCAGGCGCTCGCGCGGCAGGCGGTAGGCGACGGCACGGCGCACCGCTTCGTCGACGTCGTGGATCATCGGCAGCAGCGCCTCCACCGGGGCGTAGCGCACGGCGATGGCGCGCCGCTCCCAGAACGGATCGGCCAGGTAGTGCACGGCCAGCTGCGGATTCTGCCGGAAGAAACGGTCGATCTGCCGGCCGCTGTGGATCGCCACGCAGCGGTCGCCCGGCGTGCAGCGGCCGCTGGGCAGCAGGTCGCCGCGAAAGCTGCAATCGCGGCAGTCCGCCAGGGGGGTGATGTCCTCGCTACCGTCGTTGTGCATGGGCGCTCTCTAATCGGCGATGACTTCGGCCAGGACGATGCCCGAGGCGGCGTCCAGGTCGTTGCTCAGCACCGAGCAGTGCTGGCTGGAGTTGACCAGGTAGACGTTGAACCCCGGCCGCTCGGCAACCGGCTTGGCATTGACCACCACGTCGTCGTCCATGCAGCAGGTGAAG
The DNA here is from genome assembly GCF_000935215.1 of Stutzerimonas stutzeri. Classification (GTDB taxonomy): domain Bacteria; phylum Pseudomonadota; class Gammaproteobacteria; order Pseudomonadales; family Pseudomonadaceae; genus Stutzerimonas. Next base: position 4,751 of record NZ_JXXD01000167.1, read on the forward strand.
TGGATGCCAGGGTGCTCGCTGCGCAGCCTGGCGAGCAGCGCCTCGTCCAACGGAGCGTTCTCGGCCTGGCGGATGACCGCGTCGAGCTGGGTCTGGCTGATCATGGGGTGTCCTCTCTTTCAGACGTGGAAACGCGGGGGGCCGGCTCGCTGCCCATGGCCTTGGCCAGCCAGGGCGGCGGCGCGCTGGCCAGTACCTGTTGCAGTTCCTCGACGATCTCGCGGGCCGGGATCGGCCGCATGACCTTGACCGGGTGGGTGCCGACGCGAATCACCTTGGCCGCCGCCGGCCCGCCGATGCTCAGGGTGTAGAGCAGCTGGCAGTCGTGCAGCAGTTCGGCGCGGCGGGCATGGCGATCTTCGTGGGGCGCGACCGGCCCCGGCTCGCGCAGGTCGACCAGGCGGCTGGCGCTCGGCGAGATCTGGTAGACGAGAAAGCGCGCGCAGCTGCCGAAGCTGCCGTCCAAGCGCTCGCCGCCGTCGGAGGTGCAGGCGATGCGGATCGAATCCGGCAACTCGCCTTCGCGATAGGGCTCGATGGCCGGCAACGGTTCCTCGGGCATCCGCACGCCACGCCCCTTGAGCAGGCCGAGCGCACGCTGCAATTGCCGCTCGCTGAGCGCCGGCGGCGGCCCGTCGACGCTGCTCAGCAGGCGGTTGCGCAGGCGGTTGAGGCGCAGCCTGGCCAGTCGCGCTTCGGTGATCGGCTCGCCGGTGACGCTGA